>CAUWJP010000031.1:0-37199 GCA_963559135.1 uncultured Sellimonas sp.
TTTCTTATAAGGAATTCTCATTTTGACTTGTACTATTTATATTCTAGCACCAGTTCCGGTTTCAATATCATATGAAGATATTGCCTACACGATCGAGGAAGGTGAAGAAAGAAGTTTTATCTGTGTGTTAGAGGGTGCTTCAGAAAAGGGATTATATAGAATTAAAAAACCTTATTCCATTGATACAGAAAACGCCTCTTCGTCAACAGAATATGCCTATGTAGAATTTCAAATAAGTTCGGATAAGGGAGAGGGAGAATAATTTCTTCCCTTGTCTAAAACCGTATATCAGACTGTCTAAAACTTCTTAATTATGATAAGTATGATGTACGGTTTTTTAGTGCCAATATTTTTGATGTTGTTTTAGCTTTTGCAACTTTATTGCATCGGGCTGAAAAATGGCTCTCGTTTATCAGAAAACGAGAGCCGAAGCTGTTTGCTCATTGGAGCAGAATGTATTCGCATTGTTAAATGATAAAAGCCATATGAAGGGAGACTTCCACCTATTCGATTATCTGGCAAGCATTAATTCGATGCCTGCAGTTCTTTTTCAAGATTTTTATTTGCAGTAGAAAGCATCAGCTTAATTCGGTTCAGCTGGTTTACCTCGCTGGCACCCGGATCGTAGTCGATCGCTACGATATTGGATTCCGGATGAAGCCGTCTAAGCTCTTTGATAACACCTTTTCCAACCACGTGGTTTGGAAGGCATGCAAATGGTTGTGTGCAGACAATATTTTTTGCACCTGTCTCGATCAGCTCCAGCATTTCGCCGGTCAGGAACCATCCCTCGCCAGTCTGGTTTCCAAGCTGAACAACTTCACTTGCCATCGATGCAAGATGTTCAATTCTGGATGGCGGAGTAAAACGTTTACTCTTTTTATATGCGTCCACAGCCGGTTTCCGGAACCATTCGATCACTTTGATACCAAGATTTGCGAGCTGCGCGGAAGACTTCTTCATTCCCAGGTGGGTATGCTTGAAGTTGGAGTTGTAGAAGCAGTACAGCAGGAAATCTACAAGATCCGGCACAACCGCCTCTGCGCCCTCGTGCTCCAGAAGATCGACCAGATAGTTGTTTGCAGCCGGAAGAAATTTCACAAGGATTTCTCCGACAACTCCTACACGAGGTTTTTTCTCATCCGTGATCGGCAGCGTATCAAAGTCATGAATGATCTGCCGGCAAAGTTTTTTGAAACGACGTCTGGAAGGATACCCTTCAGAAACAAATTTCCGGCATACAGCAGCCCATTTTTCATAAAGTGCATTAGCAGATCCTTTTTCGGCCTCATACGGACGGATCCGGTAGAGACAGCGCATAAAGACATCTCCAAGGACTGCAGCATACACACCGCGCAGTGCCAGCATTGGCGTGATCTTAAAGCCAGGATTCTTTTCCAGTCCGCTCAAGTTGATGGAAATAACCGGGATATGGGCATATCCGGCTTTCTTCAGCGCACGGCGGATAAATCCGATATAGTTTGAAGCACGGCAGCCGCCTCCCGTCTGGGAAATAATAACAGCCAGATGATCGGTATCGTACTTTCCAGAAAGGATCGCATCCATGATCTGTCCGACAACCATCAGAGATGGATAACATGCGTCATTGTTGACGTATTTCAGACCGACATTGACCGCATCCCTGTTGTCATTTGGAAGTACTTCGATCTTGTAACCGGAAGCCCGGAATGCAGGCTCGATCAGATCAAAGTGAATCGGAGACATCTGCGGACAGAGAATCGTATACGTCTCTTTCATCTCTTTTGTAAATGGAATCTTTTGGATTGCAGCGCTGCGTACTTCCCGTTTTTCTTTTTTTGCGTCTCTTGCCCGGATGGCGGCAAGAAGAGAACGGATACGGATTCTTGCAGCTCCCAGGTTGTTGACCTCGTCGATTTTCAGAGACGTATAAATTTTGCCGGAACCTGTCAGAATATCTGCCACTTCATCGGTTGTCACCGCGTCCAGTCCACAACCGAAAGAGTTGAGCTGGATCAGATCCAGATTTTCGGTTGTCTTGACGTAGTTTGCAGCCGCATAAAGTCTGGAGTGGTACATCCACTGGTCCATGACATTGAGCGGACGTTCCACCGGATTTAAGTGGGAGATAGAGTCCTCTGTCAGAACAGCGATTCCATAAGAGGTAATCAGCTCTGGAATACCATGGTTGACCTCAGGGTCGTAATGGTACGGACGTCCAGCCAGAACAATTCCGTGGCGTCCGGTTTTCTCCAGATAAGCAAGAGTTTCCTCACCTTTTTTGCGGATATCATTTCGGCAATTTTCCATCTCTACCCAACCCTTGTGAGCAGCATCACGAATTTTTTCTTCCGGAATCTGGAATTTCTCAGAGAAGATTTCAACCAGGCGGTTGGCTATGATCTCTTCGCTTGTCAGTGCAAGGAACGGATTCATAAAGTCGACTTCTCCGTGAACAATCTCATCCATATTGTTTTTAATATTTTCCGCATAGGATGTGACAATCGGACAGTTGTAGTGGTTGTTCGCATCCGGGAATTCATTCCGTTCGTAAGGAATACAAGGATAGAAGATCCGGTCAACATTCTGACGGATCAGCCATTCAACATGTCCGTGGGCAAGTTTTGCCGGATAACACTCAGATTCACTTGGAATAGATTCAATCCCCATCTCGTAGATCTTTCTGGAAGAAGGCGGAGAGAGGACGACGGAAAATCCAAGTTCCGTAAAGAAAGTAAACCAAAGCGGATAATCCTCGTACATATTCAGTACCCGTGCAAGACCGATCGTTCCGTAAGGCGCCTTTTCCTTTGGAAGCGGTTTGTAGCCAAAATACCGTTCGTTCTTATAGGCGAACAGATTTGGAATATCGGTGTTGGTCTTTTCCTTTCCAAGACCGCGTTCGCAACGGTTTCCGGTGATGAAACGTCTTCCGCCGGTAAACTTGTTGATTGTCAGACGGCAATGGTTGGCACATCGCTGGCACTTTGCCATGGACGTTTCATATGTCAGGTTTTCAATCTCATCGATAGAGAGCATAGTTGTCTCTTTGCAGTCATATGTATGATAACGTTCCCGCGCGATCAGTGCGGCTCCAAATGCTCCCATGATTCCGGCAATATCCGGACGGACAGTCTCGCAGTTTGCGATCTTTTCAAAACTTCGCAGTACGGCATTGTTATAGAATGTACCGCCCTGAACAACGATGTTCTTACCAAGTTCCGATGCATCGGGAACCTTGATTACTTTAAACAGCGCATTCTTGATAACGGAATAGGCAAGACCGGCGGAAATGTCGGCAACGGAAGCGCCTTCTTTCTGGGCCTGCTTTACTTTGGAGTTCATAAATACCGTACACCGTGTTCCAAGGTCAATCGGATGCTTAGCATAAAGTGCTTCGTCCGCAAAATCTTCCACGGAGTAATTCAGCGATTTGGCAAAAGTTTCAATGAAAGAACCGCATCCAGAGGAGCAGGCTTCATTGAGCTGTACGGAATCTACAGTATGATTTTTAATTTTGATACATTTCATATCCTGGCCGCCGATGTCGAGGATACAATCTACGTCCGGTTCGAAGAAAGAGGCTGCATAATAATGCGAGATTGTTTCAACCTCTCCTTCATCCAGAAGGAATGCTGCTTTCATCAGCGCTTCGCCGTATCCGGTGGAACAGGAATATGCGATTCGTGCCCCTTCTGGAAGCTTGGAATAAATATCTTTCAGCGCTGTGATCGTTGTAGCCAGCGGATCTCCGTCATTTCCGTGGTAGAAGGAATAAAGAAGCGTACCGTCTTCACCAACAAGTGCCGCTTTTGTTGTAGTGGAACCGGCATCGATTCCAAGATAAACATTTCCTTTGTAGGTGGAAAGATCCTTGACCGGTACCTGATGTTTGTCGTGACGCTCCTTGAATTCCTTGAATTCCTCTTCAGAAGCGAAGAGCGGATCCAGACGTTCTACCTCGAAGTCCATCTTGATATGGTTTGCCAGACGCTTCTGAAGTTCGATGATCGGAACATCCAGGTCCTTTTTGGAATTCAGCGCAGACCCAACTGCCGCAAACAGATGGGAATTCTTTGGCGCGATAATGTGCTCGTCATCCAGCTCCAGTGTCCGGATAAAAGCCTCCCGAAGCTCGGAGAGGAAGTGGAGTGGACCACCGAGGAACGCAACATGTCCGCGAATCGGCTTTCCGCATGCAAGACCACTGATTGTCTGATTGACTACCGCCTGGAAAATAGACGCGGCAAGGTCCTCTTTTGCAGCCCCGTCATTGATCAGAGGCTGAATGTCAGTCTTTGCAAACACACCGCAGCGTGCGGCAATATCATATAAAGCATTATAATTCTTCGCGTATTCATTCAGGCCTGTCGCATCCGTCTGAAGGAGAGAGGCCATCTGATCAATAAAGGAACCGGTACCACCGGCACAGATTCCGTTCATTCTCTGTTCTACATTTCCATTTTCAAAATAGATAATCTTTGCATCCTCGCCGCCAAGCTCAATGGCGACATCAGTCTGAGGAGCATAATCCTGTAATGCAGTGGACACAGCAATTACTTCCTGGACAAAAGGAACACCAAGGTGCTTTGCCAGAGTGAGGCCGCCGCTTCCGGTGATGACCGGAGAAACATGAATAGCCCCAAGCTGATGAACAGCTCTTCCCAGCAAGTCAGAAAGGGTTTCCTGAATGTTGGCAAAATGTCGTTCATAATCCGAGAATACCATTTCGTTCTTTTCGTCAAGAACTGCAATCTTGACAGTTGTAGAACCGATATCAATTCCCAGAGTGAATATATCCCTTTGGCTCATATTGTATTACTCCTTTTCTATCTTGTATGTGCAGATGAATTTCTTCTTATGATTAATATATTTTTGCAACATCGATTATTATACGACAAAAAGGAGCAAGATACAATAAAATCTTCCTAAGGAAAAATGAATTTCCTGTAAAGTCTGTGAAGCCGATTGACAAAAAAACAGGGAGAGGATAAAATGAGAATCGAATATGAAAGGAGAAAAAAGATGAATTGGATTTCACGTTTAGAGCGTAAATTCGGCAGATATGCGATTCCGAATCTGATGTATTTTATTATTATTCTGTATGGGATCGGATTTGTGCTGGATTATATCAATCCGTATTTTTATATCCAATATCTGTCATTGAACGCAGCCGAGATTCTGCATGGACAGATCTGGAGAATTGTTACATTTTTGATCCAGCCGCCATCGAATAATCTGTTCTTTCTGATTATTGCGCTTTATTTTTACTATACGATAGGAAGAGCGCTGGAGCAGATATGGGGATCATTCCGGTTTAACCTTTACTTTTTCACCGGTGTGCTGTTCCATGTGATTGCGGCCCTTCTAGTATATCTGTTCACAGGCCAGGTCTATATGCTGGGAACGTCTTATCTGAATCTTTCCCTGTTTTTTGCTTTTGCGGCGGTATATCCGGACATGGAATTTCTTTTGTTCTATATCGTGCCTGTCAAGGCAAAATGGCTGGCATGGATCGACGGGGCATTCTTTATCTGGACGATTATTCAGGGATTTCTTCCGTCATACGGCGGAACATATTCCAGTGACCGGGCAAGTGCTTTTGCGGCGGCAATTTCGATTTTGAATTTTGTGATATTTTTTGTCTCAACAAGGAACTATGCGCAATATTCTCCGAAGCAACAGAAACGCCAGCGGGAATTCAAAAAACAGATGAAGGCAAGACCGCAGAATCATTATGCAGCACAGCCTGACGGCAGGGTTCCGAAGCACCGCTGTGCTGTATGTGGACGGACGGAGCTTGACAATCCGGAACTGGAATTCCGTTATTGCTCGAAATGTAATGGTAATTATGAATATTGCCAGGATCATCTGTTTACACATGAACATGTAAAATAGAAAGGCACATCAAGAGGTTACTACCAGAAAGGAATGGAAGAAAATGAAGAAGACAAAGATTGTATGTACAATGGGACCAAATGCAAATGATGAAAATCTGATGAGAAGCCTTGTACAAAACGGGATGAATATTGCAAGATTTAATTTTTCCCACGGGGACTATGAAGAGCATAAGTTCCGTATGGATATGCTCAAGAAAATTCGCGAAGAGGAGAAAGTACCGGTTGCGATTCTTCTGGATACAAAAGGACCGGAAATCCGCACCGGCGTCCTGAAAGATGGAAAAAAAGTAATGCTCCAGGAGGGGGCCGAGTTTACACTGACTTCTGAGGATATTGTCGGAGATGAACATAGAGTTTCCATCACTTACAGTGGGCTGACCGAAGATGTAATGCCTGGACGGAAGATTCTGATTGATGATGGACTTATTGAGCTGGAAGTTGTCGGAATTACCGAAAACGATATTGTATGTAAGGTAATCAACGGAGGAGAACTCGGGGAGAAAAAGGGTATCAATGTACCGAACGTACCGGTACGTCTTCCTGCCATTACGGATAAGGATAGAGAGGATATCAAATTTGGAGTTAGCCAGGGTATTGATTTTATAGCGGCTTCCTTTGTAAGAAACGCTGAGTGTATCATCGAGATCCGAAGCTGGTTAAGAGAATGCAACGCACCTTACATTCCGATCATTGCAAAGATTGAAAATGCGGAAGGAATCCGCAATATCGATGAGATCATCCGGTGTGCGGACGGTATCATGGTAGCAAGAGGGGATATGGGTGTCGAGATTCCTGCACAGGAAGTTCCATATATTCAGAAAGAGATTATTAAGAAATGTAATGATAACTTCAAACCGGTTATCACGGCGACACAAATGCTCGATTCTATGATCCGGAACCCTCGTCCGACACGTGCTGAGGTAACTGATGTGGCGAATGCGGTGTATGACGGAACCGATGCTGTTATGCTGTCCGGCGAGACAGCTCAGGGTAAATATCCGATCGAAGCACTTAAAATGATGGTACAGATCGTAGAAAATACGGAGAGCCATCTGGATTACGATGTGCTTCTGAAAAAAGCACAGCGGCACAGAAGACAGAGCATTTCCAGTGCAATTGGATTCTCTACTGTAGCAACTGCAGATAACCTGGATGCAAAATGTATCGTAGCACCTACCATGTCCGGGGCAACCGCAAAAGTTGTATCCAAGTTTAAACCGAGAGCAGATGTTATCGGAGTTAGTCCGGACGAGGCGACACTTCGTAGAATGCAGATTTACTGGGGCGTACGTCCGCTGAAATCTATTCCGCTGAAATCTATGGAAGATGTTTGTGTGAATGCGCTTGAGATGGTGAGGGCAAAACAGTATGTGGAGCCGGGTGACATCGTTGTATTAACAGCAGGACTTCCGGCGCCAATGGGAACCTATTCTTACTCAGGAAACGGCGGTAGCAATATGATGAGAATTGCTGTAATTGAATAAAAGAAGTATAGTCAGGGCGGACAGAAATGTTCGTCCTGATTTTTACTTGACATTATGGAAAAACGTGTTATAGTAGTACCATAAAGAGCTACTAAGGAGAAAGCATGAGTACAGAACAGTTTAAAGAGCATTTAATGAAATTTGATTTGACAAGACAGGAGGCGGCTCTTTATGAGAGCCTTCTTGAGAATGGAAAATTGACCGGATATGAAGTGGCAAAATTGACCGGGATTTCCAGGTCAAATGTCTATGCCTCCCTGGCATCTCTCTGTGAGAAGGGAGCCGCTTATCTGGAGGAGAATGAAACAGGAAAGAAATATCTTGCAGTACCGGTGCAGGAGTTCTGTGAGGAAAAGATTGACCAGCTGAAAAAAGAGGAGGACTGGCTTATTCTCCATGCACCTGTCCAGAAAAAAGAAGAGGAAGGTTACATTACCATTTCCGGACAGGACGCGGTGGAGGCAAAGGCAAGAGGCCTTCTGAAAAGAGCAGAAGAAAGAGTTTATATTTCAGCCGGAAAGTCATTTCTGGAAGCGGTGCTTCCGGATCTGAAGTCTCTTTCTGATGCAGGGGAGAAAGTCGTCATCATCACAGACTGGGAAGAGTTACAAGATCCTGGGACGATCTACCGTGCTAAGGATAAAAAAGGTCAGGTAGGAATGATTGTGGATTCCTCTTTTGTCTTGAGCGGAGAATACGGGGATCAGTCCGGAAACACCTGTCTGTATACAGGCCAGCGCAATTTCGTTGAGATTTTCAAAGAGGCGATGGCAAACGAGATAAAAGTCATTGAACTTACGAAAGGAGAAAAAAACTGATGGAAAAAACACCATTTGTTTCCAAAGAGAAACTGGATGAAATTATCCAGAAATTTCCGACACCGTTTTACTTGTATGATGAGAAAGGAATCCGGGAGAACGCCAAGGCCCTGAAGGAGGCTTTTGCATGGAATCCAGGATATAAAGAATACTTTGCGGTAAAGGCGACGCCGAACCCGTTTCTGATTCAGATTTTAAAAGAGTATGGCTGCGGCTGTGACTGTTCCTCATTTACAGAACTGATGTTATCTGAAGCAATGGGGATGAAAGGTGAGGATATCATGTTCTCATCCAACGACACACCGACAGAGGATTTTAAGCTTGCTGACCGCCTCGGGGCGATTATCAATCTGGATGATATTACGCATATAGATTTCCTCGAAGAAGCGATCGGACACATTCCTGAGACGATCAGTTGCCGTTACAATCCTGGTGGAGTTTTTCAGATTACCAATGACATCATGGACAACCCTGGAGATGCAAAATATGGTATGACGACCGAACAGATTACAGAAGCCTTTAAAATTCTGAAGTCAAAAGGGGCAAAAGAATTCGGAATTCACGCATTTCTTGCAAGTAATACCGTGACAAATGAGTACTATCCGATGCTTGCTGAAGTACTTTTTAAAACAGCAGTGAAACTGAAAGAAGAGACCGGCGTCCATATCAAATTCATTAATCTTTCCGGCGGAATAGGAATTCCGTACCGTCCGGATCAGGAGCCGAATGATATCCGCGTCATCGGAGAAGGGGTAAGAAAAGTATTTGAAAAGGTACTCGTTCCGGCAGGAATGGGGGATGTGTCAATTTACACAGAACTTGGAAGATTTATGATGGGACCGTACGGATGCCTTGTGACAAAAGCGATTCATGAAAAGCATACACATAAAGAGTATATTGGTGTGGATGCTTGTGCGGTCAATTTGATGCGCCCGGCCATGTATGGAGCGTACCATCATATCACTGTGATGGGAAAAGAGAAGGAACCTTGTGACCACAAATACGATGTCACAGGGTCACTCTGCGAGAATAACGATAAATTTGCGATTGACAGGATGCTTCCGAAGATCGAAATGGGAGATGTGCTCGTGATCCATGACACCGGAGCACACGGATTTTCCATGGGCTACAATTATAATGGAAAACTTAAATCTGCAGAAGTACTTTTGAAAGATGACGGAACAGCACAGCTGATCCGCCGCGCTGAGACTCCGGCAGACTACTTTGCAACCTTTGATTGCTTTGACATTGGAAAAGAGCTGATTGCAGAATCAGAAAAAATCTGGAAATAAATCCTTGCAAACAGAGAAACACTATGATATAATAAATCTCGGCTTAATTAGCCGGGAAAAGCCGGCGTGTCGGAATGGCAGACGAGGCAGACTCAAAATCTGTTGTGGGCAACCACGTATGGGTTCAAGTCCCATCGCCGGCAGGACTTTTTAAATCAAGAGATATGAAAACAGCGGGAGAAAGCTAGTAAAATTAAGGGCTCTCGCTGTTTTTATATGTAAGGGGGGTAATGGGATGGCAAGATTTTGCCCCTTTTTTGCCCCCTGAAACTTTTTTCTTAATAAAAAGAAAAAGATGGCTAACGCCCAATGTCATTAAGATAACTTTGGGGTAATCCCATAGTTCCGAATAATTATGTAGCGTTATGCGAAAAAGGAGAAGATTTGGCAGGAAAATCCTACCCTAAAAAAGCATTTAAACAGTACGGACAAATCAAAAAGGAAGTTGCCAACGATTACGTGGCAGTAAAAATATCAGGAATAGTATGAAAAAGAAACAGAATAAAAAGCCTGAATGTGGTATAATGACTGTATCAAAACCGTTATCGCATCAGAAAAAATGAAAAAGGAGAGACAGTCCTATGGATGAACGTTTAACCAATCTGCGTTCTGGCAAGAATCCGAAAGCGCGGATTAAAATTCTGAAAGGTCATTTTGCCACAAGCAATTCTCATATCAATACCTATATTGATATGTCCACAGTCAAAACAAGACACCACAATGCGCGTGAGACAGCCAGAGTTTTGGCAGCGGAATATACGCATACATATATCGACACGATTGTGTGTCTGGATGAGACGGAGGTCATTGGGACATTTATGGCAGAGATTCTGGCGGATGAGACGAACATGTCCATGAGCCACGACAACAATATCTCTGTTGTAACACCGGAGTTCGATACGATGGGACAGATTTTATTCCGGGATAATAAGATCCGAATGATTGAAAATAAGCAGGTTCTGATTCTGGCAGCTTCGATCACCACAGGAAAGACGATTTTAAAGGCGGCGGAATCCGTGCTGTATTACGGCGGAAAGGTGTGCGGCGTGGCCGGGATTTTCAGTGCTGTGACCAAGATTGCGGATATGGAAGTAAAATCCATTTTTACGAGTGCGGATCTGCCAGATTACAAGGCATATACTCCGCAGAACTGCCCAATGTGCAGGGAAGGAAAGCGTGTGGAGGCGCTGGTAAATAGTTACGGATATTCCAAATTATAAGAGAAAACGGCAGCTGTCCGGTTGGGGAAAGCTGTCGTTTTTGGTATCGTGGAGAAAGAAAGTGTAAAGATCACAAAAAAATTGTTGAAAGAAGGCAGAATGTCGGTTATAATACAAAACAGCGATTAACGCTGGCGAGGAAATGATGAAGAAAGAATGAGCATAAGGGAGTAGTTGGCACTATAGGTGTGACAAAGTCAACATATTGGAGTGATCCTGGCTTTGTATGAAACAACGAGACTTATCTGTATCGGAAGATGATATGGGTAGGACTCGATTTTTTTTGCTCTTTTTACGGAAATTCCGCGCAGACTATATGGGGAAGAAAAAAGAAGTAGGAGGAAAAAGAGATGGGATTTTTGGAACTGTTTTTCATAGCAGTGGGCCTTGCCATGGATGCGTTTGCAGTATCTATCTGTAAAGGGCTCTCTGTGGGAGTGGCAAAGCCGAAATACATACTGTGTGTAGGACTTTATTTTGGAGGCTTCCAGGCATTAATGCCGACCATCGGATATTTTGTAGGCGTGAATTTTAAGGGCGCTATTCAGAGTGTAGACCACTGGATCGCATTTATTCTGCTGGCTATCATCGGAGGAAACATGATCCGGGAGTCCAGAGGAGAAGAGGAATGCGTAGGCGCCCGTTTTGATGTGAAGGAAATGACTGCCCTGGCGGTAGCGACCAGTATCGATGCTCTGGCAGTCGGAGTGACATTTGCATTTCTGGATGTCAACATTGCTCCGGCAGCAGCTTTCATTGGTTGCCTGACATTCGTGATTTCGGCAGCCGGCCTGAAAATCGGTACGGTATTCGGGACAAAATACAGAAATAAAGCGGAATGTTTTGGCGGAATTGTCCTGATTATGATCGGCCTGAAAATCCTTCTGGAGCATCTTGGCATATTTTAGCATTGTAAAAGAGGGCAAAACGAAGTAAAATAAAAGAAGTATTTTGACATAGAACGGGGTTTGACAATGAGCGAAAAACAATTTCAAGATCAGAAAATTGTCCTGATTGACGGACACAGTATTCTGAACAGGGCATATTACGGACTTCCGGATCTGACCAATGCCGAAGGACTTCATACGAATGCAGTATATGGATTTTTAAATATTCTTTTTAAAATACTTGAGGAGGAAAAGCCGGAATTTTTGACGGTTGCCTTTGACGTTCATGCGCCGACATTCCGACATGAAATGTACAAGGAGTATAAAGGGACGAGAAAGCCGATGGCTGAGGAGCTAAGGCAGCAGGTTCCGGTGATCAAAGAGGTTCTGAAAGCGATGGGAATCCGTCTGATTGAGCAGGCAGGTCTCGAGGCGGACGACCTGATCGGTACTCTTTCCAGACGCTGTGAGGAGGCGGGCATGCAGGTTGTTGTTCTTTCCGGAGACCGGGACCTTCTGCAGCTTGCCACGAAAAAAGTAAAAATCCGTATCCCGAAGACTAAGCAGGGGCGGACCGAAGTGGAAGATTATCTGGAAGAGGACGTAAAAGAAAAATATCAGGTGACGCCGAAAGAGTTTATTGATGTCAAGGCGCTGATGGGAGATACTTCTGACAATATTCCGGGTGTTCCAAGCATCGGAGAAAAGACGGCGACGAAGATCATCGTGGAGTATCAGTCCATTGAGAATGCATATGCCCATGTGGATGAACTCAAGCCTCCGAGGGCTGCAAAAGCATTGAAGGAGCATTACGATCTGGCACAGATGAGTAAGGAACTGGCGACGATCAATGTCCATGCGGATTTTCCATATGAAATGGAAGAAGGAAAGATTGGAGAACTGTTTACCGCGGAAGCATATGAGTGGTTCCAGAAGCTGGAATTTAAAAATCTACTTGGAAAGTTCGAAATCCAGGCTCCGGCTTCCGAGATTGAAGATTGCTTTGTGACTGTGACAGATCCTGCCGGCATGGAGGCCGTATTTGAGAAGGCTGCGGGTGCCGGGAGGGTAGGTATTGTTTTGGAGCGGAATACGGAGAATGTTCTTCCACTATTTGCCGCAATAAGCGGTATTTCCGGGGTTGCGCTTGCCTTTTCAGTAGAAGGTAAAGAAGAGATTGTTTCAGTTCAGACTGGAGCAGGGATTTCTGCAGATGCGCTTATGGAACATCTGTCCGCGCTGACAGAAAGCAGGGTAGAGATTTCCATATTTGATGTAAAAAAAGAGTTGCCGCATATCCGGGCATGTAGACGGGAGAATTTCTTTGATGTCCATGTGGCGGCTTACCTGTTAAATCCGCTTAAGAGTTCTTATGAGCCGGATGATGTGGCGAGAGAATATCTGGATCTTACGATTGATGCGAAGCTTTCCGAAGAGAAAAAGAGTTGTTATGAGGCGTATACGATGTACCGGGCAGCGGATGTACTTCGTGAGAAGTTGAAAGAATCCGGTATGGAAGCACTTTTCGATGAGATAGAGATGCCTCTTGTATTTGCGCTGTTTGATATGGAGCGGGCAGGTGTAAAAGTGGAGGCAGAAGCCCTGAAGGAATATGGACAAGATCTGGGCGTGCAGATCGAAAGACTGGAGACAGAGATTTTTGAACTGGCAGGAGAAACTTTTAATATTAATTCTCCAAAACAGTTGGGAGTCGTGCTTTTTGAACATCTGGAACTCCCACATGGAAAGAAGACGAAGACAGGATATTCCACAGCGGCAGATATTCTGGAAAAGCTGGCTCCGGACTATCCGATCGTATCGAAGATTCTGGAATACCGGCAGCTGGCCAAGTTGAAGTCCACCTACGCGGATGGCCTGGTGAATTTTATCTCGGAGGATCACCGGATTCATGGTACTTTTAACCAGACCGTTACAGCGACCGGACGGATCAGCAGTACAGAACCAAATCTTCAGAATATCCCGATCCGAATGGAATTAGGAAGACAGATCCGGAAGGTTTTTGTGCCGGAAGAAGGATTTGTGTTTGTGGATGCGGATTATTCTCAGATTGAGCTTCGGATTCTGGCACACTGTTCGGACGATGAGGCGCTGATTCAGGCATATAAGGAGGCAAAGGACATCCACAGAACGACGGCATCCCAGGTGTTCCATACACCGTTTGACGAGGTGACAGATCTGCAGAGAAGAAATGCAAAGGCAGTCAATTTCGGGATTGTCTACGGGATCAGTTCCTTTGGGCTAAGTCAGGACTTGAGCATTACAAGAAAAGAAGCGGCAGAATATATCGACCGTTACTTTGAAACGTATCCGGGTGTCAAGGCATATCTGGACGGTGAGGTCGCTTTCGCAAAAGAACACGGATATGTGACAACGATTTTTGGAAGAAGGAGACCGGTTCCAGAGCTTTCTTCAAGCAACTTCATGCAGAGAAGTTTTGGAGAGCGTGTAGCAATGAATTCCCCGATTCAGGGTGCGGCGGCAGACATTATGAAAATTGCGATGATCCGCGTTAATCAGCGGCTTCGCGAGGAACAGATGGAGTCCCGTATTGTCATTCAGGTACATGATGAGCTTCTGGTAGAGGCTCGGATCGATGAAGTAGACAAAGTCAAAGAGATATTGAAAGAAGAGATGGAACATGCCGCAGATCTGAAAGTCCCGCTGATTGCAGATATGAGTGTCGGATCAAACTGGTATGAGTCCAAATAGAGAAAAGTTAGGAAATTAAATGAAAACAATAGGAATAACAGGAGGAGTAGGGGCTGGAAAAAGTACGGTCCTTGGTTTTCTGGAAACGGCCTTTCGGGCGGTTGTCTGCGAAGCGGACAAGGTGGCGCATATGCTTCAGGAGCCGGGAGAGGTCTGCTATGAGGAAATTATAGAGGAGTTTGGATGTAGTATTCTTGCAAAGGATGGAAAGATAGACCGGAAAAAGCTGGGAAGCATTGTGTTTTTGAATGAAAAAAAGCTTCAAAAACTGAACCGGATCATACATCCTCAGGTCAAGGCGTACATCCGAAAGAAAAAAGAAGAAGAAAAAGTGGCTGGTACACAGATTTTTGTCATCGAGGCAGCGCTTTTGATTGAGGATCATTATGAAGAGATCTGCGATGAACTCTGGTATATCCATACGCCTGATGAGATACGCAGAAAACGGCTGAAAGAAAGCCGGGGCTATTCGGACGCAAGGATAGACGGAATCATGAAGAACCAGAAATCGGAAGAACAGTTCCGGAAGGCATGCGATGTGGTGATTGAAAACGGAGAGGATTTTAAAGAGACTTGCATCCAGATCAAAGAAGCGTTAGAATCGTACTAGAAACTTTGAAGGAGAAAGGAAAGCATGAGAATTTGCAGTATAGCCAGCGGAAGCAGCGGAAACTGTATTTATGTAGGAGATGAACATACACATGTGCTGGTCGATACCGGGATCAGCAAGAAGCGGATCGAAGAAGGATTAAAAGATCTGAATGTAAAAGGAGATGAGTTGGACGGGATTTTTATCACCCATGAGCACGCCGATCACATTCAGGGTCTTGGAGTCTTCAGCAGAAAGTATGGCATTCCGATCTATGCCACAAAAGGAACGATCGAAGGAATCCGGAATTATAAAAGTCTTGGGAAAATGCCGGAAGGACTGCTTCATGAGATCCGCGCGGATGAGCCGTTTGCTTTAAAAGAGTTGACAGTCCGGCCGTTTCGAATTTCTCACGATGCAAATGAGCCGACAGGATACCGCTTTGAAAATGGAAAGAAGGCGGCTGCTGTTGCGACAGATCTGGGGATTTATGATGATTATACCGTAGAGAATCTGAAAAATCTGGACGCGGTTCTTCTGGAGGCTAACCATGACATACATATGCTGGAAGTTGGTGTTTACCCGTATTACCTGAAACAGCGGGTAATGGGCAATCGTGGACATCTTTCCAATGAGTCTTCCGGCAGACTGCTGTGCGATATCCTGCACGATGATCTGAAATGCGTGATGCTTGGACATCTAAGCAAGGAAAATAATTATGCCGAGTTGGCTTATGAAACAGTGAAACTGGAAGTTACTCTTGGAGATAATCCATATAGAGGAGAGGACATTCCGATTATGGTTGCCAAAAGAGACACCAGATCGGATATCATTACCGTATAGGAAGAAAACAAAGAAAAGGAGAGGATGGTATGAGTCGTGTTGCCGTTTTAACGGACAGCAACAGTGGTATTACACAGGAGGAAGGAAAGAAACTTGGAATCGGAATTCTTCCAATGCCGTTTTTTATCGATGGGGAAGAATATTTTGAGGAAATCACCTTATCCCAGGAAGAATTTTATGAGCGCCTGAAGGCAAACCATGATATTAAAACTTCCCAGCCTGCACCGGGAGATGTAATGGGATTGTGGGACAAGTATCTGGAGGAGTATGATGAAATTGTCTACATCCCGATGTCCAGCGGATTGAGCAGTTCTTGTGAGACTGCAATAATGCTGGCGAACGATTATGACGGACGTGTACAGGTAGTCAACAATCAGAGGATTTCCGTGACGCAACGGCAGTCTGTCAAGGATGCCATATGGCTTGCGTCCGAAGGAAAAAGCGCAGTCGAGATCCGGGAAATTTTGGAAAAAAATAAATTTGAGTCCAGTATTTATATTACCGTGGACACACTGAAATATCTGAAAAAGGGTGGAAGGATCACACCGGCCGCAGCAGCAATCGGAACTGTACTGAATCTGAAGCCGGTTCTTCAGATCCAGGGAGAAAAGCTGGATGCCTACGCAAAAGTAAGAGGCTGGAAACAGGCGAAGAAGATGATGCTTGAGGCCATGGAAAAAGACATGCTTCACCGGTTCGGAAATCAGTCGGTACATCTCGAGGCAGCCTATACCTGCTCCGATGAGGAAGCGCAGAAGTGGAAAGAAGAGATTGAGGATAGATTCCCTCAGTATAAAGTTGAAATGGATCGTCTCTCCTTAAGCGTCGCCTGCCATATCGGACCGGGATCGATGGCCGTTGCCTGCTCCAAAGTGATTACACTCTAAAATCAGAAAAAGACTCCCTTTTCAGACGTCAGTTGAAAAGGGAGTCTTTTATTTAACTTTTATACAATCATAATCGGATGACGGTATTCATTGCAGAACGGTGTTTTAAACTTGTTGCTGATGACTGATTCGTACAGGTTGGATGCGAAGATATCCAAGTGAAGCATCTGCTGACCGCGTTCGGAAAGTGTGTCCATATCGCTGAGTTTAGGAATTAGCGGAACCGAAGTCTGCTTTTTGATCAGGGAAAGAATTTCCTTATCTTTTCGTACAAATCCGAGGATCCGGGCATAATGAACCAACTGGTCTTCTTTCATCTGTTCAAAGAAGGAAGAACGGATCCCGAGGATGACGTGCAGAAGTGCCCGGCTGATTCTGGAATACGTTACTTCTTTTGTTTTTAACAGATCACAGAACTGGTCAAAATTCTGAAAGTCATTCAGATGCTTCATGATCCGGTTAGCAAGCTCTTCGGAAATATCAGCATACCGGGTCAGAGTCCCGCGACTTTCCTGCATCAGCTGGTATTTGATAAGCAATGAAAAATCATTGCTGTATACCGGATAGCGGGTCAAGTGGGTTCGCTCAAGCAGGGAGACACATTCCGGCGGCACATGGTCTTCCAGTCTGGTCAAGACAGAGGAGAGCTTTGGCTCATCGTAAGGGGTGTCCGCATCTGTCCGAAGAGAACTTCCAGAAAACAGAAGGAGTTTTCGGATAGCGGTAGCAGAGCTGAATCCTCCCTCTGGTTCCAATGTATCCGCATGATAGCGGGAATCTTTCCGGAGAATCGTATAAGGCCGGATGGAACTTTTCTGCCGGATTAATGCCTTGATGTATTCTACCCCAAGGGTATTGTTCGGACTGGAAAGAATCCGGGTCAAGGAACTGTCTTTCAGATAATCGGTCAGTGCTTTTTCTCTCGCAAGAGGAAACGCAAGACCATCTTTTAAGTAAGAACGCAAAATTGCGCGGTATTCCTCAGGCTCGTCAGCAAGCACCTGTGAGATTCGGGTCAGGGACTCAATATCACCGCATTCACTTCCAAAACAGAGGGAATCGACACAGCCCAGACTGTCCAGAAGTGCAACGGCACCTTGTGCAAAATACTCGGCACTTCCGGTGGAAAAGCAGACTGGGAGTTCCAGAACAAGGGAAGCTCCGGATTTCAGCGCCACTTTCGCCCTGAGGTGTTTTGGCATAATGGCAGGCGCTCCTCGTTGTACGAAATTCCCACTCATGACAACAACGACAGCATCTGCGCCGGTCACTTCTTTTGACTTTTGTATATGATATTCGTGCCCATTGTGAAATGGATTGTATTCTGTAATTAAACCAACTATTTTCATAATTTTCTTGTAATATCCTCCTTGTTGTGATTATACTATAAAAGGAATCCGCTTGCAAAATAATATGGCGGCAGGAAAGGAGGATACACATGAACGAAAAAAATCTGTTGGAGCTTTTGGACGAACGGAAATTTAAAGAACTGAAAGAAGAACTTGGGAATATGTATCCTGTTGATATCGCCGCGCTGTTGGAGAAGGTAGATGAAAGGCAGATTGTTCTGATTTTTCGTCTCCTCGGCAAGGAAGAAGCGGCAGACACCTTTACCTATATGAGTAGCGAGACAAGAGAATTCCTGATTAATGCACTGACAGATTCTGAACTTGAAGAAGTCATGGATGAGATGTATCTGGACGATACAGTTGATGTCCTGGAAGAAATGCCCGCCAATGTTGTGGACAGACTTCTGATGGCTACAGATGAAGAGACGAGAAAACAGATCAATGCACTTTTACAGTATCCGGAGGATAGCGCCGGAAGTGTCATGAATATCGATTACGTCAGTTTTCGTAAAGAAATGACAGTAGAAGAGGCGATTCTGAAGATCCGTCAGGTCGGCATCAACCGGGAAACGATTTACACCTGTTATGTGACAGAAAAGAAAAAGCTGATTGGATGGGTGGATATCAAGGATCTTCTGACATCCAGTGAAAGTAAGACGATCGAAGAGATTATGGATACGAACGTCCTTTACGCGCATACACATGATGACCAGGAGGATGTAGCCAGTCTGATACGGAAGTATGGACTTGTGGCGATCCCGATTGTGGATAATGAGATGTGCATGGTCGGTATTGTGACGGTTGATGACGCGATGCTTGTCCTGCAGGAAGAGGCAACCGAAGATATCAGCATGATGGCCGGTGTCAGCCCGAACGATGATTCGTACTTTGGAACGAGCGTCTGGCGGCACGCCATTTCCCGAATCCCGTGGCTGTTATTTTTGATGCTCTCTGCGACAGTAAGCGGGCTTTTGCTTGCCTACTATGAAAATGCCATGTCAGCCATGCCGATTCTGATTACGCTGATTCCAATGCTGATGGGAACAGGCGGAAACTGTGGTTCGCAGAGCTCCACATTGATGATTCGTGGGCTTGCAGTCGGAGAGATCCGTTTTAAAGATATTTTCCGGGTGATTTTCAAAGAACTCAGGATTGCACTGATTGTCGGTGCAGTCCTTTCCGTTGCAAACGGAATCCGGATTTATATTATGTATAGCGATATCAAGCTCGGTATCGTGATCGGGGTGACGATTATTGCCATTGTCTGTATGGCAAAAGTGGTGGGATGTACCCTGCCGTTGATCGCAAAGAGGATTGGACTGGATCCGGCGCTCATGGCAACACCGTTGATTTCCACCCTTCTTGACACCGGAACGATTCTGGTTTATTTTGCGATTGTCACAATGATGTTTGATTTATGAATGCTAAAAAAGGGAAATTGTACTAAAAAAGAGACAGATTATCTCTTGTATACAATTTCCCTTTACGTTATAATAATGATATCTGAGAATATATGGAAAGGAGTCATTAAATCATGGGATTTATTGATGAAATCAAGGCAAAGGCCAAAGCTGATCTCAAGACAATTGTACTTCCGGAGACAGAAGATGCCCGGACATATGAGGCTGCTGAGGCAATTTTAAAAGAGGGGACAGCCAGATTGGTTCTGATTGGAAGCGAGGAAGAAATCGCAAAGAATAAGGGAAGCTTCGATATCAGCGGTGCACAGATTGTAGATCCTGCAAAGAGTGAAAAGACAGAGAGCTACATTGCAAAGCTGGTAGAATTAAGACAGAAAAAAGGTATGACTGAGGAGCAGGCAAGAGAGCTTCTTCTGACCAACTATCCATATTATGGGGTGATGATGGTAAAGATGGGCGACGCAGATGGAATGGTTTCCGGAGCATGCCATTCTACAGCTGACACACTTCGCCCGTGTCTGCAGATTCTCAAGACAAAACCAGGAACAAAGCTTGTATCCGCATTCTTTATTATGGTAGTACCGGACTGTGATATGGGAGAAAATGGAACATTCGTATTTGGTGACTGTGGTCTGAATCAGAATCCGACACCGGAAGAGCTTGCGGCAATTGCAATTTCTTCTGCAGAGAGCTTCAAACAGCTTGTTGGAGCAGAGCCGAGAGTGGCAATGCTTTCTCATTCCTCCAAAGGAAGTGCAAAGCATGATGATGTTACAAAAGTAGTAGAGGCAGTTAAGATCGCAAAAGAACAGGCTCCGGATCTGATGCTGGATGGTGAGCTTCAGTTAGACGCAGCGATCGTTCCTTCTGTAGGAGCATCCAAAGCTCCGGACAGCCCGGTTGCAGGAAAGGCTAATGTTCTGATCTTCCCTGACCTGGATGCAGGAAATATTGGTTATAAGTTAGTACAGAGACTGGCAAAGGCAGAAGCGTACGGACCAATGACTCAGGGAATCGCAGCTCCTGTAAATGACCTGTCCAGAGGATGCAGCGCCAAAGATATCGAAGGTGTTGTTGCGATTACAGCAGTACAGTGCCAGTCAAAATAGAAAGGAAGAGAAGAAAGATGAAAATTTTAGTTATTAACTGCGGAAGCTCATCATTAAAATACCAGCTCATCGACATGGAAAATGAGAGTGTTCTTGCAAAAGGACTTTGCGAGAGAATCGGGATCGACGGATCAAAACTGACACACAAACCAACAGGAAAAGAAAACTACAGTGTAGAAACACCAATGGAAGACCACAAAGTGGCTGTACAGCTTGTGTTGGACGCTCTGATGGACAAAGAGCATGGTGTAATTGAAAGTACAGAGGATATTACAGCAATCGGACACCGTGTACTGCACGCTGGAACGATCTACAGTGATGCAACTCTGATCAACGATGATGTTAAGAAAGTAATCCGTGACTGCTTCGACCTTGGACCGCTCCACAATCCGGCAAACCTGATCGGAATCGAAGCATGCGAAGCAGCAATGCCGGGTAAACCAAACGTTGCAGTATTCGATACCGCTTTTGGTATGAAGATCCCGGAAAAAGCGGCAATGTACGCAATTCCATATGAATATTATGAAAAATACAGCATCAGAAGATACGGCTTCCATGGTACAAGCCATATGTTCGTATCCGGTGAGACACTCAAATGCCTCGGAAAAGACGATGCAAAAGTAATCGTATGCCACCTTGGAAATGGAGCCAGCATCTCAGCTTCCATCGGTGGAAAATGCGTTGATACAAGTATGGGTCTGACACCCCTTGAAGGACTGATCATGGGAACAAGAAGCGGTGACCTTGATCCGGCTGTTCTGCAGTTCATTTGTAACCATGAGAATATCGATATCAACGAAATGCTCAACATCCTGAACAAGAAATCCGGTGTTCTTGGAATGAGCGGCGTATCCTCTGACTTCCGTGATGTAAGAGCGGCAGCAAATGAAGGAAATGAACGTGCAATCATGGCACTTGATGCTTACAGATACCGTGTAGCGAAATACATCGGTTCCTATACAGCTGCAATGAACGGTGTTGATGCAATCACATTTACTGCAGGTGTAGGTGAAAACGATACAAAGATGAGAGAAGAAATTTGTGAATATCTTGGATACCTTGGTGTGAAGATCGATAAAGAAAAGAACGCTCAGGCATGCGGTGTAGTATCCGAGATTTCTACTGAAGACTCCAAAGTCAAAGTATATGTTATCCCGACAAACGAAGAGCTTGCTATTGCACGTGAGACAAAAGCACTGGTCTAATCTTCTTAGACAGTAAAAAAACTGTTGACAAAATAAAATGACATGATATAATAGTCAAGGTATGAATAGGAGCAATGAATATGCTGTTAAACCTATCCGATGTTCTGTCCGAACAGCACAGACCGATTGATGCCGTCCTTCCGCTTGAGATGGACGCGGTGAAGTTGCCGGGAGGCCCTTTTCCTCTTGAAGAGAAGAGCGATGTGCAGATTCATGTTGAGCATGTAAAGGGAAAAGAGATTTCTGTTTCTGGTTCCTGCAGTTTGACTGCAGTGATTCCGTGCGACCGTTGTCTCAGTCCGGTGAAAGTTCCGATGGAGATTTCTTTTGAGAGACATGCTGTTGTCGGTGAAGAGGCTGCAGAGACAGACGAAGAATCAGATTTTATTGACGGATATCATCTTGACGTCGACAAATTACTCTATTATGAGATTTTGATAGGATGGCCGACAAAAACCCTGTGCAGGGAAGACTGCAAAGGACTTTGCAGTGTATGTGGTCAGAACCTAAACGAGGGTACTTGCGATTGTGAAGATCCAGGTCTTGATCCAAGAATGTCAGTTATCCGCGATCTGTTTAAGAATTTTAAGGAGGTGTAACCGATGTCAATTTGTCCAAAGAATAAAACTTCTAAAGCAAGACGTGACAAGAGAAGAGCAAACTGGAAAATGAGCGCTCCGAACCTTGTAAAATGCAGCAAATGCGGCGCACTTATGATGCCTCACAGAGTTTGCAAAGCTTGCGGAAGCTACAACAAAAAGGAAATCATTTCCGTAGAAGACTAATGAAAATGTCGAAAAAAGGGGATTTGCAAATATGCAGATCCTTTTTTTCATGCCAGCTTACCACATAATTACCACAAATTTGCCGTAATTTATGGAGAAAAAAGAGTAACTATGATAAGATGAAAAGAAACCAAGCAGAAAAGAGGCTGATATACGATGTGGAATTTGGAAAAAGTAACTTTGGTGACAAACAACGATAGAGTGTATCGAAAATACAAAGATGACATGGAAGTCATTCTTCTGGACTCTTATAAAGACGTATTGATTAAGGTAAGAGATCTTGTGTATGACCGGCATATCCTTCTGACCCATCCGCAGGCGTCGAGCCTGAAGCCAAACCAGACCCCGTTCCGTTCGGTCATGGTATACCCGAAAGGGGAGGAAGACAATACGAAAGATATCATGCTGATTGAAAAATGTATAGAGACTTATGAACAGTGGCAGGAGATTGCCCCAACACCAGACCACTATCAGAAAAATGTAGAAGAAGACTTTAAGACCATCGACCTTTCGGTAATTGAAAATATTGTTCCGAGACTGATGTAAGGGAAATGGTATATGAAGAGGAATGAAAAGTACTTTAAAGGACTGACAAGACGGGATTATATTGCGAAGGCCAATGAGATTATTCATCAGGAAGGAATCGGTGCAGTGACGATCCGACGGATCGCAAAAGAAATGGACTGTTCTACGGCAAGTCTGTACCGCTATTTTGATAACAGGGATGAACTGTTATACTATGCAGAGCTTGGGGAGCTGAATTACTATATCCAGCGTCTGAATGCAGCGGAAAAACACTGGAAAAACGTGTGGGATATCTATGTTGGAGTATGGTACTGCTATTCCATGGAGGCATTCCGGAAGCCGGAGGCATATAATCTTCTGTTTTTTGAAAATAACAATAACAAGTTGCGTGTTTCCATCAGAGAGTACTATAAGATGTTTCCGGAAAACCTGATGCTGTCCAACCGGGTTTTCCATGAGATGCTCCAGACAGCGGATTTTATGGGGCGTGATTTCGAAATGTGCAGAAAGTGCATCCGTTCCAATGCGATCGGATATGATAATGCGGTATCGTTGAACCGGATGGTCTGCCTTCTGTTTAAAGGATACTTCAAGACCGTCTGTGATGACGGAATCGAGGAGAAGGATGTAAACGGAAGGGTCAGCCTTTTTATCCGGGATATAGAAAAGCTGGTTCGTATGTTTGCGAAAGATCTGAAAGGATATAAGGAGTATAAAATTCAATAAAAGGGCGTCTTCAGATGGGAAAAGCTGTCTGAGGGCGTCTTTTTTGGTTGGAATGCTGAACTTATAGAACTTATCGAAAAAATATATAGAAAAATTGAATAAAAAGCTTGATAATTGTAAGACAAAATCATATAATAGGGATAAAGAACAAGAAAAAAGATAACGAAGTTTTTTTTTGACTTAATGTTATCGCGATTACAAAAAAGGAGGGATTTACCTATGAAATTGGAATTAGGGAAGATTAAGATCGACGATATCCAATTTGCAGAAAAGACATATGTGAAAGACCATGTGCTCTATGTCAATAAGGAAGAAGTGGAAGCGCTTGTTCTGGAAGATGACAAATTGATCGGCTGCAGCCTTGACATTGCTCGTCCGGGTGACAGCACACGTATTACACCGGTTAAGGATGTAATCGAACCTAGAGTAAAAGTATCAGGCGGAGAAATTTTCCCTGGAGTTGTAGGGAAAGTAACACCGACAGTAGGAGAAGGAAGAACACATGCGCTTGACGGATGTTGCGTAGTTACCGTTGGACGGATCGTTGGTTTCCAGGAAGGTGTTATTGATATGAGCGGACCGGCAGCAGATTACTGTCCGTTTTCCAAAACTGTAAATCTCTGTGTTGTAATCGAACCTCAGGAAGGACTTGAGACCCACGTATACGAAAAAGCGGGAAGAATGGCAGGACTGAAAGTTGCAGCATATCTTGGAGAAGCAGGAAGAAATATCGAACCTGACACACTGGAAACATATGAAACAAAGCCGATTTTCGAACAGGCTGCAATGTATCCGGATCTTCCGAAAGTAGGATATATCCACATGCTTCAGTCACAGGGACTCCTCCACGATACATATTACTATGGAGTAGACGCAAAACAGTTCGTACCGACATTCATGTATCCAACAGAGATCATGGACGGTGCGATTGTATCCGGAAACTGTGTGGCTCCGTGTGATAAGGTTACTACCTATCATCACTTCCACAACCCGGTTATTGAAGACTGCTATAAACATCACGGAAAAGATATCAACTTTATGGGTGTCATCCTTACAAATGAAAACGTATTCCTTGCTGATAAAGAGAGACATTCTGACATGGTTGCAAAACTGGCAGAATGGATGGGACTTGACGGCGTACTGATCACAGAGGAAGGATACGGAAATCCGGATACTGACCTGATGATGAATTGCCGGAAAGTAGAACGTAAAGGTGTGAAAGTAGTTCTGATTACAGATGAGTTCCCAGGAAAAGACGGAAAATCTCAGTCTCTGGCAGATACATGTGAAGAGGCAGATGCACTTTCCTCCTGTGGACAGGGAAATGCAACATTACAGTTCCCGGCTATGGACAAAGTGATCGGTACTATGGATTACATCGAAAGCCAGATCGGTGGATGGGCAGGATGTGTCAACGAAGACGGTTCTTTCGAGGCAGAGCTTCAAATCATCATCGCATCTACGATTGCAAACGGTTTTAACCACCTTGCAGCAAGGGGATATTAAGATTTGGAAGGAGGATCCAAAATGGCAAAATATAAAATTGTTCATTATATTAACCAGTTCTTTGCCGGTATCGGCGGCGAGGAAAAGGCAGATTATAAACCGGAAGTAAGAGAAGAGGCTCTTGGACCAGGAGCAGCTCTTGCACAGGCTCTTGGCGAAGATTATGAAATCGTAGCTACAGTAATCTGCGGTGATAACTATTTCGGAGAAAATCTGGATGAAGCAACCGATACGATTATTGACATGGTAAAGAAATATGAACCGGATGTATTCTTTGCAGGACCGGCATTCAACGCAGGACGTTATGGCGTTGCATGTGGAACGATTTGTAAAGCAGTAGAAGAGCGACTTGGTATTCCGGTATTGACAGCAGCATACGAGGAGAATCCGGGTGTTGATATGTTCCGTAAAGACGTTATCACAGTAAAGACTGGAAATTCTGCAGCTACAATGAGGAAAGTACTTCCGCATATTGTAAATTTGATCAAGAAGATGGCAACAGGCGAAGAGATTCTTGGACCTGCTGAGGAAAATTATCATGAAAGAGGAATTCGTGTAAATTATTTCGCAGAAGAAAGAGGATCCGAACGTGCAATTAAAATGCTTGTAAAGAAAATGAAAGGTGAGCCGTTTGAGACAGACCTTCCGATGCCGAAATTTGACAGGGTACCGCCTGCACCGGCAATTAAGGATATCAAGCATGCGAAGATCGCGGTTGTTACTTCTGGTGGTGTTGTTCCGGTTGGAAACCCGGATCATATCGAATCTTCCAACGCAACGAAGTTCGGAATCTACTCCATCGAAGGAAAAGACTCTATGAGTCCGGAAGAATTTACTACAATCCATGGTGGATATGACCGTCAGTTCGTTATGGCAAATCCTAATCTGGTAGTTCCACTTGATGTACTTCGTGAGATGGAACGTGATGGAGAGTTCGGAGAACTTGTAAACTTCTTCTGTACAACAACAGGTACAGGAACTGCTACAGGATCTGCAGCAAAATTTGGTGATGAGATCGGTAAGATCCTCACGGAACAGGAGCATGTTGACGGGGTTATCCTCGTCAGCACATGAGGTACCTGTACTCGTTGCGGTGCAACGATGGTTAAAGGAATCGAAAAATATGGGGTTCCAGTAGTACATATGGCAACAGTAGTTCCGATTTCTCTTACAATCGGTGCCAACAGAATTATCCCAGGTGTTGGTATTCCATATCCGCTTGGAGATCCTACTCAGGGAGAAGTGGATTCTAAGAAGATTCGTAAGAGAATGGTACGCCGGGCACTGAAAGCACTTCAGACAGAAGTCAGTGAACAGACAGTATTTGAAAAAGATAATTTCTAACAGAAAAGTTAACTAAAAAACAACCGAATCAGGGTACAGTACAGATCTGTACTGTACCCGTTTTTTAATTTTAGATGGATAGGAGGGGACTCTATGGGCAAAGAGAACGGCGCAGTGAACTGGAAGAGAGTTTTAATTCTGGCAGGAGCTGTGATCGCGTTTACAATCGGCTCTGGGTTTGCAACGGGCCAGGAGATTATTCAGTACTTTACTGCATACGGTATGAAATCGTTGTTGGTAATTCTTGTATTTGCGGTTGCATTCTTGTATTACAATTTCAACTTTGCAAAAGCTGGTGCGGAAGAAAATTTCGAACATGGAAATGACGTATACAGATATTACTGCGGAAAATATATTGGTACGTTCTACGATTATTATTCCACCATTTTCTGCTATATGTCATTCTGGGTTATGATCGGAGGAGCAGCTTCTACACTGAATCAGGAATACGGACTTCCTACATGGGCAGGAGCCGTGATTCTGACGATTCTTGCGACAATTACCGTTGTAGGTGGATTAAACTCACTGGTTGATGCAATCGGTGTCGTAGGACCGATCATTGTTGTGCTTTGTATTTTCATCGGTCTTGTGACAGTCATCCGTGATGCCGGGGATATTCCGGCCGGACTGGAAGCTATCCGGACAGGTGCGTATGCAGGCGCGGCAGAAGGTGAGACAATTAAAAATGCCGGCGCAAACTGGCTTATTTCCGGTTTATCCTATGCTGGATTCGTTCTTCTGTGGTTCGCAAGCTTTACAGCAGCACTTGGATCCAAGAACAAAAAGAAAGACCTCAACTATGGTATTATCGGCGGCACAATCGCAGTGTGTGTAGCAATCGCTCTGGTTTGTTTTGGACAGATCGCAAATATCAACACACCTCTGGAAGGTGGAAGTACATATGTATGGAATGCTGATATCCCGAACCTGATTCTTGCAATGAAGATCTGGAAACCATTCTCTGCAATCTTTGCAATTGTAGTATTTGCAGGAATTTATACAACAGCAGTTCCGCTCCTTTATAATCCGGCTTCCCGCTTTGCGAAAGAAGGTACATCGAAATTCAGGATCCTGACAGTCGTTCTTGCGGTTGTTGGTCTTCTAGTTGGTCTGTTCCTTCCATTTAGAACACTGGTTAACGTAATTTACGTTCTGAACGGTTATGTAGGAGCAATCCTGATTATCTTTATGGTGAAAAAGAACATTACAGACTATCTGGCAAAGAAGAAAAAAGCATAAAGCCGGATACAGGAAGAAAAACAGCAATCAAAACGGTTGCTGTTTTTTGATGTCAGGAATCTAATGGAGAAAATGGTGAGTTGTAAAATTTCTGTAAAAGTATGAGATTTCTTTCAGGAAAAGGATGAAAAAAGAATCATAATTTGCTAGAATGAGAGAGTACGCAAAAAAAGAAAAAGGAAGTGGAGTGAGGTACGAGGATGGATTACAACAGAATCATTGAAGGAATCCTGGATATCGGAGAAGAAATGCTCAAAAGCGGTGCGGAAAATTTCCGCTTGGAAGACGCACTTTACAGGATGTTGAAAAGCTATGGGTTTGTGCGGTACGATGTGTTTGTGATTCCGAGTAATATTCAGGTGACTGCCAAGACACCGGAGGGAGAGTTTATCACACAGGTCAGACACATCGAGACATCGGAAAATGATTTTGACCGGCTGGACTATCTGAACAATCTTTCCAGATATGTCTGCGCTAATAAGCCGGATGCGGATCATCTGAAGAAAAAATTTGATGAAGTGATGAATCGGCCAGAACAGCCGGAGATTCTACGCTATGTGGCAGGGGTCATGGGAGGCACAGGGTTTGCAGTATTTTTCGGATGCGGATTTATGGATGCGATTGTCGCGACGGTTGTTTCTTTGATGATTGTTTTTGTTGGAAAGTGGCTGAGTACAAGGGAAGGAAATCTGATGATTTACAATCTGATCCTTGCCTTTTTATCTGAGATCATTATTATTGTAGCGACGAGAAATGGAATTGGAACACACCCGGACCGGATTATGATCGGGATTGTCATGCTCCTGATTAGTGGACTGGGCACGACCAATGGATTCCGGGAACTGTTGCAGAGAGATTTTATTTCCGGATCCATCAATATTTTGAACTCGATTCTTGGAGCAACCGGTATTGCCCTTGGAATTGCGCTTGCTATGATGATTTTCCATGAAAGATCCATGGAAGGCTTCATGCTGACTCCGAGTGTTCCGATGCAGCTTGTTTCATGTACGATTGCATGTATTGGTTTTGCGATGTGGTTTAAAGTCCGAGGACGTCAGGTGTTTTATTCGGGAGTCGGCGCTTTTATCACGTGGGGAATTTATGCCCTTATCTATGCCATCGAACCAAGCAACTTTCTGGCCACACTGATTGCCGCTGTGTTTGTTGGATTTTACGCATTTATAATGTCCAGAGTCAACAAGGCGCCGTCGACGATTTTCCTGACCGCATCTGTATTTCCTCTGATTCCTGGACCAAACCTCTACTACATGATGTACGGGTTTGTCAGCAATGATTCGGCGCTTATATCCAGTGAGGGAATTCTTCTGGCAACCACATGTCTTGCGATTGCCTTTGGATTCAATATTGTGGATGTTGTATCCAGAGTCATTATGAGCACGATGAAACGGGAGTACCGTGTCAGCAAGAGTTCTTAAAAAGATAGAAAAGCATTGATTTTTATAACAATGTCTAGTAGAATTACTGATAGAATGCAGGAGGTAGAAGCATGGCAGAATATACGAAGGTGGCGCTTGACGCCATGGGCGGGGATAATGCCCCGGTGGAAATCATCAAAGGCGCTGTTGATGCAGTAAATAAGCGTAAGGACATTCATGTAGTGATTGTCGGGAAAGAGGATATCATAAAAGAAGAGCTTTCCAAATATACTTACGACAAAGATCAGATTGAAATCAAAGGTGCCAGCGAGGTGATTGAGACCGCGGAGCCGCCGGTAATGGCAATCCGCAGAAAGAAAGATTCTTCGATTGTCGTGGCGATGAATATGGTTAAAAAAGGAGAGGCTGACGCGTTTGTATCAGCAGGAAGTTCCGGAGCCATTCTCGTCGGAGGACAGGTCATAGTAGGAAGGATCAAAGGAGTGGAGAGACCGCCCCTTGCACCGCTTTTACCGACAAAAAAGGGATTTTCACTTTTGATTGACTGTGGGGCAAACGTAGATGCCAGACCGTCCCATCTGGTACAGTTTGCGAAAATGGGTTCGATCTATATGGAACATGTCATGGGTGTGAAGAATCCGAAAGTAGCGATTGTCAATATTGGCGCTGAGGAAGAGAAAGGCAATGCACTTGTGAAAGAGACGTTCCCGATGCTGAAGGCATGTCCGGATATCAATTTTACCGGGAGCATTGAGGCGCGCAATATTCCATATGGAGACGCAGATGTTATCGTCTGTGAGGCTTTCGCAGGAAATATCATCCTGAAGCTCTACGAAGGTGTCGGAGGAGTGCTTGTCGATAAGATCAAGGAAGGCATGATGAAGAGCCTTCGGACAAAGATCGGCGCACTGCTTGTTAAGCCGGCTCTGAAAGAGACGATGAAAGGATTTGACGCAAGTGAATACGGCGGAGCACCGCTGCTTGGCCTGAATGGTCTTGTTGTAAAGACACACGGCAATTCCAAAGCACGTGAGGTCTGCAACTCTATTATTCAGTGCGTAACATTCAAAGAACAGAAGATCAATGAGAAGATCAGAGAATGCATTCAGAAAGAGAATGAATAAAACTTTTAAGGAAGGAATGTAACTATGGAATTTGAAAAATTACAGGGGATTATCGCGGACGTATTAAATGTGGATGCTTCCGATATTACAATGGAGACCACATTTGTAGATGATTTAGGAGCAGATTCTTTGGACATTTTCCAGATTATCATGGGAATCGAAGAAGAGTTCGATATCGAAATCGACAATGATGATGCGGAAAAAATCGTGACAGTGGGAGACGCAGTAGAGCAGATCAGAACGGCAACAAATAATTAAAACATAAATGCGGAAAAGCCCGTGAGGGCTTTTTCGTGCTAATAGGGGGTTTTATGAGAAAGATCAAAGAACTTGAGAAAAAAATCGGATATCAATTCCAAAACCCGGAATTTCTGCGTCATGCATTAAGGCATAGCTCTTATGTGAATGAAAAGCATATGAAAAAACATGAATGTAATGAGAGACTGGAATTTCTGGGAGATGCGGTTCTTGAAGTTGTGTCCAGCGAGTTCCTGTTTTTTGAGTATCAGACGATGCCGGAAGGGGAACTGACGAAAAAGCGGGCGAGTATGGTATGCGAACCGGCCCTTGCATTCTGTGCCAGAGATATTGATCTGGGAGAGTATCTGATGCTCGGAAAAGGCGAAGAGGCAACAGGCGGAAGAAAACGGGATTCGGTTACCTCTGACGCGATGGAAGCACTGATTGGAGCGATTTATCTGGACGGTGGGTTTGCTAGCGCAAAAGAGTTCATTCACCGGTTTATCCTCAATGACTTGGAGAACAAAAAGCTCTTTTTTGATAGCAAGACTATCCTGCAGGAAATTGTACAGGGAAGTTCCGACGGACATGTATCCTACGAACTGATCCGGGAAGAAGGACCGGACCACAATAAGAATTTCTGCACGGCAGTCAAAATCGGAGATCGGATCTACGGAGAAGGTGAAGGAAGAACAAAGAAAGCGTCCGAACAGCAGGCCGCATATCAGGCGATTCTGAAATTACAGGAGAAACGATAGGAGAGCTATGTATTTAAAAAGCATTGAAGTACAGGGATTTAAGTCTTTTGCAAATAAAATCGTCTTTCAGTTTCATAATGGAATCACTGGAATTGTAGGCCCAAACGGAAGTGGAAAAAGTAACGTTGCAGACGCAGTTCGGTGGGTGCTCGGAGAACAGAGGGTAAAGCAGCTCCGTGGAGGAAACATGCAGGATGTCATTTTCTCCGGAACCGAGAATCGAAAGCCGTTAAGTTACGCTTCGGTTGGGATTACATTGGACAATTCTGACCATAAGCTTCCGATCGATTTTGAGGAAGTCACTGTGACAAGAAAGCTGTATCGTTCCGGGGAGTCGGAGTATCTGATAAATGGAAGAAGTTGCAGGCTGAAGGATATAAACGAACTGTTTTATGATACCGGAATCGGAAAAGAGGGATATTCTATTATCGGTCAGGGACAGATCGATAAGATTCTGAGCGGAAAGCCGGAGGAGCGGCGGGAGCTGTTCGATGAGGCTGCCGGGATTGTTAAATTCAAGAGAAGAAAAAACACATCGTTGAAGAAGCTTGAAGAAGAACAGCAGAATCTGGTACGTGTAACCGACATCCTTTCGGAGCTGGAAAAACAGTACGGACCGCTTAAAAAGCAGTCTGAGACAGCGAGAGAGTATCTGAAGAAGCGGGAAGAGATGAAAAAGCTGGATGTCAATCTGTTTCTTGTGCAGACAGAAAAGTTAAAAGCGGAAGAAAAGGAAACAGAAGAGGCTTTGGGACGTGCGCAGGAAGAACTTGATGAAGCGAAAAAGCGGTATGATGCCATGAAAGAGGAGTATGCCGAAGTAGAAAAACGGATTGAGGAGATTGACCTTCAGACGGAAACCGCGAGAAAGCAACTGAATGATACAAGACTGATCCGGCAGCAGTATGAGAACAGCATTGACCTTCTCAAAGAGCAGATCAACAGCGTGCGGATGAATGACGCTCATTATCTGGAGCGGAAAAAGACAGTCGAGGAAGAGATCCAAAAACGGGAGAATGAACTCGAAGAACTGAAAAGTCAGCGCGCAGAACTGGAAGCTCAGATGAGGGAGAAGGAAGCGCAGAGTGAGAAAGAAAAAGAGAATCTGACCAGTCTTCAGGAGGAGATGGCGAGGATCAGTCTTTCCAGTGAGGAAAAGAAAAATGAGATCATGAAGATTCTTTCCGTGCGAGCTTCGACAAAGGCAGAACTACAGCGTTTTCATACGTTGAAAGAGCAGATTCGGGTTCAAAAGACGGGGCTTGCGCAGCAGCTTTTAACGATTACTCAGGAAACGGAAGTATATCGCACAGAATACGAAAAATATGAGAGCGAATGGAAAGAACTTTCCGCACAGATTCGGACATGTTCAAAAACGATTGCGCAGTATGAAAGTGAAATTGCACGGCTTCAAGAAGAAATTACGAAAGAAAACGGACTTCTCCAGACCGGACAAAGCGCTTATCACAGAGAGCAGTCCAGGCTGGAATCCTTGAAAAATATGACCGAGCGTTATGAAGGATACGGAAACAGTATTCGGAGAGTCATGGAGCAGAAAAGCCGGGAGCAGGGAATCCTTGGAGTAGTGGCGGATCTGATCCGCGTGGAGAAAAAGTACGAGACAGCGGTAGAGACTGCGCTCGGCGGAAGTATCCAGAATATAGTAACAAGGGATGAAGAGACGGCGAAAAGAATGATTGCCTATTTAAAGCAGCATAAATTCGGACGGGCAACTTTCCTTCCGTTGACCAGTGTGAAGGGATCCGAGTTTCCAAAGCCGGAAGTGCTGAAAGAGGATGGCGTCATTGGACTTGCCCATACACTGGTGGAGACGGATGAAGAGTTTAAGGGCCTCATGAAGAATCTGCTTGGGCGCACCGTCGTAGTGGATAATATCGATGTGGGTATCCGCCTTGCAAGGAAATACCGACAGAGCATCCGGATGGTGACAACGGAAGGAGAGCTTTTAAATCCGGGCGGATCCATGACAGGTGGTGCTTTTAAAAATTCCAGCAGCCTGTTAAGCAGACGGCGTGAGATTGAGGAATTTGAAAAGACCGTACAGATGCTGAAAAAGGATCTGGAGCAAACGAGAGAATCTTTAGAACAGCATAAAGAAGAGCGGGCCGGATATTATGCGAAAATGGACAGTCTTAAGGATGAGATGCAGAAGATTTATGTCCGGCAGAATACCGCAAAGATGAACCTTTCCCAGGTACAGAGCAGACAGAAATCAATCATCGACCGAAAGGCAGAGCTTTTAAAAGAAAATGAAAATTATGAAAACCAGCTCCGTGAGCTTCAGGAGAATCAGGAATCAATTGAAATCGAACTTGGGACTTCGGAAGAGCTGGAAGAAAGGCTGAAAAAAGAGACAGAGGAAGAGCAGAGGACTCTGGAGAAAAAGAAAGAAGAAGAACTGCTTCTGCAGAAGCGTGCTGAGGATGCACATCTTGTCTTTGCAGAGCTTGGCCAAAAGGAAATCTTCCTGAATGAAAATCAGGAACGTATCTGGCAGGAGTATACGAAGTATACGCAGGAGAAGAAGCTGCTGGAGGAAAACCAGGGAGACAATAAGAAAGTCATTGCGGAAAAAGAGCAGGAGATGGAACGGGCGGACCGAAAGATTCAGGAAGCAGGAGAACTGATCGAAGAGATTGAGAAGGAGATCGGACAGTATGCAGGGGAAAAGGAAACACTTTCCCGCAGACATAAGGAATTCCTTGGAAAGCGCGACGCCATATCGGAACAGATTTCCGATCTTGATAAGGAGACTTTCCGGCTTGGAGGAAAGAAAGATGGGCTGGAAGAGACGATGGAAAAGCAGATGAATTATATGTGGGAAGAATATGAGATCACATATAACCATGCGCAGCAGTATCGGGATGAAAGCATCGGAGACCTGAATTTCATGAAGAAAGAGATTCAGCGGCTTCGTTCGGAGATCCGCAGCCTTGGCAATGTCAATGTCAATGCCATCGAAGATTTTAAAAATCTGGAAGAGCGATATCTGTTTTTGAAGAACCAGCATGAAGATCTGATAGAAGCGGAGGCAACCTTAAAGCAGATTATTGAGGAACTGGATACTGCCATGAGAAAGCAGTTTGAGGAACAGTTCGCAAGGATCAAAGAAGAGTTCCATAATGTATTCCGGCAGCTTTTTGGAGGCGGGAAAGGGACACTTGAACTTCTGGAGGATGAGGATATTCTGGAAGCCGGGATTCGGATTATTGCACAGCCGCCGGGAAAGAAGCTTCAGAATATGATGCAGCTTTCCGGTGGAGAGAAAGCGCTGACGGCCATCGCGCTTCTCTTTGCGATTCAGAATCTGAAACCGTCGCCATTTTGTTTGCTGGACGAGATCGAGGCGGCTCTGGACGATTCCAACGTTACAAGGTTTGCGCAGTATCTTCACAGACTGACGAAAAACACGCAGTTTATTGTCATCACGCATAGAAGAGGAACGATGACGGCGGCGGACAGGCTGTATGGAATTACGATGCAGGAAAAGGGAGTTTCTACGCTGGTTTCGGTAGATCTGCTTGAAAATCAGCTCAGTAAATAAAAAATAAAGGAGTAGAAGAGATTATGGCAGAGGAGAAGAAAGGATTTTTCCGGCGGCTTGTGTCAGGCCTTACAAAGACAAGGGAGAATATCGTATCCGGGCTTGACAGCCTGTTCAGCGGGTTTTCCAAAATTGATGAAGACTTCTATGAAGAGCTGGAAGAGATTCTGATCATGGGAGATCTTGGTGTTAAGGCGACATACTCGATCCTTGATGATCTCAGAGAGAAAGTGAAAGAACAGCATATCAAGGATCCGGCAGACTGTAAACAGCTTCTGATTGACAGTATTAAGGAGCAGATGCAGATCGGGGAAACCGCATATGAGTTTGAAAATCAGAAATCCGTAGTACTGGTGATCGGTGTCAACGGGGTAGGAAAGACGACGACCATCGGAAAGCTTGCAGGAAAGCTTCGCGGTGAAGGGAAAAAAGTTGTGATTGCTGCGGCGGATACGTTCCGTGCGGCAGCGGGTGAGCAGCTGAAAGAATGGGCAGACCGGGCAAATGCAGAGTTTATCGGGGGTCAGGAAGGCTCTGATCCGGCAGCCGTTGTGTACGATGCGGTTGCAGCCGCAAAGGCAAGGAAGGCGGATGTTTTGCTGTGTGATACGGCGGGACGTCTTCACAATAAAAAGAATCTGATGGAAGAGCTGAAAAAAATCAATCGTGTCATTGAGAGAGAGTACGCTGACGCGTACAGAGAAACACTGGTGGTTCTGGATGGAACGACAGGGCAGAATGCACTTTCGCAGGCAAAACAGTTTGCGGAGACGGCAGACATTACAGGAATTGTTTTGACAAAAATGGATGGAACCGCAAAAGGGGGAATTGTGGTAGCGATTCAGTCGGAACTTGGCATTCCGGTCAAATACATCGGGGTAGGCGAAAGTATCGATGATCTGCAGAAATTTGATTCCGATGATTTTGTTAATGCCCTGTTTGCAACAGAGGAGCATCCGGAGGAAGAAACAGAATAAACATGACATAGAGGAAAGAAGGTTACAGCTATGATGACATTGGAAAAATTTGAAGAAGCAAGCGAACTTGTAAAAAAAGTTACAAATCCGACAAAATTGGTCTACAGTGAATACCTGAGTGATGAGACCGGTGGAAAGATCTATCTAAAGCCGGAAAATATGCAGCATACGGGAGCATACAAAATCCGTGGCGCCTACTATAAAATCAGTACGCTGACCGAAGAGGAAAAGCAGAAAGGACTGATTACTGCTTCGGCAGGAAATCATGCCCAGGGTGTTGCTTACGCAGCGAGACTGTTTGGATGTAAGGCAACGATTGTAATGCCGACTGTTACGCCACTGATCAAGGTAAACCGCACAAAGAATCTGGGAGCGGATGTAGTTCTCTACGGAGATGTCTACGATGATGCCTGTGCCAAGGCCTACGAGCTTGCCGATGAGCATGGATATACATTCGTTCATCCGTTTGACGATCTGGATGTGGCGACAGGACAGGGAAGTATTGCCATGGAGATTGTCCAAGAGCTTCCGACTGTCGATTATATTTTTGCCCCGGTAGGAGGCGGCGGACTGATTGCCGGTGTAGCAACTCTTGCAAAAATGCTCAATCCGAAGATTAAAGTCATCGGTGTGGAGCCTTCGGAAGCAGCCAGCATGAAAGCGGCCCTGAAAGCAGGAGAGCCGGTGACTCTTCCAAGCGCCAATACGATTGCGGATGGTACTGCGGTAAAACGTGTGGGAAGCCAGACCTTCGAGTATGTACAGGAAAATGTGGACCAGATCCTGACAGTTGATGATGATGAGCTGATCGGAGTCTTTCTGGATATGGTTGAGAACCACAAGATGGTTGTAGAGAATTCTGGTCTGCTCTCTGTAGCAGCACTCAGACAGATCAATCTGGAAGGAAAAAAGGCCGTCTGTATCTTAAGTGGAGGAAACATGGATGTGATCACGATGGCTTCCATCGTACAGCATGGACTGATCCAGAGAGACCGTATCTTTTCTGTTTCTGTTTTGCTGCCGGATAAGCCGGGCGAACTGGTACGTGTAGCCAAAACCATTGCGGACGCACAGGGCAATGTCATCAAGCTGGAACACAACCAGTTTGTAAGTACAAACAGGAATGCAGCAGTAGAACTGAGAGTAACTATGGAAGCATTCGGAACAGAACACAAGCATCAGATTCTGGAAGCTCTGGAAAATAATGGCTTCCGTCCGAAACTGGTTACAACAAAACTGTATTAGTAGAGATGAGCAAAACGCTTTAATAGAAATTTGAAATTTGGCAGTCAGTCCATAA
>CAUWJP010000032.1:0-31583 GCA_963559135.1 uncultured Sellimonas sp.
CATGCCTCGCAAACCCGCATAAATACTGGATGTGTGGAGTTTTGCTCATGGCTACTGTATTAGAGAAAAGGAGGGAGCGGATTGCCGGGAAAACTGCCTGAAACAGGTTTTTTATATACCGATCAGCAGGGAACGCTCTTTCGGTTCATCGGCACGTCCAGGCACTGGCAGACGATGGAAGAGCTTTTGATCTTTCAAGCGGAAGAAGAGAATGTCCTTTATGCTGTACCGGTCTCTGATTTTACAAAAGAATTCCAAAAAGCAGAAAATGGGCATACATCGGATCTGCTTCTTCGCTTTCTGGAGGCAGAATCCAATGAAGAAAAGCTCTCAATTCTTCAGAAAAACCGTCCGGAAGTAACAGAAGACTTTCTGGAGGCTGCCGCCCAGAGTATGGACTACACCCTGAGCGGAGACAGCGAGGAGATGCAGTTTCTGGATTTTGAAAACTATATTAGAACAAAAATCAAATATGAACGCAAGAGAAGATAAGCGCTCTTGAAATGGGAAGGGATCCTGCATTGCAGGATCCTTTTTTGTTTAACAGGAAATTTCGTTCCCTTCCAAACAAAAAAGCTCCGTGGGATGTGCACTCGCGCAAAGCAGAAATTTGTCGCTAAAGTGACCGCGCTCGGCGCGTGAGTTCTGCAAGCGTAACTCTCCATTCATGAGTTATAAAAATATCAAACTTCGGGTTGACATATCTTGTATAATTGTATACAATTATACAAGGTGAAAAGGAGTGGATGAAATGGAGAATAGAAAAGTTTACATGAATCATCACAACAACTTACTGCAGCTCGAAGAACATATGTATCCGTTGGTGGACGTAGATAAGCCGAATATATTCCGGAATCTGTTTCCATATGACGAAGTTCCAAAAATTGCGTTCAATGACCGAATCGTACCGCATTCGATGCCGGACGAGATCTGGATTACAGACACAACTTTCCGTGACGGACAGCAGTCCAGGGCGCCGTACACGACAGAGCAGATTGTGAAGATTTATGAATATCTGCATCGTCTGGGTGGACCAAAGGGAAAAATCCGTCAGAGTGAGTTTTTCCTTTATAGCAAAAAGGACAGAGATGCTGTTTACCAGTGTCTGGAGAAAGGATATGAATTCCCGGAAGTAACAAGCTGGATCCGGGCAAATAAAAAGGACTTTGAGCTGGTAAAAGAGATCGGACTGAAAGAGACGGGGATTCTTGTAAGCTGTTCCGATTATCACATTTTCTATAAACTCAAGATGACAAGGAGGGAGGCGCTTGACCACTATCTGTCCATTATCCGGCAGTGCCTGGAAATCGGAATCAGTCCGAGATGTCATCTGGAGGACATTACAAGGTCGGACATTTACGGTTTCGTTATTCCGTTTTGTCTGGAACTAATGAATCTGATGGAAGAATATCAGATTCCGATTAAAATCCGTGTCTGTGATACGATGGGATATGGTGTCAATTATCCGGGAGCGGTGATCCCGAGGTCCATTCCGGGCATTATCTATGGTCTTATGATTCATGCCGGAGTACCGAGCGAACTCATCGAGTTCCACGGACACAATGACTTCTACAAGGCCGTCAGCAATGCGACTACCGCATGGCTTTATGGAGCAAGCGGTGTGAACTGTTCGCTTTTTGGAATCGGGGAGCGCACAGGAAACACACCTCTGGAAGCAATGGTATTTGAATATGCACAGCTTCGGGGAACCTTGGACGGCATGGAGACGACCGTCATCACAGAGCTTGCCGAGTACTATGAAAGTGAGATCGGCTACCATATTCCGGAACATACGCCGTTTGTAGGAAAGAACTTTAATGTGACAAGGGCCGGAATTCATGCGGACGGACTTTTGAAAAACGAAGAGATTTACAATATTTTTGATACCGGAAAGTTTTTGAACCGTCCGGCTGTAGTATCGGTATCCAATACATCCGGCATCGCAGGAATTGCTCACTGGATCAATACTTACTACAAACTTCCGGAGGACAGAAAAGTCGGTAAAGACTCGGAACTGGTTGTGGCAGTGAAACAGTGGGTGGATGAGCAGTATGACGACGGACGTGTGACCGTGATGACAGATGAAGAAATGGTTCAGAAGATCACGGAAATCTGTCGGGAGAAGTTAATCATTCTTTAAAAGAGGGAAGTAACAATCATGGAAGAATATCAAGATTATTCTTTGAGTGGAAAGGTGTTCCGTACACTGAGTGAACAGATCCTTTCCGGAAAATATCAAAAAGGAGACGAACTTCGGGAAGTGACCGTGGGGAAAGAACTGGGAGTCAGCAGAACTCCGGTCAGAGAAGCGTTCAGGAAGCTGGAGTTGGAAGGTCTGGTGACCAGCATTCCGAATAAAGGGACATACGTCAACGGCATTTCCAGAGAGGACGTTCAGGATATCTATATGATCCGGTCCAGACTGGAAGGGTTGGCGGCCCGACTTGCGACGAGACGGATTACAAAGGAGCAGATCGATGAAATGGAAGAGATGCTTCTTCTCTCCGATTTTTATCTGAAAAAGGGGATGACCGAACAGCTTTCTAATCTGGACGGGAAGTTCCATTTTATTCTCTATGAAGCCTGTGGAAGCAGGATGTTGAAAAATGTGCTGACGGATTTCCACCGTTATGTTCAGATGGCAAGGAAGATGTCCGTTAAAGTGGAAAACCGTGCGGAAAAATCAATCTGGGAACATTCGGAGATTTTCGCAGCAATCCGTGACAAGGATGAAGACATGGCTGAAAAACTGATGGAAGAGCATATCCGTCATGTTGTTCAAAATTTACATCTGGAAGAAATCTGAGAAAGAAAGGGATGGTATGATGGCAAAGATACAGATGCAGACACCAATCGTGGAGATGGATGGAGACGAGATGACAAGGATTCTCTGGAAGATGATCAAGGAGCACCTGCTTCTGCCGTTTATTGATCTGAATACGGAGTATTACGATCTTGGGCTGGAACATCGTAATGAGACCAATGATCAGGTGACGATTGACAGTGCACTTGCGACGAAAAAGTATAAAGTGGCCGTAAAATGTGCGACCATCACCCCAAATGCAGCGCGGATGGAAGAATACGATTTGAAAGAGATGTGGAAGAGCCCGAATGGGACGATCCGTGCGATTCTGGACGGAACCGTATTCCGTGCACCGATTGTCGTAAAGGGAATCGAGCCGTGTGTTAAAAACTGGAAAAAACCAATCACCATTGCAAGACATGCTTACGGGGATGTGTACAAAGGAACGGAAATGAAAATCCCGGGAAAAGGGAAGGCAGAACTTGTTTTTACCGCAGAGGATGGAAGCGAGACAAGAGAACTGATCCATGAGTTTGACGGATCTGGCATCATTCAGGGTATGCATAATATCAATAAGTCCATCGAAAGTTTTGCAAGAAGTTGTTTCCACTATGCACTGGATACGAAACAGGATCTCTGGTTTGCAACAAAAGATACGATTTCAAAGAAATACGACCATACATTTAAAGATATCTTTCAGGAGATTTTTGATGCAGAATTTAAAGAGCAGTTTGAACAGGCAGGAATTACTTATTTCTACACTTTGATTGATGATGCAGTGGCGCGTGTGATGAAATCAGAAGGCGGATATATCTGGGCATGTAAAAACTACGACGGAGATGTCATGAGCGATATGATTTCTTCTGCATTCGGATCCCTTGCCATGATGACGTCTGTTCTTGTCTCACCGGACGGATATTATGAGTATGAGGCAGCTCATGGAACAGTCCAGAGACATTATTATAAACATTTGAAAGGAGAGGAGACATCTACGAACTCCGTGGCAACGATCTTTGCATGGAGCGGTGCTATTAGAAAGCGCGGAGAACTGGATGGAAATCAGGAACTTCAGGAGTTTGCGGACCGGCTTGAAAAAGCGACCATCGATACGATCGAAGCAGGAGAAATGACAAAAGATTTGGCTATGATTACGACTTTGAAAGATCCGGTCGTATTGAACAGCGAAGATTTCATTAAAGCCATCGCAAAGCGACTTGCATAAAACATAAAATAAGAGTGGCATTCCGATAAAAGGGAACAAAAAAAAGAGGCTGAACCCGAAAGAATGGGCTTCAGCCTCTTTTGAGCTGTGTTTATTTGTTTATTCCGCGAGGGATTCCCACTGTTCATAGAGGGACTCAAGCTCGGCTGTGATCTCGTCTTTTTCTTTTGCCAGTTCCTGACACCGGACGGAATTGGAGTATACATCTTCGGAGGTCATCAGTTCATCGATCTCGTTGCACCGGGTTTCCAGAGTTTCAATTCGCTCTTCGGTTCGTTTTAGATCATTTTGGCGTTTCCGCTCCTTAGCCTGAGCTTCTTTTTGAGCCTTCCAGTCCAGTTTCCCTGCAGAAGCCTGGGTGTCTGTAGAAGATGGAGCATCTGCTACGGCAGGAGCAGCATAGACAGCAGTAAGCGCCTCTTTCTTTTCCAGATAATAATCATAATTTCCAATGTAGTTGACAAATTTCTGGTTGACCAGTTCCAGAATTCTTGTGGCAGTTTCATTGATGAAATACCGGTCATGGGAGACATAAAGCACCGTACCGGTGTAATCGTTGAGCGCGTGCTCCAGAATCTCCTTGGATGCAACGTCGAGATGGTTGGTCGGCTCGTCGAGAATGAGGAAATTTGCCTCCGAAAGCATCAACTTTGCAAGAGAGACACGTCCACGCTCCCCGCCGCTTAAGTCTCCGATCAGCTTGTAGACATCATCTCCGGTAAAGAGAAAGGCTGCAAGCATATTTCGGATCTGGGTATTCGTAAGGGATGGATAGTCATCCGAGATTTCATCAAAAACTGTCTTGTCCATGTGGAGGACATGGTGTTCCTGGTCGTAGTAACCGATGGTGACATTGGATCCAAGGGTAAAAGTCCCGGAATCTGCCGGAATGACTTCATTTAAGATTTTCAGAAGCGTCGTCTTTCCGGTACCATTGTCCCCGATAATAGCAACATGTTCTCCACGTTTAATTTCAAAACTGATATCCTCAAAAAGCGTCTGATTCGGGAAAGCCTTACTGAGATGCTCGACACGGAGCACATCATTTCCACTGATAACAGACGGCTCCAGCTTCAAGTGCATATCTGAGGCAAGCTCCACCGGCTTTTCGATTCGATCTATCTTTGCAAGCATCTTCTCCCGGCTCTCGGCCCGTTTGATGGACTTTTCCCGGTTAAAGGAACGGAGTTTTTCGATGACTGCCTCCTGATGCTTGATTTCCTGCTGCTGGTTGAGATATTCCTTGAGGCGCGCATCCCGAAGCATTTGCTTTTTCTTTGCGAAATCCTGATAATTTCCAAGAAACATGGTAAGCGTTCCGGCTTCGATTTCAATGATCTTCGTAACAACCCTGTTCAAAAAATAACGGTCGTGGGAGACGATCAGGACGGCTCCCGGATAGTTTAAAAGATACGTCTCAAGCCAGGCGATCGAATGCAGATCCAGATGGTTGGTCGGCTCATCAAGAAGCAGGATGTCCGGCTTGGTAAGGAGAAGCTTACCAAGGGAAACACGGGTTCGCTGACCTCCGGAAAGGGAAGCGACAGGCTTGTCAAAGTCTTCCGCCGTAAAACCAAGTCCCTTCAGGACTCCGGTAATCTCACTTTTATAAGCATAGCCGTTTTCCCGTTCAAACCGGAAAGTCAGATTGTGATAGGTCGCAAGCTTATCTTCCAGAGCAGTTCCACTTAAGGACTGAAGTTCCGCCTCGATATTGCGGATCTGATTTTCCATATCAATCAGATACTGCTTGGAAGTCTGCATTTCTTCATAAACTGTGCGGGTGCTGTCCGTCATGGGGTGCTGGGAAAGATACCCGAGCTGTTTCCCTTTTGCGAGAATAATATCTCCGGAATCGGCCGGAAGATCTCCGGTAATCATCTTCAAAATTGTAGACTTCCCGGCACCGTTTAATCCGGTTAGAGCCGCTTTTTCGTGTTCCTCTATATGAAAAGAGCCATGTCTTACAATGACCTGGTCCCCAAATGATTTTTCCAGATTGTGACATGCAAGTATCATAGAATCCTCCTCTGATAAAACAAAAGTATCGTATTCATTATAACGGAATTTATACAAAATACAACACAAAATCCCATAATAAGTTTGACTTTATTTCAAGTATTTCATATAATAAGAGTATTGATAAGAAGAGGAAGGTGCTAAAATTGGAAGGAAGAGGAATTTCTCAGGCAGTAATCCGAAGACTGCCTCGATACTACAGATACTTGGGAGAATTACTGGAAGATGGTGTAGAGCGCATTTCCTCCAACGACTTGAGCAAACGCATGAAAGTCACTGCTTCCCAGATCCGTCAGGATTTAAATAATTTCGGCGGCTTCGGACAGCAGGGGTATGGATATAATGTGAAATACTTGCACTCGGAGATTGGAAAAATCCTGGGGTTGGACAGAGAACATAATATGATTATTATTGGAGCCGGGAACCTTGGACAGGCCCTTGCAAACTATACCGCTTTTGAGCGCAGCGGATTTATGCTGAAAGGCCTGTTTGATGTCAACCCGACTTTGGCGGGCGTCACGGTTCGCGGAATCGAGATCCGTATGATGGACGAGCTGAAGAGTTTTATCAGGAATAATGACATTGAAATTGCGATTCTGACGATACCGAAGACGAAAGCAGTGGCAGTAGCCAATATGCTGGTAGAAAATGGTATCTGTGCAATCTGGAATTTTGCGCATACGGATCTGAATCTTCCAGATAATGTTGTTGTGGAAAACGTACATCTTTCCGAGAGTCTGATGCGTCTTTCCTACAATGTACTCCGCTACGAGGAGAAACATCAGAAGAAAAAATAAGAACAAAAAGGGACGTGAGAGATTCGTACAAAAGATACGGGACTCTGCGTCTTTTTTCGTATCTCGAATAAAAATGGTGAAAGGAGCAGCAAAGATGAAATATATCATTGACGGTAAGACAATGAAAGCAGCAGATGCATATACCATCGGGACAATCGGGATCCCCTCGCTTGTTCTGATGGAGCGGGCGGCTCTGAAAGTGGTGGAGGTGGCACAAAGAGAGCAGATCGACCTGTCAAAAAGTCTGATTGTATGCGGAAGCGGAAACAACGGAGGCGACGGAATTGCAGTGGGAAGACTTCTTCTGGAAAAGGGATATGGAGTGACTGCCGTACTGGTTGGGAATCCAGATCATTGTACCGAGGAGACGAAAACACAGATTCAGATTTTTGAGGCAGTCGGAGGAAAAGTCGAACGGGAGATTCCGAATGATACTTACACCGCTGTGTTCGACGCGGTATTTGGAATCGGACTGAGCAGGAAGGTCGAAGGACGGTATGCCGGGATTCTTGAACAGATGAATAGTATGGATGCCGCAAAGATTGCAGTGGACATTCCTTCCGGGATCGATGCAGGAACCGGAGAGATTCTGGGGACGGCATTTTGTGCTGAGCTGACGGTGACATTTGCATATCAGAAGGCAGGGATGGTTCTGTATCCGGGAGCCTTTTTCGCCGGAAAGGTCTGTGTGGAGGATATCGGGATTTATCTGCGCGGCGGCGTGGAGGGGACACGGTATCTGACTTATGAAAGAGAAGATGTAGGCAGACTCTGCCCGCAGCGTAAAGACGATGCACATAAAGGAACTTACGGGAAGGTGCTGATGATTACCGGAAGCAGAGGCATGGCTGGTGCCGCGATTCTTTCGGCGAAGGCGGCATACAGGATGGGAAGCGGACTGGTACGGATTCTGACGCCGGAATCCAACCGGGCGGTTCTTCAGGCAACCCTGCCGGAAGGAGTCATAACGCCTTACGCAGAGGATATGGAAAGGCAGCTGGAGGAAATTCTGGATTGGGCGGATGTAATCTGTGCCGGATGCGGGCTTGGAACGGAGCCGGAGGCTGGTATGGTGATGGAGCGTCTACTTGCGTATCTAGGTACCCACAGGAAATATTGCGTGATAGATGCGGACGGGCTAAATCTCATTTCCGGGATGGAAGAAGAAAAAAAAGAAGCACTTTTGATGGCAGCTGGAAGCAGCCTGATTTTCACTCCGCATGTCAGAGAATTTGCGCGTCTTCTTGGAAAAACAACGGAAGAAACGAAAAAAAACAGGATTGGACTTGCGCAAGAGTATGCCAAAACATATAATATAGTATTAGCAGCAAAAGATGCCAGAACAGTTGTAGCAGGAGAAGGCAAGATTCCATATCTGAATACATCCGGGAATAGTGCGATGGCAAAAGCAGGTTCCGGTGATGTCCTGGCAGGTATGATTACAGGCTGTCTGGCCCTTGGCATGGACCGCTTTGACGCGGCGGCATTTGGCGTATTTGTACATGGACTGTGCGGAGACGAGGCAAGAGAGAAGCTGGGGGCGCACAGCGTGCTTGCAGGGGATCTGATCGAGATGGCATCAGCTGTTTTACAGGAAATTCAGCTAAGAAAGGTTCAGTCAAAATGAAAAAGTACAGCAGAGTATGCGCAAAAATCAATTTGAATCATATTACATATAATATAGAACAGATGAAGAACCATATTTCACCGGATACGAAGATGATTCTGGTAGTGAAAGCGGACGGTTACGGCCATGGAGCATCCCGGATCGCAAAAGAGACCCAGGATCTGGACTGTGTCTGGGGATATGCGACTGCAACGCTTGACGAGGCGGTGCTTCTGGCGAAAGCAGGTATTAAAAAACCGGTGCTGGTACTCGGATGCACCTTTCCGGAGCAGTATGAGGAGGCGGTTGAAAACGAGATCCGCATGACGGTCTATACAGAAGAGTCCGCGAAAATGATTTCTGCTTTGGCAGCTGCAAAGCAGAAAAATGCATGGATTCATATTAAGCTGGACACAGGAATGTCACGACTTGGATTTCAGACAGGTGAGGAATCTGTCGATGCCATTGAACGGATTTTTCATCTTCCGAATCTTGAGATGGAAGGGATCTTTACTCATTTTGCAAAAGCAGACGAGGCAGATAAGTCTTTTACAAGAAAGCAAATGGAAGAGTATGCATGGATGACAGAGCAGCTAAAGGAAAGAGGCATTGTGCCGAAATACCGCCATTGCTCTAACAGTGCCGGAATTATTGACCACCCGGAAGCCAATCTGGATCTTGTACGGGCGGGCATTGCTCTTTACGGTCTGTATCCGTCTGACGAAGTGATGAAAGATAGTCTGGATCTGAAGCCGGCACTTTCCTTGGTCAGCAGTATTGTCCATACAAAATGGATTGATCCGGGAGCAGTTGTAAGTTACGGTGGATGCTTCCGGGCCGAGAAACGGACCCGCGTGGCGACGATTCCTGTCGGATACGCAGACGGCTATCCGAGGAGTCTTTCAGATAAGGGCTATGTCCTGATCCGTGGAAAGAAAGCTCCGATTCTTGGTAGAGTATGCATGGATCAGATGATGGCAGATGTGACAGAGATTGAAGGCGCAGACTTCATGGATGAAGTCGTACTGGTAGGGAAAAGCGGAGAGGAACAGATTGCCGTGGAAGACCTAAGTGCACTTTCAGGAAGATTTAATTATGAATTCCTCTGCGATCTTGATAAGAGGATACCAAGAGAATATATCAAAGACGGAAAAGTCATTGAGCAGATCGACTATTTTGCATAAAAAAGACGGCCGGCTTTTGGAATACTTCAAAGCAAAGGTGGAAATACTCACTATATCTTAGAAAATGGAGTGTGAAGAAAGTGCAGCAGGTTCATCGTGGAGATATTTTTTATGCGGATTTAAGTCCGGTGGTTGGCTCCGAACAGGGAGGCATCCGCCCGGTTCTTGTTATACAGAACGAGATGGGAAACAAACATAGCCCGACGGTAATCTGCGCGGCGATTACGTCACGGATGCATAAGTCGAAGCTCCCGACCCATGTGGAGATCGACGCAAGAAGATATGGTGTAGTAAAAAATTCGGTTGTTCTTCTGGAGCAGATCCGTACAATCGATAAACAAAGATTAAAGGAAAGTGTGTGCCATCTGGATCAGGAAATTATGAAAAAGGTGGATGAGGCACTGAAAATCAGTATCGCACTTTCTACATAGAAGGAGAAAATATGGACCAACGGGATACAATTAGAAAAGAGGTTCTGGAAAATCTCAAAGAAGGGGAAAAGGACGGAAGTATCCAGGAGATGGAATACCGGATGATACGCAATGTCTTTTCTTTCCGGGATAAAGATGCAAAGGAGGTCATGTCTCACAGGAAAAATATCGTAGCATTAAGCTGTGATGATTCGTTGGAAGAGGCGGCAGACTTTGCGTCCAGGGCAAAATATTCCAGATTTCCTGTCTATGAAGAGGAGATCGACAATATTCTTGGAATCATCCATATCCGGGATATTATGAAGCTTTATCTGAATACCGAAATGCGGAATAAGAAACTTAGAGAAATTCCGGATGCACTCATGCCGGTAAGTTTTATTCCGGAAACGAGGAAGATTGGCCGGCTTTTTATGCAGATGAAAGCCAAGCAGACCCACCTGTGTGTTGTGATTGATGAGTACGGCCAGACAGCAGGACTTGTTGCCATGGAGGATATCATCGAAGAAATCATGGGAAATATCCGGGATGAATACGATGAAGAAGAGGAAATGATCCGCAAGAATGAGGACGGCTCCTATGAGGTGAATGGTCTGTGCGGGCTTACCGAATTGTCGGATGTGCTTGGGATTATTTTTCAGGATGAAGACGAGGACAACGAGTATGAGACGTTGAATGGTTTTCTGATTGTTAAACTTGAAAGGATTCCGGCAGAGGATGAGCAGTGTACCGTTTCCTATGAGGGGTATCTGTTTGAGATCAAGGAAGTGGACAACAATATTATCCAAAAGGTGAAGATCACAAAAACGGAACTTGTCACGGGATCGAAAGAATGATAAAATTAAGAACATGAGTTTTCCTGAATAAGGAAGAGAGATTACATACGAAGAGAGGTAGAGAACATGTCAGGACATTCCAAGTTCGCAAATATTAAGCATAAAAAGGAAAAAAATGATGCTGCAAAGGGAAAGATCTTTACAAAGATCGGTCGTGAGATTGCAGTGGCAGTCAAAGAAGGAGGCGGAGCCGATCCGGCAAACAACAGTAGACTTCGTGATGTGATTGCAAAGGCGAAAGCAAACAACATGCCAAACGATAATATTGAGCGAAGCATCAAAAAGGCAGCAGGAGACGCGGATGCCAACAATTATGAGAGAGTAGTATACGAGGGATATGGACCGAACGGAACAGCCATCATTGTAGAGGCGCTGACTGACAATAAAAACCGTACAGCTTCCAATGTCAGAAGCGCATTCACAAAAGGAAACGGAAATATCGGAACCCCGGGATGTGTATCCTTTATGTTTGACAAGAAAGGACAGATCCTGATTGACAGGGAAGAGTTCGAAATGGACGCAGATGAGCTGATGATGCTGGCGCTTGACGCAGGAGCTGAAGATTTCGCGGAAGAGGAAGACAGCTTTGAGATTATCACAGATCCGGACAGCTTTTCTGAGGTTCGCGAGAAGCTGGAGGCAGCAGGTATCCCTATGATGGAAGCGTCTGTTACTATGATTCCGCAGACTTATGTGGAACTGACAGACGAGACAGATATCAAAAACATTCAGAAAACACTGGATCTTCTTGATGACGACGATGACGTGCAGGAAGTATACCATAATTGGGAAGAGTAGAGAGTTTTTGAATATACTGTAAGGGAGGAGTCCTATGCAGACAGGACCAGAAAAACAGATGATTTCCATGTTCAAAGAGGCCATGGAACTGTCGGGGCACTTCCGGAAAAATACATATGAACCGACATTCCATGAGTTTTTTGAAAGACGGCGCGCGGAGCTTGCCGAACTTCTCAGTGAGATCCGTAAGGCAGAAAGAGAGCAGCAGGAAGAGCTGATTGCCCGGGCTGGAAAAAGTGTTCCGGATTATGCGGATCAAAAGCTTGGAGAGATTACGGGAAAACGAAAAAGAGAAAATCAGGTCATGGATTACAACCTTGCGCTTGTGACTTTTTTTATTCCGCTTCTGTTGTACAGCAGAGATCCGGAGCTGGAGGCTGTGGCAGACAAGACGATCGAGAGTTGGAATCAGCTTGAGAACGTGACCATGAAGGTCGGGAAGGCTACATTTGAAGAGATTAATGGTGGATTTAGAAACCGGCTTTGTTATGTAACGACGGCAGTCTGCCGTTCACTGGATAAGCCGGACGGGTGTTATGAGCTGAAGACCCTTCGTGACTACCGGGACAGATATCTTGCATCTACACCGGGAGGCAGGGAGACAATACGCGAGTATTACAATATTGCACCGACGATTGTAAAAAGGATCGAATGGCAGGAAAATGCAAATGAGATTTATCAGAAGATCTGGAGCGAGTATCTGGAGCCATGTATTGGTCTGATTGAACAGGGAAAGATGGAAGAGTGCAGAAAAGTATATACAAATATGGTACATGAACTGGAACGGGAATATCTGTTTTCCTGATCCGGTGAAGAGAACACAGGAGGAGTAAGGGTATGAGTGAACAGTTTAAAATCGAAACAAAATGTATCCAGTCAGGCTGGAAACCAAAAAAGGGAGAACCGAGAATCCTTCCTATTTACCAGAGTACGACATTTAAGTACGACACAAGTGAGCAGATGGGACGTCTGTTTGATCTGGAAGACAGTGGATATTTTTATACAAGACTGCAGAATCCGACTAACGATGCAGTAGCAGAAAAGATCTGTGAACTGGAAGGCGGATATGCAGCCATGCTGACATCATCTGGACAGGCGGCAAACTTCTATGCTGTCATGAACATTGCAGAGGAAGGTGACCATATTGTATGTTCCTCCGCTCTCTATGGCGGAACCTACAATCTGTATGCACACACCATCCGCAAGATGGGCGTGGAGGCTACTTTTGTAGATCCGGACTGCTCAGAAGAAGAGTTAAATGCAGCGTTCCGTGAAAATACGAAAGCTGTGATTGGGGAGACAATCGCCAACCCAGCTCTGACAGTGCTTGACATTGAGAAATTTGCAAAAGCGGCACATGCACATGGTGTACCGCTGATTGTGGATAATACATTTGCAACTCCGATCAACTGCCGTCCGTTTGAGTGGGGAGCAGATATTGTTACCCATTCTACAACGAAATACATGGATGGACATGCCATGACAGTCGGCGGTGCGATTGTAGACAGCGGAAATTTTGACTGGAGCGCCCATGCGGACAAATTCCCGGGACTGACACAACCGGATGAGACATACCATGGCATTGTCTATACGGAAAAATTCGGAAAAGGTGCCTACATCACAAAGGCGACTGCTCAGTTGATGCGTGACCTGGGATCTATTCAGTCCCCGCAGAATGCATTCCTGTTAAATGTCGGACTGGAGACTCTGCATCTGAGAGTACCGCGGCACTGTGAGAATGCGAAGAAAGTTGCTTCTTATCTGAAAGACCATGAAAAAGTTGCATGGGTGAACTGCGCAATGTTGGAAGGAGATAAATATTACGATCTGGCAGCGAAGTATATGCCGAATGGCACCTGCGGCGTCATTACTTTCGGATTGAAGGGTGGAAGAGAGGCCTCTGTTAAAATGATGGATAATCTGAAGCTTGCTGCTATTGTGACTCATGTGGCAGATGCAAGAACCTGTGTCCTTCACCCGGCAAGCCATACACACCGGCAGATGAATGAACAGGAGCTTCTGGAAGCCGGAGTACAGCCGGATCTGATCCGTTTCAGCGTCGGAATTGAAAATGCTGACGATATCATTGCGGATCTGGAACAGGCACTCGCACTCGTTTAATGCATATTTCAAAAAACACCTCCGCATACTAAGCAGAAAATGTGGAGGTGTTTTTTATGGAAAATCAGGAAAAACAGGAAAAAGAAACCGAACAGATCAAAGAAACAGGAAGCCTGGAGCTGGAAGGCAGACATGGAAACTACAGGGTCTATCTGCTCACCATTATCGGAGAAATAGAAGGGCATGAAGCGGCATCCGGGAATACAAAGGCAACCAAATATGAACATCTGCTTCCTAAGCTTGCCGAGATCGAGTCAAACGATGAGATTGAAGGAGTACTGGTTCTGCTCAATACCTTGGGCGGAGATGTGGAAGCTGGGCTTGCCATTGCGGAGATGATAGCATCCTTAAGTAAGCCGACCGTATCCCTTGTTCTTGGTGGAAGCCATTCGATCGGGGGACCGCTTGCTGTATCGGCAGATTATTCCTTCATTGTGCCGAGCGGTACGATGATTGTTCACCCGGTTCGTTCCAACGGTATGTTTATCGGAGTGATTCAAAGTTACCGTAATATGGAGCGGACTCAGGACAGGATCACCAGGTTTATTTCCAGACACTCCAGAATTACGCAGGAAAGACTGGAGAAATTGATGCTGGATTCTTCACAGCTGGTCAAAGATGTAGGAACACTTCTGGAGGGTGAGGACGCCGTCAGGGAAGGGATCATTGACGAGGTCGGAGGAATCCGGGAGGCATTTGCTAAAATTTATGAGCTGATCGAGAAAAAGCGTATCGGGAATGCCTCCGAAAATAGATAATGACATCATATTTTAAAAATGCTATAATGAAGCATAAGCGAAAAACCCGTAAAAAACGGGAGAGCAGCAGGGGGGATCTTTCATGGCCCAAAAGACGCCACAGACAAAGAAGAAAAAAACAACAGCAAAGAAGACAGGGACAAAATCCACCCGGACCAGGGCAAAATCCAGCCGGTCCAGACGCCCTACTAAGGCAGAACTCGAAAGAGAGGCCATTGTCAGAGAGGAGATTGTCATACTGGCGGCGCTTGCAGTTTCGATTATTCTGCTGATCAGTAATTTTGGACTTGCAGGGGCAGTAGGAAAAGTTATTGCGGATTTCATGGAAGGTATTTTTGGACAGCTTTCCTATATTTTTCCGTTCCTTTTCTTCGCAGGTATCGCGTTCTTTATCTCCAACAGAGGAAACCCAAAGGCATATACGAAACTGGGAGCAGCAGTGGTGCTTGTTCTACTGATCTGCTCATTTCTGGAACTTGTCAACCGGGCAGGAGGGAGCATCGGCGCAGTGATTGCGGGGATGACGGTACCGGCGCTAGGGGTTGTGGGTTCCTATGTAGTCATTGTGATTCTGATGCTGATCTGTTTGATCCTGATCACACAACGTTCACTTCTGAAGAGTATGCAGAGAGCCGGACAGAGTATTCAGACAAAGGCGAAATCTGGAAGAGAGCGCCACAAGGCACAGCGTGAGGAGAGGAAAAAGGAAAAGGAGGTAAAACGTCAGGAGCACAAGGTGGAGGGTGTCTCTTTTGATACGACGCTGGAAGGACGGAACCCAGAGATCCAGGAACTTGTGATCAAAGAGAATAAAAAAGAAAAGAAAAAGGCAGCGAAAGCTGAGAAAAATAAAAAAGCAGAAGCAGAATCTGTCAAGACATCGGAAGATGCGGCAGAAGAGCTTACTATTACAAGAGAAGAGCCGTATGGGACAGAAGACGTCGTTTCGTCGGAGGCCTATGAGGCAGTTCCGGATCTTTCTGAGCTTCCGGAAGAAGGAATTACCTTTATGAAAGATTCGGCCGCCCCGCAGGCTATGGCATCGCAGACACCGATGTCCCAGGCAGAAGAACAGAAGAACAGGGCTGCTGAGAAGGCGCAGGAGGCAGAGGCTCGAAAGAACGTAACAGTGGAGATTGAAAAGTCGATTGCAAAACCGGTTCCGGTCTATCACGCTCCGCCGATGAGCCTGTTAAAGCATGGTATAAAGGGATCCGGAGATTCGGATGCTCATCTACGTGAAACCGCAGCAAAGCTTCAGCAGACATTAAAGACATTCGGTGTCAATGTGACGGTAACGAATGTCAGCTGTGGACCGGCAGTGACCCGTTATGAAGTACAGCCGGAAATGGGAGTCAAGGTCAGCAAGATCGTAGGACTTGCTGACGACCTGAAACTGAATCTGGCGGCTGCGGACATCCGGATCGAAGCGCCGATACCAGGAAAAGCAGCGGTCGGTATTGAGGTGCCGAACAAGGGAAATTCGACAGTACAGTTGAGAGATCTTCTTGAAACCGAGGAATTCCGGACAGCGAAATCCAAAATTAGTTTCGCTGTCGGAAAAGATATCAGCGGACGGACGGTGGTGTCGGATATTGCAAAAATGCCGCATCTTCTTGTGGCAGGTGCAACCGGATCAGGAAAGTCTGTCTGCATCAATACGCTGATTATGAGTATCCTGTTCAAAGCTTCTCCACAGGAAGTCAAACTGATCATGATCGACCCGAAGGTCGTGGAACTCAGTGTCTATAACGGAATTCCGCATCTTTTGATTCCGGTTGTGACAGACCCGAAAAAGGCGGCCGGAGCACTGAACTGGGCTGTGGCGGAGATGATGAAGCGCTATCAGCTCTTTGAACAGTATAAAGTGCGGGATATGGAAGGATTTAACGCAAAGGTAGAAAGCGTCCAGCATATTGAAACAAATGAAGAAAAACCGGAAAAGATGCCGCAGATCGTTATTATCGTAGACGAGCTTGCGGATCTGATGATGGTGGCTCCTGGTGATGTGGAGGAATCGATCTGCCGTCTTGCACAGCTTGCGAGAGCGGCTGGGATTCATCTGGTACTTGCAACTCAGAGACCATCCGTAAATGTCATCACAGGTCTGATCAAGGCTAACATGCCATCCAGAATTGCCTTTTCGGTGTCATCCGGAGTGGACTCCAGGACGATTATCGATATGAACGGTGCAGAAAAGCTCCTTGGAAAAGGGGATATGTTGTTCTATCCGGCAGGTTACCAGAAGCCGGTTCGGGTACAGGGAGCATTTGTATCTGACAAGGAGGTTCAGGCGGTTGTAGATTATCTTGTGAAAAATAATGGAAATGTTTCTTATAATGAAGACGTCCAGACTCACATGACAAATGCAGCAAGCGGAGCTTCCGTTTCCGGACCGGGAGGATCCGGTGAGGAAACAGATGTTTATTTTAAGGACGCAGGATACTTTATTATTGAAAAGGATAAAGCATCGATCGGTATGCTGCAGAGAGTGTTTAAAATCGGATTCAACCGGGCAGCAAGGATCATGGACCAGCTTTATGAAGCAGGTGTCGTCGGGGAAGAGGAAGGCACCAAACCGAGAAAGGTTCTGATGTCAAAGGAACAGTTTGACCAGTACATAGAGGAACATGTTTAGGGGAAGAAATGGAGGAAGGAAAATGAAAACAGACATTCAGATTGCACAGGAAGCAACAATGGAGCCAATCAAAAATGTAGCCTCTTCAATCGGGATTGAAGAGGAGGATCTGGAGTTCTACGGCAAGTACAAAGCAAAATTGTCCGCAGAACTGTGGGATAAGGTTAAAGACCGGCCAAATGGAAAACTTGTCCTTGTAACGGCGATCAACCCCACACCAGCCGGAGAAGGTAAGACTACTGTGACGGTAGGACTCGGAGAAGCTATGGCAAAAATCGGAAAGAAAGCACTGATTGCCCTTCGTGAGCCATCCCTTGGCCCGTGTTTCGGAATCAAAGGAGGAGCAGCCGGAGGCGGATATGCACAGGTTGTTCCAATGGAAGATCTGAACCTCCATTTTACCGGTGATTTCCACGCGATTACATCTGCCAACAATCTGCTGGCAGCACTTCTTGACAACCATATTCAGCAGGGAAATCAGCTGGGAATTGATCCAAGACAGGTTGTATGGAAACGTTGCGAGGATATGAATGACCGTGTTCTCAGAAATATCGTTGTAGGTCTTGGAAACAAAATGGACGGTATGGTAAGGGAAGATCACTTTGTTATTACTGTAGCTTCCGAGATTATGGCGATTCTCTGCCTTGCGGACAATCTTGCGGATTTGAAGAGACGCCTTGGAAAGATTATCGTTGCCTATACTTTCGACGGGAAACCGGTGACAGCAGATGATCTACAGGCGACAGGTGCAATGGCAGCGCTTTTAAAGGATGCCATTAAACCGAATATGATTCAGACTCTGGAACATACTCCTGCTCTTGTACACGGAGGACCATTTGCCAATATTGCGCATGGATGTAACAGTGTGCAGGCAACAAAGATGGCGCTGAAAATGAGCGACATTACCATCACAGAGGCTGGATTCGGTGCGGATCTGGGCGCTGAGAAATTTATGGACATCAAGTGCCGGATGAGTGGATTAAAACCAGATGCAGTTGTTCTCGTTGCAACGATTCGTGCACTGAAATATAACGGCGGTGTGCCGAAGAATGAATTAAATGAAGAAAATCTGGATGCTTTGAAAAAGGGAATTGTCAATTTGGAAAAACACATCGAAAACCTGCAGAAATTCGGTGTTCCGGTTGTTGTTACACTGAATTCATTTTCAGCAGATACAGATGCGGAAAAAGAGTTTGTCAAAACATTCTGCGAAGAAAGAGACTGTGAATTTGCAATTGCAGATGTATGGGCAAAAGGCGGAGAAGGCGGTATTGAACTCGCCAATAAGGTATTGAAGACTCTGGAGACAAAGGAGAGCCATTTCCATCCGCTTTATCCGGATGAGATGCCGTTGAAGGAAAAGATTGAAACTGTTGCAAAAGAGATTTACGGAGCAGACGGTGTCGATTACGATAAGGCTGCGTTGAAACAGCTAGCTAAGATCGAAGAGCTTGGATTCGGCAATGTTCCGGTCTGCATGGCAAAGACTCAGTATTCCCTTTCCGATGACCAGACACTTCTTGGCCGTCCGGAAGGATTCCGCATTCATGTAAGAGAAGTTTATGTGAGCGCGGGAGCTGGATTTGTCGTGGTACTGACTGGAGCAGTGATGACTATGCCGGGACTTCCGAAAGTGCCTGCGGCAAATAATATCGACGTGACAGACGGCGGACAGATTACCGGATTGTTCTAAAAAATAAAGGAGACGAAACATGGCAGTACTGATAGACGGAAAAGCAATTTCCACTGAGATCAAAGAAGAATTGAAACAGGAAGTGGCAGAGTTGAAGGCACAGGGGATTACCCCGTGCCTGGCTGTCATACTGGTGGGAGACGACAGCGCATCTGCCATCTACGTGAGAAATAAAAAACGAGCATGCGAATATATTGGAATCGAATCCCGTTCTTATGAGCTTCCGAAGAAGACGACAGAGCAGGAACTGGAGAATCTGATACAAGAGCTCAATGAGGACGAGACTGTGGACGGAATTCTGGTACAGCTTCCTCTTCCGGAACAGATTGATGAGGAGAAAATTACCGGAATGATTTCTCCGAACAAAGATGTTGATGGATTTCTTCCGGAAAGCATCGGCGCGCTTTGTATCGGATCAGAGGGTTTCCGGTCCTGTACACCGGCCGGAGTGCTCGAGCTGATTAAACGGTCCAGCTATACAATCGAGGGAAAAGAATGTGTGGTAGTTGGAAGGAGCAACCATGTAGGGAAACCGATGGCCCTTCTGTTGCTGGAAGAAAATGGAACGGTAACAATCGCACATTCCAGAACAAAAAACCTCAGTGAGGTTACAAAAAAAGCAGATATTCTCGTGGCCGCAGTTGGAATACCGAAGCTGATTCAGGAGGACGGTGTCAAGGAAGGTGCTGTTGTCATTGATGTCGGCATGAACCGGGATGAAAACGGAAAGCTATGCGGGGATGTAGACTTTGAACATGTAAAAGACAAGGCAGAAGCGATCACACCGGTACCTGGGGGAGTAGGACCGATGACGATTGCGATGCTGATGAGTAACTGTGTGGAGGCGGCACGGAAAAAGAGGAGAGAATAAGGGTACCATGCAAAGAATGACAAATCCAGGAGACAGACTGTCAGAGGAAGAGATCAGAAGGCGAAGGAGAAGAGCAAAAGCAGAGCGGATGCGCCGCAAAAGACGACTGAGGAGGATTCTGATTATAGGAATGATCCTGATTCTTGCGGCGATCATCGGAATCGGAGTTCTGATCTATAGAAATACATATACCGGAGTGGTAAATCAGGGAAAAAGAGCCGAGGCAAACGGAAACAGTACAAAAGCGGAGGCGCTCTATCAGAGGGCGATTAAGAAAAACGGCGAAAAAGAAGATGCATATATCAATCTTGCAAAGCTGTATCATGATCAGGATCAGGATGATCAGGCAGACTCCCTTTTACAGGATGCGGTGAATGATCATCCGGATAGCATTGGTGTATATCGTGCTGCTGTGGAGTTTTATGAAGACACGGAGCAGACAGGAAAGATCGCCTATATTATGAGCACCTGTACGAATGATCAGATCCTCACGGAACTCAAGGATTATGTAGCCAAAATTCCGGAATTCAGCCTGGATGAAGATAAGGTCTATGACAATGTGCAGGAACTGACGTTGAGCAGCGAGGATAAGGGAACCATTTACTATACCTTGGACGGCAGCGAAGCGACAGTTGACAGTACAAAGTACAAAGAGCCGATCCAGCTGAACAAGGAAGGCAAGACGACAGTCCGTGCCATTTTTGTCAATAAAAAAGGGATTGCAAGCGTAGAGGTACAAAAGACATATACCATCCAGTTCCCAGTGGCAGATGCACCTGCGGTATCCCCGACAACGGGGCAGTATTCCGAAGCAGTCAGTGTTGAAATACAGGTGCCGGACGGCTACACCGCATATTACACATTGGATGGAACCGAACCGTCGGATCAGTCCATTCAGTATACCGGAGCTTTCGCAGTTTATGAGGATACGGAGCTGAATGTCGTGCTGATTGATGGAAACGGAAAGAAAAGTGAAATTACAACAAGAAAATACCGCATCAGCAGTTGAGGGTAATTTTTTAATTTAATATAACAAATTGAAATAAAGTCGTGGGATAATTTATCCCTCGGCTTTTTTCTTTTGAAAGCGAAATTTTACAATGAAAGATCTTTCAGACATTATGCAAAATGCACTATAGAATGTCATAAGTAAAAGGAAAAAGATAGTTGAAATTGAAAATAGGTTGAAAAGAACTTCAAAACAAATCAGAAATATTGAAAGACTTTTCAATAATGCTATACTTTGTTCAAGAACGGAAATCGGAAAGGAGAATACTATGGAAGAAAAACTAAAAAAGCTCAAAGGTCATCTGATCGTTTCCTGTCAGGCTCTGCCACATGAGCCGTTACATTCATCTTTTATTATGGGAAGAATGGCAAGGGCAGCAGCAGAGGGGGGAGCACTTGGTATCCGTGCCAATACACCGGAAGATATTGCTGAGATCAGAAAAAACGTGGATCTCCCAGTGATCGGTATTGTGAAAAGAGATTATGAAGACAGCAGTGTGTATATTACCCCTACGATGAGGGAAATCGATGAACTGATGGCGGTAAAGCCGGAAATTATTGCAGTTGATGCTACAGAGTCAATCAGACCTGGAAATGTTACATTGGATGAATTTTACAATGCAGTTCGCAACAAGTATCAAAACCAGCTTCTGATGGCAGACTGTTCAACAGTAGAAGAAGCAATTCATGCGGATCAGCTGGGATTTGACTTTATCGGGACAACCCTTGTCGGTTATACGGAACAAAGTAAAGGTGACAAGATTGAAGAGAATGACTTTGAAATCATCAAGAAAATCTTAGCACAGGTCAAACATCATGTGATTGCAGAAGGAAATATTAATACGCCGGAAAAAGCAAGAAGGGTCATTGAACTTGGATGCTACAGCGTCGTAGTCGGTTCCATCATTACACGGCCGCAGTTGATTACAAAATCCTTTGCGGATGAAATAGCTAAGTCAGAAAATAAGAGAATTTAGGAGGAAGAAAAAATGAGAAATTTAGAAAAATACAAAGGAATTATACCGGCATTCTACGCATGCTATGACGAAGAAGGAAATGTTAGTCCAGAAAGAGTACGTACCCTTACACAATATTTTATTGACAAAGGGGTCAAAGGAGTCTATGTAAATGGTTCTTCAGGAGAATGCATTTACCAGGGAGTGGAAGAAAGAAAACTCATTATTGAAAATGTAATGGCTGTTGCGAAAGGAAAACTCACTGTAATCAACCACATAGCATGTAACAATACAAAAGACAGCGTAGAATTAGCGAGACATTCTGAAAGTGTTGGTGTTGATGCAATAGCCTCGATTCCTCCAATTTATTTCCGGCTTCCTGAATATTCGATTGCCGCATACTGGAATGCAATTAGCGAAGCAGCTCCGAATACAGATTTTGTAATCTATAATATTCCTCAGCTTGCAGGCACGGCACTGACTATGAGCCTGTTTGGTGAAATGATGAAAAATCCGAGAGTTGTTGGAGTAAAGAATTCCTCTATGCCAACACAGGATATTCAGATGTTTAAAGAAGCAGGAAAAGCTGCAAAAGGAGAGTTTATTGTATTTAATGGACCAGACGAACAATTCGTTGCGGGACGTGCGATCGGTGCAGATGGCGGAATCGGAGGTACTTATGGAGTTATGCCGGAACTCTTTCTGAAGCTGAACGAACTGATTCTCGCCGGAGAAAGAGAAAAAGCAGCTGAACTTCAGTATAGCATTAATGAAATTATTTATAAAATGTGTTCCAGTCATGCAAATATGTATGCGGTTGCAAAAGAAATGCTTCGGGTGAATGAAGGTATTGATATCGGCGGTGTACGTCTTCCGTTAGAAAATCTTCAGGAAGCAGACAAAAAAGTTGCAAAAGAAGCTGCAGATATGGTAAAAGCTGCAAAAGTTAACTATTTGTAAAAAACAATTGGAAAAGGGAGAAGATATATGCAAGGATTTACAGTTATCGATTTGGTTATTTTGATTCTCTACCTTGCGGCGGTATTAGTTGCAGGACTTCATTTTGCAAAGAAAGAAATGAAAGGGAAAGAATATTTTAAAGGAGATGGAACAGTTCCGTGGTGGGTAACTTCCGTATCTATTTTCGCTACATTATTAAGTCCGATTTCATTTTTATCTTTAGCTGGAAATTCATACGCAGGAACGTGGATTATGTGGTTTGCACAGCTGGGAATGCTGCTTGCGATTCCGGTAACTATCCGCTTTTTCTTGCCGATTTACAGCAAGCTTGATATCGACACTGCTTATCACTATTTGGAGCTTCGGTTCCACAGTAAAGGACTGCGTGTCCTTGGTGCGATCATGTTTATTATTTATCAGGTTGGCCGGATGTCCATCATCATGTATCTGCCATGTATGGTACTCTCCAGCCTGATGGGAATTAACGTCAATATTCTTATCATTATTATGGGAATTATTGCAATTATTTATTCTTATACAGGAGGACTGAAATCTGTTCTCTGGACAGACTTTATTCAAGGATCTGTGCTTCTGATCGGTGTAACATTTGGCCTGATCTTTCTGTTATGCAATATTGACGGAGGCATTGGTGCAGTATTCCACGAGTTTACGGAAGGACATAAATTCCTTGCAGAAAACCAGCCGATTTTTGATGCGAATATTTTAAAAGACAGTGTATTTCTTCTGATTGTAGGAGCTGGATTTAATACAATGGGCTCTTATGTTTCCAGTCAGGATATTGTACAGAGATTTACCACTACAACAGATACAAAAAAACTGAATAAGATGATGCTTGCAAACGGAGGACTTTCCATTTTTATCGCAACCGTATTCTACCTGATCGGAACAGCATTATATGTATTCTATCAGGTACAGGGAAGGCAGCACAGCAGGATCAGATCTTTGCATCATGGATAGCGTTTGAGCTTCCGGTTGGTGTAACAGGTTTACTTCTTGCAGCTATTTACGCGGCAGCACAGTCTACGTTGTCAACCGGATTAAACTCCGTTGCATCTAGTTGGACTCTTGATATTCAAGAGCGTCTTTCCCAAAAAGAATTGAGCTTTGAACAGCAGACAAAAATTGGACAGATCGTATCTTTGGTAGTTGGAATTTTCTCTATTGTTGTTGCAATGGTGCTGGCTAACGGAGGAGTAAAATCTGCTTATGAATGGTTCAACGGATTTATGGGACTTGTACTGGGTATTCTCATTGGAACATTTATTCTTGGAGCATTTACAAAAGTGCAAATACATTTGGAGCAGTACTTGCGTTTATTGCAGCTTCTGCAGTTATGATTTTTATTAAATATGGTATGCCGGTTGTGGCGCCGGATGTAACAATTTCCATCTGGTCATATTCTATTATTTCCATTGCGGTTTCTCTTGTAGTTGGAATCCCGGCAAGCTTCTTATGGAGAAAGGCAAAAGGAGATGATTCTCAGCCAGATCCAAACACAACAATTTACAACAAATAAGCGGTTTTTATAACAGGGGGAATGGATATGGTATTCGGTAATATAAGAGATCTGAAAGATTATGGATTTCTGGAAGAAGATATATTAAAATGTTTTATATATGCAAAAGAACATGATCTTTTGGCATATGAAAAAGGAAGCCATGAAATTGATGGCGAGGATCTTTTTGTCAATATCGTAGAATATGAAACGACGGATCAAGAAAAAAGATTCTGGGAAGCGCATCGGTATTATCTGGATCTACATTTGATGCTGGACGGAACGGAAAGAATTGATGTCAACTTTATAGATAATCTGGAACAAAAAGAGTTTGTGGAAAAAGATGATTTCCTTCCAATGGAAGGCGAAGCAAATGGATATGTAGTTCTGGAAAAAGGTGACTTTCTGTTATGCTATCCGAAAGATGCGCATCGGACAGCAGTAAAGGTAGAAAATCCGTCCAAGATCAAAAAGGCAATTTTCAAAATTCGTCTGAAGTAATGCCATAAAGCCAAGAAAGAAAAGGAGCATCGTAATGAAACAGTATATCTGCATTGATATCGGAGGTACTTCGATTAAGCACGGAGTGATCACAGAAAACGGGGAGTTCTGCGAGACCAATGAAATGCTGACGGAAGCAATGAAAGATGGCGGACCTGGAATTCTGAAGAAAATCTTCCGGATTACGGAGGAGTATTTAAAAACATATGAGGCACAGGGAATCTGTGTTTCCACGGCGGGAATGGTGGACTGTGAGCAGGGAAAGATTATTTATGCAGCGCCGTTGATTCCGGATTATTCGGGAACTGAAATCAAGAAAAGCATGGAAGAAAAGTTTGGTATACCATGTGAAGTGGAAAATGATGTCAATTGCGCAGGGCTTGCAGAGAATTATTCCGGGGCAGCCAAAGGCAACAGCATCAGCGTCTGTCTTACAGTCGGAACCGGAATAGGAGGCGCAATCATTATAGACGGAAAAGTCTTCCACGGGTTTTCGGGAAGCGGATGTGAGGTGGGATACATGCATCTTCCAGGTGGTGAGTTTCAGAATCTGGGGGCAAGCAGTGTCCTTGTCAGAAATACAGCTTTGTATAAAAATATCGATGCTTCAACTATTGATGGAAAATACGTTTTTGAACATGCAAAAAAAGGGATGAAGACTGTATCCGTGCAATAGACGAGATGGTGGACATTCTGGGGATGGGAATTGCAAACATTTGTTACGTAATCAACCCGGAGGTTGTGGTTCTTGGAGGCGGAATTATGGCACAGAAGGATTTTCTGGAAAGTCGGTTGAAACAGAGTCTGAAGAAATATCTGATTCCATCTGTTGCAGAGCATACGAGGCTTGCATTTGCAGAAAATCAAAATCAGGCAGGTATGCTGGGTGCATTTTACAATTTTAAGGGAAGACATTAGTCTTCCCTTTTGGCAATTTATAAAATGTCAGGGAGGAAACTGAAATGGAAGAATACGAGAGAAATATTATACCTCACATTGAGGCAATTTATGAAACATTTACGGATCTGGAAAAAACGATAGCAGACTATTTTATTCATTATGACGGGAAAGCAGACCTTGTATCAAAAAATGTAGCAAAAAGGCTGTTTGTTTCAGAAGCATCTCTTTCCAGATTTGCAAAAAAATGTGGATACACAGGATATCGAGAATTTCTCTTCAGTTATCAGCAGGGGCAGACAGCCGCCCCTCATTCCAGTGCCAGCGGTCATATCAAAAAGGTACTAAACAGCTATCAGGAGCTGTTGAACAAAAGTTATTCCCTGATGGACGAAGCTCAGATTGAACGGATCGTAAAAATACTTTCTGAAAAGAAAAGGATTTATGTTTATGGTAAGGGAAGTTCAGGACTGGCGGCAATGGAAATGAAACTACGCTTTATGAGAATCGGAGAAAATATTGAGGCTATTACCGATGAACATATTATGAAAATGAATTCTGTCCTTCTGGATGAGGAATGCGCTGTAATTGGAATCAGTGTTAGCGGAAAAACGGAAGCTGTAATTGAATCTTTAAAAATAGCCAGAAAATGTGGAGCGAAAGTCGTTTTGATGACAGCTTATAAAGGAAGAAAATTTCTGGAATTCTGCGATGAGGTAATGCTCTTTGCATTGAAAGAAAATCTGGAACAGGGAAAAGCGATTTCTCCACAATTTCCAATTCTGATCATGGTAGATATGCTGTACTCCCGAATGATTCAGATGGATGAATACAGAAGGGAAACGCTTCACGAGTATACATTGGAGGCTTTGGATGAAAGATGATTACTGTATAAAATAGCCTTTGTAAAATTATTCGACAATTTGTAAAAAAACTTTAAAATCTATTGAAAATCGAGAAAAACAGGAGTATACTATCGATAGTTAAAAATTTATCAATAGAAGAAAAGGAGAGACAAGCAATGAGCAGATTTTGTTTACCAAGAGATATTTACCATGGTAAGGGCTGTTTAGAAGAGCTGAAAAACCTGAAAGGAAAGAAGGCAATTCTGGTAGTTGGAGGCGGTTCCATGAAACGTCAGGGATTCCTCGACAGAGCAGTGAATTATCTGAAAGAGGCAGGTATGGAAGTACAGCTCTTTGAAGGAGTTGAGCCGGATCCGTCGGTTGAAACAGTTATGAAAGGCGCAGAAGCTATGAGAGCATTTGAGCCTGACTGGATCGTTGCTATGGGTGGCGGATCACCGATCGATGCTGCAAAAGCAATGTGGGCGTTCTATGAATATCCGGATACGACATTTGAAGATCTGTGCACACCGTTCAACTTCCCGGAATTAAGACAGAAAGCAAAATTTGCAGCAATTCCGTCTACATCCGGTACAGCTACAGAGGTTACTGCATTCTCCGTTATCACAAACTATCAGACAGGGGTAAAATATCCGCTTGCTGACTTCAACATTACACCAGATATCGCTATCGTAGATCCAGATCTTGTTGCAGGACTTCCGGTAAAACAGGTTGCCTACACAGGAATGGATGCTCTTACCCATGCGATTGAGGCTTATGTTTCCACACTGAACGGACCATTTACAGATCCGCTTGCATTGCAGGCAATCGAGATGGTGCTGGATTATCTGCCGGCATCCTATCATTGTGATATGGACGCAAGAGAGCAGATGCACTACGCACAGTGCCTGGCCGGAATGGCATTCTCCAACGCACTGCTTGGTATTGTACACTCCATGGCTCATAAGACAGGAGCTGCATTCTCCACAGGACATATTCCGCACGGATGTGCAAATGCAATTTATCTTCCGTATGTTATCAAATACAATGCAAAAGATCCTGTAGCAGCAAAACGTTACGCAGAGATCGCACGCAGAATGGGACTTCCGGGAACATCTGAAAAAGCATTAATCAACAGCCTTGTTGCAAAGATTGACGCGTTCAATGTAGAACTTGGAATCCCGAAAACATTAAAAGAATTCGGAATCAACGAAGAAGAATTCAAAGAGAAGATTTCCAATATCGCAGAACTTGCAGTTGGCGATGCATGTACAGGATCTAACCCGAGAAGCATCACTCCTGCAGAGATGGAAAAACTTTTCACATGTACATATTACGGAACAGAAGTAGACTTCTAAATACCGTATGGCCGCCGCTTTTCGGAAGCGGCGGTTTCCTTTTGGCGAAATTGTGAATTCTTTATCGAAAAAAACAATTTCCCTGTAAGAATTTACTTGATATTTTATGAACAATATTTTATGATAAATAAAGTATAACAATTAGGAGGCATGGGAGATGTACAAAATTTTAAAAGCAAAAGACCTTGCAGAAAATATTTTTCTCATGGATGTTGAAGCTCCTCGTGTTGCGCGCCATTGCGAACCGGGGCAGTTTGTCATTGTAAAAATGGACGAAAAAGGTGAGAGAATCCCGCTTACAATTTGTGATTACGATAGAGAAAAGGGAACGATCACGATTGTAGTGCAGGTGGTTGGAGCATCCACTAAGAAAATGGCAGAGTACAAAGAAGGAGAATATTTCCGTGATTTCACAGGACCGCTTGGACGTCCGTCCGAGTTTATTTCCGAAGATCCGGAAACATTAAAGAATAAAAAAGTCCTGTTCGTAGCAGGTGGTCTTGGAACTGCTCCTGTATACCCGCAGGTAAAATGGCTGCATGAGCATGGCGTTGATGCAGATGTCATCATCGGTGCAAAGACAAAAGATCTTGTAATCATGGAAGAAGAGATGAAGGCAGTGGCAGGTAATGTCTATGTCTGCACAGATGATGGAAGCTATGGACATGCCGGCATGGTTACTTCCATGGTAGAGAAGCTTGTAAAAGAGGAAGGAAAGCATTATGACGTCTGTGTCGCAATCGGACCGATGATCATGATGAAATTTACATGCCTCATGACAAAAGATCTGGGAATCCCGACAATCGTCAGCATGAACCCAATCATGGTTGACGGTACCGGAATGTGCGGTGCATGCCGTCTGCACGTAGGTGACGAAGTGAAATTTGCATGCGTAGACGGTCCGGAATTTGATGGTCATCTTGTAGACTTTGACGAAGCAATGAAGAGACAGCAGATGTACAGAACAGAAGAAGGAAGAGCAATGCTGAGACTGCAGGAAGGCAATACACATCACGGCGGATGTGGAAATTGTGGAGGTGACAATTAAAATGGGAGACGTATTAAAGAAAGTACCGGTCCGTGAACAGGATCCAAAGGTAAGAGCTACAAACTTTGAAGAAGTATGTTTAGGATATAATGCAGAAGAAGCTATGGAAGAAGCTTCTCGCTGCATCAACTGCAAAAACGCAAAATGTATCCAGGGATGTCCGGTAGCAATCAATATCCCGGCATTTATTAAAGAAGTAAAAGAAGGTAATTTCGAGGGCGCATATAAGACAATCGGTCTGTCATCCGCTCTTCCGGCTATCTGCGGACGTGTATGTCCTCAGGAGACACAGTGTGAAGGAAAATGTATTCGCGGTATCAAAGGCGAGCCTATCTCCATCGGTAAGCTGGAGAGATTTGTTGCAGACTACGCTCTGGAACATGACATCAAACCGGTTGGAGCTGAAGTGAAAAACGGACACAAAGTTGCCGTGATCGGTTCCGGCCCGGCTGGTCTGACATGTGCAGGCGACCTTGCAAAGATGGGATACGATGTGACTGTATTCGAAGCACTCCATGAACTTGGTGGTGTGCTTGTATACGGTATTCCGGAGTTCCGTCTTCCGAAACAGAAAGTCGTTGCAAAAGAGATCGAGAAAGTAAAAGAACTCGGCGTTAAATTTGAAACAAACGTTGTAATCGGTAAATCCACAACAATCGACATGCTGATCGAAGAGGAAGGATTTGAGGCCGTATTCATCGGATCCGGTGCAGGACTTCCGAAATTCATGGGTATTCCGGGTGAGACAGCAAACGGTGTCTTTTCTGCAAATGAGTACCTGACAAGAAGCAACCTGATGAAAGCTTTCGATGACAGCTACGATACTCCGATTGTTGCAGGAAAGAAAGTAGCCGTAATCGGTGGCGGAAACGTTGCAATGGATGCAGCAAGAACAGCACTTCGTCTTGGGGCAGAAGTACATATTGTATACAGAAGAAGTGAAGAAGAGCTTCCGGCCCGTGTGGAAGAAGTTCATCATGCAAAAGAAGAAGGCGTAATCTTTGATCTGTTGACAAACCCGACCGAGATCGTAACAGAAGACGGATGGGTAAAAGGTATGAAGTGTGTAAGAATGGAACTTGGCGAGCCAGATGCATCCGGAAGAAGACGTCCGGTTGAGATCGAAGGATCTGAGTTTGAGATGGATGTTGATACTGTCATCATGTCTCTTGGAACTTCTCCAAACCCGTTGATCTCTTCTACAACAGAAGGACTGGAAGTCAACAAGTGGAAATGTATCGTTGCAGACGAAGAGTTCGGTAAGACATCCAAAGAAGGTGTTTATGCCGGTGGAGATGCTGTGACAGGTGCGGCAACGGTTATCCTTGCCATGGGCGCTGGAAAAGCCGGAGCAAAGGGTATCCACGAATACTTAAAAGATAAATAAAACGACAGAAATAGAGAAGCAAAGATAGCAATGGGGCTGTAGATACGAATCTGCGGTCCCATTTTATCATTTGTGCTTGAAACCATTTCTAAGCTGAAAACAGGAGGAAACGAGATGTTGACACAATTTAATCATTATCTTCCGGTTAATCTGATCTTTGGGGCCGGAAAGACAGAAGAACTGGGAAGGGAGGCTGCAAAGTACGGGCATAAGGCAATGATTGTCACAGGACAGAACAGCACAAAGAGAACTGGGCTTCTGAATCGGGCAAAGGAACTTCTTGAAAAGGAGGGACTGGAAGTTGTGCTCTTTGATAAGGCTGAGCCGAATCCACTTGCTTCTACGGCTATGAAAGGAGCAACTATTGCGAAAAGAGAAGGCTGTGATGTGATCATCGGTCTGGGAGGCGGAAGCATTATGGATTGCAGCAAAGCTGTAGCATTTGCCGCCTGCAATGAAGGAAATATTTTTGACTATATTTACGGAATCAAAACAGGAGGCAAAGCCCTTCCGCTGATTCTTGTACCGACTACATGCGGAACAGGGAGCGAAGGGAACTGCTTTGCTGTTCTGACAGATGATGAGACAAAAGACAAAAAGTCTCTGCGGGATAATGCGGTCATTGCAAAGGCATCAATCATTGATCCGGAACTGATGACGACAATGCCGGCTTCCGTTCTGGCATCCGTCGGATTTGACGCATTATGCCATTGCATGGAAGCTTATCTGAGTAAGATTTGTGATCCGATTACAGAAATTACAGCACTGGAAGGCATCCGACTGATCGGCGAAAATCTTCTGGCCATCTACAGGGAGAAAAAGCAGGGTATAACAGATCTGTCCAAAATGGATATGGATGCATGGAGTGCTGTTTCTCTTGCAAGCACTTATGGCGGTATGGTGATACATCAGGCAGGAGTGACGGCACCACATGGTCTGGAACATCCGGCAAGCGGTATGCGTAATATTACCCATGGAAGAGGACTGGCTGCTTTGACTCCTGTCATTTACCGCAGGACAATCGACGCGGCGCCGGAGAAATTTGCAGTGATTTCCAAATATCTGGGAGGAACAAACGAGGATGACTGTGTGAGCGTGATTGAACATCTTCTGGATTGCCTTGATCTTCGAACTACGCTTTCCAGAGAAGGAGTGCTTGCGGAAGACGTGGAATGGATGACCCGGAATGCATTTAAAGTTTCCGCCGCCGGTATTCAGAATCATCCGAAAGTATTTTCCGAGGAAGAAGTACGTCAGATTTATCTGGAAGCACTGTAATAGAAAGACATACAAAAAGAGAGAAAAAGTGACACGGAAGGTTTGGAGAGATCAA
>CAUWJP010000033.1:0-29943 GCA_963559135.1 uncultured Sellimonas sp.
CATTTTGAACGAAAAGTCCTCTTTTTCCGTAGAGGCTGTTATTTCACAGCCCCTTGTGTACTGTCAGTACTATCTGTATTTTCTGATTCCGTGGATTCTCCGCTGTCTGAAGTATCCTCTCCGTCTGTACTTTCTGAAGAATCTTCCGTACTACTGTCTTCAGAGCTGTCCTCTGTCTTCACGGCAACACCCTGTCCGTCAAAGTCAATCTTTTCCCAGACATCTTTGTTTTCCTTGATATCGGTATCTTCTTTCCATCCTTCAAGGATCTCATTGTAACGCTCAGACTCACGCTCTGAGATGATCTCCTGCTTCTTGCTGTCTGTCGCGCTCTGATCAAATGTGGATGTCACCTTTGCCACATAGTAGCCGGTATCTGTCTCGATCACATCAGTTACCTGTCCTACTTCCAGCTTGTCTGCTGCCTGAATAAGTTCTTCATTCGGAGATGTCGTGCTGGAATCAAAGGTCAGATCCAGTGCAGATTTCTCCTGATCCTCTGCCGCCTGGCTAAAATCTGTTCCTCCATTTACCGCGCTTAAAAATGCGTCCGCTTTCTGCTTAGCCTCTTCCTTTGTGTCAGAAGTGCTTTCGGAATCACTTTCCGTAGACTCCTCTGTATCAGAGTAGGTAAATGCTACATACTGCATCGCTTTCTGAGCCGCTTCCTCATCGGAAACATTCCGGTCCACATCTTTTAACATTTCAGTCTGTACTTTCTGCTGGATTGTAAAGAGTTCCAGAACTTCCTTTACTGTCTCCTTGTCTCCGGAAATCACATCCCGAACATCTGCGTCATTTGCCTCTATAAACTGATCCGCAACATCTTCGATCGACTGCTTTTCCTCATCTGTCAGCGTCACACTATAATCTTCCGCGTGTGCATTGACCAGATAGAGTTCTTCCAGAGACTGCATGATCGTCTCCTTGGCTGATTCCTCGTAAGTCGTGCCTTCCTCAACCTGAGTCGTCCACATATCTTCTCCCAACATGGAACCATAATATGTCTCATACATTGCCTGCTGATATCTTGCAAAGAAATTTGCCACATTTCCTTTAATCTCTGTATCTCCTACGGTCGCAACAACATCGCTGTCCTCAATCGTCTGTTGTCCGCAGCCTGCCATTGTTCCTGCTGCCACAGCGGCAGTCAAAAGGACTACTGCCAAACGCTTTTTCATACTGCCAAAAGCCTCCTTCGTATTTCTAACTACCCTATTATATCCGTTTTTCCCTGGACAATCAATGTTTTTATATCATTTAACATATTTTTCACTACTTCCAAAATATCCGGGTCTTTTTCTTTCCGGTTACGCTTTTTCTGCTCATAAAGAAAATATGGAGGAGTATCATTCTTAAAAATCAGTTCTCCCTTTCTTCGCTCCAGAAGTTTCGGGATCTCCTCGGCACGCACCTTTGCCCGCTCATACATGGTGATCTTCAGTGACTGACCTTTCTGCTCAATCGAAGTCACATATACGGAATGCGCAAAGGCCTTCAGTCTTGCAATCATGATCAGCTTCTGCACCTTTTTCGGGATGTCTCCGAACCGGTCAATCAGCTCTTCCATCATGTCATCCATCTCTTCCTCGGTCTCAATCAACGCGATCCGCTTGTAGATATCCAACTTCTGATATTCATCAGGAATATAGAAAGCCGGAATAAATGCATCCACATTCAGGTCGACCGTCGTTGTAAAGCTTTCCACTTCTTCCTCGGAATTTCCCTGTTTCATGCTCTTGACTGCCTCATTAAGCATCTTACAGTAGAGGTCATATCCGACCGCCTCCATATGGCCGTGCTGTGCTTCTCCAAGCAGATTTCCTGCTCCCCGGATCTCCAGATCCCGCATGGCAATCTTAAATCCGGATCCAAGATCCGTAAATTCACGGATTGCTGCAAGCCGCTTTTCCGCAACCTCTCTGAGCAACCGGTCTCTCCGGTAGAGAAGGAAGGCATAGGCCATCCGATTGGACCGCCCGACTCTTCCTCTCAGCTGATAAAGCTGGGAGAGCCCCAATTTATCCGCATCATGGATAATCATCGTATTGGCATTGGAAATATCCAGACCGGTTTCAATAATAGTCGTGGAGACAAGTACATCGATATCTCCGTTGATAAAATCATACATGATCCGCTCGAGTTGATGTTCCCGCATCTGTCCATGGGCATACGCAACATTTGCCTCCGGCACAAGGCTCTGAACTCTGGCTGTAATCTCCGCGATATCCTTCACTTTATTATAGACATAGTAAACCTGTCCCTGCCTGGAAAGTTCTCTTACGATTGCTTCCCTTACCATCTCATCCTGATATTCCATAACATAGGTCTGGATCGGCATCCGGTCCATCGGTGCCTCCTCCAGTACACTCATATCCCGGATCCCAATCAGACTCATATGAAGAGTTCTTGGGATCGGAGTAGCCGTCAGTGTCAGGACATCCACGTTTTCCCGCAGTTTTTTGATCTTTTCCTTATGCTGTACTCCAAACCGCTGCTCCTCATCGATAATAAGAAGTCCCAGATCTTTGAAGCAGACGTCCTGGCTTAAAATCCGGTGGGTACCTACCAGAATGTCCACCTGGCCTTTTTTCAGGTCTTCCAGCGTCTTCTTCTGCTGGGACGGGGTACGGAAACGGCACATCAGATCCACCCGCACCGGGAAGTCCTTCATTCGTTGAACGAGTGTATTGTAATGCTGCTGCGCCAGAATGGTGGTAGGCACAAGAAATGCCACCTGCTTATTTTCCTGCACCGCCTTAAAGGCCGCCCGGATTGCCACCTCGGTTTTTCCAAACCCAACATCCCCGCAAATCAGGCGATCCATGATCTTATGGCTTTCCATATCTCTTTTTGTCTCTTCGATCGCTGCTGCCTGGTCGTCTGTCTCCTCAAACGGAAACATCTCTTCAAACTCCTTCTGCCACACCGTATCCGGCTCATAGGCATAGCCTTCCTTTTCCTGTCGCGCCGCATAGAGTTCCACCAGGTCTCTCGCAATCACCTGTACCGCTTTGCGGACTCTTGTCTTGGTATGCTCCCAGTCCTGTCCGCCCAGACGGTTGAGTTTTGGTTTCTTCGCATCTGCGGATGCGTATTTCTGGATCAGATCCATCTGCGTAGCCGGAATGTAAAGATTTCCTCCTCCTGCATAGGAGATCTTCAGATAATCTTTCTCGATCCGGTCTACCTCGATTTTTTCGATTCCTTGATAAATTCCAAGTCCATGGTTTTCATGTACTACATAATCCCCTGGCTTTAAGTCGGTAAAGCTCTGGATCTTTTCTCCTTCGTAGATCCTTCTGCGCTTCTTTTTCTTCTTTTTCCCGAAAATATCGGTCTCCGAAATGACGGTAAACTTCAACATCGGGTACTCATATCCTACCGCCACGTGGCCGTAGGATACAAGAATCTCTCCCGGCTTTACCAGTCTTTGGGGATCTTCATCATAAAAACTGTTCAGATCATAGTCTCTGAGATCTTCTGCAAGCCTTCTCGCCCTTGTCCGTGAACCTGAAAGCAGAATGACCCTATAGCCGTTTCGCTTCAGCCTTTTTAAGTCTCTCGTCAACACTTCAAAGCTGCTGTTGTACGGATTCACGTTTTTAGCCAGAATACTGTATACATCCCGAACCTGAAACTCTTTTAATTTCCCCTCCAGCGCCGTAAAACCAATGCTGTAATACTGGTTGAGCAAGCCTGTGATCTCATGAACAGGAAAGATCCGGATATCTTTTTCTCCTTCCGTAAGCTTTTCTTCTTCCTCTCTGCGCTCCCTGGCCTGTCGGACTTCCTCCTCGATGATCTCTCCCCGTTCATAAAGTCTTGCCGGCTCATCCAAAAACAAAAGCGTCTCTTCCGGGCGGAAATAGTGTAGGAAAGAAACTTCCTCCTTCTCATCTGCCTCATCCCGCGCCGGGTACACTGTGATCTCCTCCCTGTTTTCTATGGACCGCTGCGTCTGTGCATCGAATGTCCGGATCGAATCAATCTCATCGTCCCAGAATTCGATCCTCACCGGCATCTCCTCTGTCAAAGGAAAGATATCAACAATTCCTCCTCTCACCGCAAACTGTCCCGGTCCTTCGATCTGCACTTCCCTGTCGTATCCCATTGCGGACAGTCTTTGAACAAGTTCTTCCAGATCCGCCGTGTCTCCCGTGCAAACAGAAAAAACTTCCTGATCGATCTTTAAGGGTGGACGTACTCCGTCCATCAGCGCCTCTATCGTCGTTATGACCGTAACTTTTTCCTCTTCTTTCAGCGCTCGGAATACTTCCATCCGCTGTTTGACCAGATATTTTCCCCGTATATCTGCCCGGTAAAACAGGAAGTCCTTCGCCGGATAGAACAATACTTCCCCATCCAGAAACTGATATTCCTCAAGAACTTCTTTTGCCTTCTCCTCATCCGCCAGAATATAAAGAACTCTCCGGCTGTCCCCAGAAAGAGCATACGCAAGATGGCTTTTCTGTGAACCGGTACTTCCGGCGATCTGAATCATCCCTTTTCCCCGGTATTTTGTCTTTTGAATTGTCTCAAACTCCGCAAGCTCCAAAAGAGGTTCCGTAAAAGCCTTCATTGTGTTCTTCTCCTTCCATCAACCTTTCCTGTTAAACTGATTCATCGCTTCGTCGATTTCTCCTAATCCAGCCATTTTGACGGCCTGTACCGCCTTTCCGTATGCCTCTTCCATCTTCTCTTTTTCTTCCTTCGAGAAATGGCCCAGCACATAATCCGCCAGATCATAGCCCTTTGGCTTTTCCCCTACTCCGACCTTTACACGCATGAACACATCATGTCCAAGATGGGAAATGATATTCTTAATTCCGTTGTGTCCACCGGCACTTCCTTTTTTCCGGATCCGAAGCTGCCCTACATCCAGGCTGATATCATCAAAAATGACGATCAACTCCGTAGTCTCGTCCACCTTATAATAATCTACCAGTTCCCGGATACTTTCCCCGCTTAAATTCATAAATGTCTGGGGCTTTGCAAGAATCACCTTGACACCGTCAATGACTCCTTTTCCGATCAACGCCCGGTGCTTCCTTGTATCAACTGCTATATGGTATTCTTCCGAAATTCTGTCTATGACATCAAAACCGACGTTGTGCCGTGTTCCTTCGTACTTTGATCCCGGATTTCCTAATCCTGCGATAATAAACATACGTCTCTACCTCTCTTTTTTCGTATTTTTTTATTCTACCGCAAAAAGCCGCGTTTGGCAACGCCGCATAATTTTTCCCATTGTTACATATATATTATAAAGACAAAATCCCGTAGTGCTGCAGGATTTCATCTTTACTGAAAGGAGGCCTTTTCACTTATGAGTTCCAAAACCAAAATCGTCGTATTTCACATGAAGGAAATTATCTATACCGCCATTTTTGCAGCCCTTGGTATCCTTCTTGTGCTGCTGCTTCTTTTTATGTTCCTTCCGGATCATTCTGGCAAAAAGCAGACATCCAAGGAATACACTCCCGGCGTCTACACCGCCAGCATGACGCTGAATAATACACCGCTGGAGGTTGAAGTATCAGTCGACAAAAATCATATCAATTCCATCCGTTTTTCCAATCTGGATGAAAGCGTGGAAACCATGTATCCTCTCGTCCAGCCTGCCATGGAAGAGATTGCCGGACAGATTATCGAGACACAGTCGGCCGATCAGATCGAAGCCGGAGAGGACCATTCCTATACATCCAACCTGATTCTTGACACCATCCAGAAAGCGCTGAAAAAAGCCGAGGCAGACTGATATGCTGCCCCGGCTTTTCCTTATCCTTCCACAACCAGGTACTGTCCTCCCGGAAGTGAGAACACCTCTGATGCATCTTCAATTTCCTGCATCGTCATGCCGTCCACATCCGCTCCAGACTCTTCCAGGTATTCCTTTACCTCTTCAAGTGAATCCAGCACAACCGCCATGCAGTCCTCAAGGAACGCCTCTGCCTCTTCCGGTGTCTCGGCAACCGGCTCATCAAAAAGCTGAGACTGTTCTCTTAAGAACACTTCGATACACTCTTCACTAAATCCGTTCATTTTTTTCCTCCTCACTTTTGGTATTATTTACGATCACGGTCAATTCTTTTGGATGATCAATAATCACATCCGCTCCCGTCTCCTGCAGGACCTCTTTTGACCGGAATCCCCAGCTGACACCGACGGTCTTTACCCCGGCATTTTTTCCGGTATGCATATCTACGTCCGAATCACCGATATAGACACATTCTTCCCTGCTTACCCCTGCCTTTTCCATAATCGCAAAGACAGCAGCCGGATCCGGTTTTCTTGGGATCTCTTCCTTTTGTCCCTGTACATATTCAAATAACTCATCTCCGAAAAAAGTATGGATCACATTCCTTGCCTGTCCATCCGGCTTATTAGAAAGCACTGCCAGATAAATTCCTTTTTCTTTGAGTTCTTTTAACATCTCTTCAATACCGTCGTACGGCTTTACATGATATGTGCAGTTTTCGGCAAATACCCGTCCATAGATCTCCATAGCCTCCTCAATCCGCACAAGCTCTTCATCTCCACACGTCTTTAATGTCCTCTCCATAAGCTTTCTGGCGCCACTTCCCACAAACTCCCGGCACTGATCCAGGGTGATCACAGGAAGTCCCATTTCTTCCAGAGTCAGATTCACCGAACGTGTCATGGACTCCAATGTATCTGTCAACGTTCCATCCAGGTCAAAAATACAAGCCTTATACATTTTCTTCGCCCCATTCTTTTCTTAGTACTTTCTACACGTATAGCATAATATATGCCTGACAAAATTTCAACAAAAAAAGAACGCCAAACAGGCGTCCTTTTCTATTAATCCAGATACTGGCGCATCAGGCGAAGTGCATTTTTTTCAAGTCTGCTTACCTGCGCCTGGGAAATATTCACTTCCTTTGCCACCTCCATCTGGGTTTTCCCCTCGAAAAACCGGAGACGGATAATATATTTTTCCCTTTCATTCAGATGTTCCATCGCCGCCTGCAAAGACAGGTCTTCAATCCAACGCTCTTCTTTGTTCTTTTTATCACTGATCTGATCCATCACATACAGCGCATCTCCACTATCGTTGTAGACCGGCTCGTTTAAACTGACGGGAGCCTGGATAGCATCCAGCGCAAAAACGATATCCTCTTTTGCGATCCCGATTTCTTCGGAAATCTCCTGAACGGTCGGTTCTCTTAAATTCTTTTTGACATAATTTTCCTTCGCGTAGATCGCCTTGTATGCTGTATCCCGCAACGACCTGCTGACACGGATGGAATTATTATCCCGCATGTATCTTCGTATTTCTCCTATGATCATCGGCACCGCATAAGTAGAGAACCGGACGTCCAGTTCCGTATTAAAATTGTTAACTGCCTTAATCAGACCGATGCAGCCAATCTGAAAGAGATCATCCGGATTTTCATTGCTCCCCGCAAACCGCTTGATCACGCTGAGCACCAGTCTCAAATTTCCCTTAATGTACTTTTCTTTTGCCTCCTCGTCGCCTTCTTTGATCCGGGCAAACAGTTCCTCTTTTTCTTCCTCTTTCAAGAGCGGAAGTTTTGCAGTGTTCACTCCGCATATTTCTACTTTATTTAATGCCATCGTACATCCTCCTGTCACGGCAACTCTGCCTTTCTAACAGAAATCATGCACATCCCGGCATCCTCTTATTCAGTATGGAAAAAAATAAAAAAACTTTTAGCCCTTGACAATTCGCCTCTTTTTAAATGATCCTAGTCATTCCTGTCCCACTTGTCAGCAAGATTCAAAATCTGACTCTCGAGCTTTGCAAGATCTTTATTGGAAAGCCCTTCGTTTTGCATAACCACATCCAGCAGTCGTTTTGCAGCAGAAACCGTACGGCCAAATACCTGATTTGCGCGGATTCTGGCCGGTTTTTCGGAAGATTTCTTCGGCAGTCTGACGCCTTCGCTTATGATTTCATCTGATATCAGATCCACACACGCTCCGGAGTACGGCGCAAATGCCTCATAGCCAAGCGTCTCTTTAACATAAGCTGCGAATTCATCCGTGACCTGATCTTCCCCATGTACGACAAATACATGTTTCAGCGGTGTCTCAAAGGCGGACAACCAGTTCAGAAGTCCGTTTTTATCCGCATGTCCACTGATTCCCTGAAGCGTACAGATTCTGGCATTGACTTCAACGTTTTCTCCGAAGAGTTTGACACATTCTGCTCCTTCAATCAGTTTTCGTCCCAGTGTTCCCACTGCCTGATAGCCAACAAAAAGAATCGTACATTCTTTCCGCCACAGATTATGTTTCAGATGATGACGGATTCGTCCGGCCTCACACATACCGGAAGCCGAAAGGATAATCTTTGGTTTTTCGTCAAAATTGATCTGTTTGGACTCTTCACTCGTTGTCGTCAGCTTCAACCCGGAAAATCGGAGTGGATTGATTCCTTTATTCACGAGCTCCATTGCTTCTTCATCAAAGCATCCCAACATATTTTTATTAAATACATTTGTGGCCTCAATCGCCAGCGGACTATCCACGTACACTTCAAAATCCGGATATTCCGGAAGGAGATTTCTCTCCTTGATCTCACGGATAAAATAGAGCAGCTCCTGTGTTCTTCCTACCGCAAAGGACGGGACAACAACATTTCCACCTTTCGCAAATGTTTCCCTTATTATTTTTGTGAAATCACCCACATAGTCCGGGATTCCCGCCCCGTGGGTCCGGTTTCCGTATGTAGATTCAATGACCACGTAATCCGCATCTTTGACAGTTGACGGATCTTTGATGATCGGCTGATTGATGTTTCCCACATCACCGGAAAATACGATCTTTCTCGTTTCTCCGTCTTCTGTAATCCACACCTCAATACATGCAGAACCAAGAAGATGTCCTACATCACTGAACCGCACTTCAATCCCATCGCAAAGTGTAATCTTCTGTCCATAATCACACGGTGAAAACAGCGCTGCCGCATCTACCGCATCCTGCATCGTGTAAAGAGGCTCATAAAATGGTGCACCGCTTCTTTTGGCCTTTCTGTTTCTCCATTCTGCCTCGAATTCCTGAATATGCGCACTGTCACGAAGCATAATGCTGCAGAGGTCTGCCGTCGCAAAGGTCGATACAATATCTCCCTGAAATCCGTTCTTGACAAGGAGAGGCAGATTACCGGAATGATCAATGTGAGCATGAGTCAAAAGCACGTAATCGATCTCTGATGCTGACACCGGAATCTCCTGATTTTCATACAGGTCCGGTCCTTGTTCCATCCCACAATCTACCAGAATATGCTTGTTGCACGCCTCGAGAAGATGACAGCTTCCAGTCACTTCATGTGCCGCACCGATAAATCTTAGTTTCATAACATCGCCCCTTTTCCTGTGGTATCGTATGTAGATATTGTAGCACTTTTTTTAAATTTCTTCTCCCTTTTTCTGAATTTTTATTCTAATTTTGCAATTTCTTTTTTCAAACGAATCATAATCTTCTTTTCCAATCTGGATATATAAGACTGGGAGATTCCAAGTACGTCCGCCACTTCTTTCTGCGTCATTTCCTCCCCGTCCGGAGTCCCAAGTCCAAAGCGCATATTAACAATTCTGCGCTCTCTGACAGAAAGTCTTCCCACGGCCCGTATCAGCATATTTTTCTCCGCTTCCGTTTCCATATCCTTGTAGATCGTATCCTCTTCTGTCCCAAGGATATCTGAAAGCAACAGTTCATTTCCATCCCAGTCCACATTGAGGGGTTCGTCTATGGAAACTTCTAACCTTGTTTTACTGTTTCGTCTGAGATACATCAAAATTTCATTCTCGATACATCTGGACGCATACGTTGCAAGTTTGATGTTTTTATTCGGATTAAACGTATTGATCGCCTTGATCAGCCCGATCGTCCCGATAGAAATCAAATCTTCTACTCCGACTCCTGTATTGTCGAATTTTTTTGCTATATAAACAACAAGACGCAGGTTGTGCTCGATCAGCTGCTTTCTCGCATCTTCGTGCTGCTCCGTACAGAGCTGTTCGATGGCCTTTGCCTCCTCTTCCACTTCCAAAGGCGGCGGAAGAATGTCAGAACCTCCTATGTAGTATACTTCCTGCTTTTCCGGAAAAAGCCATGTTCGAAAAGCTGGAAAAATTTTCTGTCTGAATGTATTTGGTACTGCAATGTTCATCATCATTTATGTCCCCTCCTAAAAAATATCCGGATTTATAAGTATTCTGTATGTTCCGTCTGTCGAAATCCTGGTATCCGATATTCCAATCCAGATATCACAGATCTGCTTTTTTTCTTTTCCCGTCAGAGAAAGGCTGTCAAACTGTACCAGAAGCAGCCTGGCATACTCATTTCCGACAGACCGGAATCCGATATAGCGCCTTTTTTGTGTGTTTTCCATAAGGCTTTCGACCGCCTCTCTTTCTACGATGCAAACCGGCTGTCCTGTAAGCGGATCCGTCAGGCTGTTTCCCGTATCAACCAGCCCTTTTAGCCGTACCTCTCTCCCGGACTGTTCCACCAGAATCTCACAGACGTATTGATTCTGTCTGTGTATCTGACACCAAAATGCCCACACCGCCTGCATGAGTTCATAGCTTATGACGGCAAACAGAAAAAAAAGACTTCCTGTACGAATATATTGCCCAAAAAAGCTAAAAATGCCACCGAGCAGAAATCCGCCCCCATAAAGCATAAAAAACGCCTTCACGAACCCCCTCATGTCGTATACAGGAATTGCCGCTCTCAGCATAACCGTAGTCACCATCCCATGGCACAACAGCATTTTCACTAAACCGGGTGTCGGAATCATAATCGTAAGACAGGTCAGCAAAGAACCCAGAAACGCTCCCAGAAGTACCCGCCTTCTCCGGAAATAACCGGCCAGCATCCTGCACACCGCTGTCAGGAGCAGATAATCCATCATAAAATTGACGAGGAAGAATACATCCATGTATATCTCATAGTACATGTTTCACCCTCTTTTCTCCTGTCGCTGCTAAATCGATTCAGTATACGAACAAATAGTATTATAAGAAAAATGAATTTGAAATTTTGTCAGAAACTGGCAGAGAAACAGGTTTTCTTTCGACATGCAAAAAGACAAAAAAGGTATGGAAGCTCTTGCCTCCATACCTTCTGTTTGATGATTCAATATTTATTTCTTGAAGAAATCCGGAATCTTGATTGTCTGCTCTTTTACTCTTCCTGTTCCTGCTGTATAGGATGGTGTAGAAGTCTGAGCTGTTGTACTGCTTTCCGGTGCTGCAGATGTTCTTGTCTGCTGCGGCATTCTGGTTACTCTCCCCATATCTGATTTGAGAGAGGGTGTATCCTGAGTCTCAGCAAATACGGATCCTGTCGGCTTTGCTGTACCCATCTTGGATTTCAGCTTGGATGCTGTACTTTCTTTGCTGTTATGTAATCCTGTTGCAATAACCGTTACTGTTGCTTCATCAGACTTGGACTCATCATACATCGCACCGAAGATGATATTTGCATCTTCTCCAGCAAGTTCCTGAACATACTCTGCTGCATCACTTGCATCCATCAGAGTGATATCACCGGAAATATTAATGATGACATGCGATGCTCCTGAGATTGTTGTCTCAAGCAGCGGACTGGCTACAGCCTGTTTTACAGCTTCCAGTGCCTTATCATCTCCTCTTCCGTGTCCGATTCCGATATGAGCGATACCCTTGTCAATCATAACTGTCTGAATATCAGCAAAGTCAAGGTTGATCAGGGATGGTACATTGATCAGGTCTGTGATTCCCTGAATACCCTGCTGAAGCACTTCATCTGCCTTTTTCAGTGCATCCGGCATCGTTGTTCTTCTGTCGACGATTTCAAGAAGCTTATCATTTGGAATAACAATCAGTGTGTCTACATTTTCTTTTAATTTTTCAATACCAGCAAGTGCATTATTCATACGCGCTCTGGATTCAAAACGGAACGGCTTTGTAACAACGCCGACTGTCAGGGATCCCTGCTCTTTTGCAATACGCGCTACAACCGGTGTCGCACCTGTACCTGTACCGCCGCCCATTCCGCATGTAACAAATACCATATCTGCGCCTTTGAGTGCTGCTGCAATCTCATCTGCACTTTCTTCTGCTGCTTTTTCTCCAACTTCCGGCTTTGCTCCTGCTCCAAGTCCTTTTGTGAGCTTGTCTCCGATCTGCATTAATGTAGGGGCCTTGCAGAATGAGAGAGCCTGTTTGTCTGTGTTGATAGCGATAAATTCTACTCCGGCAATCTGCTCATCTATCATGCGGTTGACAGCATTATTACCGCCTCCACCTACACCAACGACGATAATTTTTGCTGCTGCTTCTGATTCATTTGTCTTAATTTCTAACAAGAGTGTCTCCTCCTTTGTTATGCTTTATTATTTATACACCCTACTAGTTCATGTATTCTGCCATATATACTATATAATATAGTCTTTCTTTCTAAATTTCAATAGAATTTTTCCTATTTTTCGATTTTTTTACGCCAGATTCTTATGGTACTTTCAGGCATTTGATTCCTCTGTTGTTTCACTTTTTTCAAAGCTGATCGTCTCTGTCAACTCTCCGTAATGCTCCAGATGTAGTGTCCCGCTTTGCCCTTCCAGCTTTGAAAGAATGGCTGGGAGCTGTGCCGCCTTCTCCTGCGGATCTCCGCTTCCAAGCTGTGCACAAATATTCCCGAAGTACAATGTAATATTTTCCCCATCACAGACAATTCTGTCAGGGATGACCTCACTTCTTCCAAGAATTTCCTGAATCTGGACAATATATTCAAATACGGAAGCGTCCTGAACGCTTAGCTTCTTTCCTTGTTCTGCTCCTGAGAGATCCAGTCCCTCAACAAGGCTGATACCGTCTCTTGGGGTGTCCGTAATTCCAAGAATCATCCCTTCATTGTCAAAATAGACATATTTCTCATCCTGCTTAGCATACCCGGCCGGACTCTTTTCCTTCACATCCACCCGGATCGTCCACGGATTCACCATATGAAATTCCATACTCTCGACAGTCGGCGGCTCCGGGTAATCTCCCAGCTTTGTACTTAAAAACAGAACCAGAGAATTTCCATCCCCTCCCTGTCCGCGAATGTACTGGCTTACTTCGCTATCCGTGAGAAAATCATTTCCCTTCACCTGTATGTCTCTAAGCTGGAACAAAAGAAGAAACACGATGATAGCAACAATGACAGCCGCCCCTGCCCCAAGTCTTGTCAGAATCTGCTTGCGCCTTGTACGCTTGATCCGCTTTCTCTTCTCATCCCTTTGCACAATCTGATCATTCATGGATGTGCCTCCTGTACTTTCCCTATCATTAACGCTTCTATTTTACCAACTGGCAACACTGAATACAAGCCCCATTTCCACAAGAAGAAAAACAACTGACGTTCCCCCATAACTGATAAATGGAAGAGTGATCCCGGTATTTGGAATCGTATTAGTCACAACAGCAATATTCAAAATCACCTGAATCATCATATGTCCCATGGCACCTGCTGCAATCAGTGCTCCGAAAAGATCCTGAGCATGTGAAGCGATCACAAAGAAGCGCCAAATCAAAAGGAAGAACAGCAGGATGACAAGAACCGCTCCCACAAGTCCCAGTTCCTCACATATGATGGAAAAAATCATATCGTTCTGCGCCTCCGGTACAAATCCCAGCTTCTGAATACTGCTTCCAATTCCTTTTCCAAACAGACCACCGGAGCCGATCGCATAGAGCCCCTGAAGAGTCTGATATCCTTTCTCATACTTCTCCGGATTCTGCCAGATCGCAATTCGCTCCAGCCTATAGCTTTCCAGCCCAAGAAATACTGACATAAAGCCGATCCCGGTCAGTGCCATCCAGATGAACTGGGCGTATTTTGGACTAGCCGTAAAAATCAGAATAACTGCAATTCCAAGAATAATCACCGCCGTACTTAGATTGCTTGCACCGACAAGCCCTACAACCGGAAGGGCAGAGAGCATAATCTTAAACAAGGTGGAAAGTTTCCCAATATTTTTTACATTTCTGGTCACGACCCAAGCCAGAAATACAATCAGAGCGACCTTAACGTACTCCGACGGCTGAAAAGAAAATGGTCCCAAAGACAGCCATCTTTTGGAACCATTGTATTCATCACCAAACAACATTACAGCGATACATAACACGATCGCCAGAATATAGCCTGGTACAGCAAGCTTTTCCCAGACATGATAATCAGTCTTTGCCACCGCATACATCCCGGTCAAACCAAGCGCAGTCGCAAATACCTGCTTTTTTAAATAGTAGAAAGGATCTCCGAATTTTATCTGTCCATTATAGGAACTGGTACTGTACAGGATCATCAGTCCCGTTATCACAAGTAAAAAAACGATCACCAGAAGAACTTTGTCAAGGCCTCTGGACTCCGGTTTTTCCGCCTGCTTCAATCTACCCTCTCCTTACAGCGATTTTACCAACTCTTTGAATTTCTCTCCACGTTCTTCATAACTTCCGAACATATCCCAGCTTGCACATGCAGGGGAAAGCAGTACCGCATCTCCCTCTTTTGCCTCACGGCTTGCAAGTGTTACTGCCTCTTCCAGCGTATCTGCAAAAATATACTCCGTAAAACCGCACTTCTTGGCCGTCTCGGCAATTTTTTTCTTTGTCTCTCCGATCAGAATCAACTTCTTCACTTTCCCGTGAAAGCTTTCGATCCACTCGTCGTATTCCGACTGTTTATCATAACCCCCACCGATCAGAACCGTAGGACGGTTCATTGCCATAATCCCTCGGATTGCCGCATCCGGATTCGTTCCCTTGGAATCGTTATAATAAGCCACACCATTCTTTTCCGTCACGTACTCGATCCGATGCTCCACTCCCGAGAACCTTCTGATGACATCTCGGATCATATCCATCGGAACGCCGTAAAGCGCCGCCATAGCTACAGCCGCCATCACATTTTCAAAATTGTGTGTACCAAGAAGCTGGAGCTCCTCGATCCGGCACACCCGCACTTCATCCGGGTTCCGGAATATGATTTCTCCGTCCTTTAAGAAAATTCCTCTTTCAAGTTCTCTTCTACTACTGAAGAAAAATGGAGACGCACTTGTCTTTTCTCCGAACTCTCTGAGAACCTCGTCTTCATAATTAAGTACACAGAACTCCTCTTTTGTCTGATTTCTTGTAATTGCCTCTTTGGCCTTAATGTAATTTTCCATTGTATGATGACGATTCAGATGATCCGGCGTGATATTCAGAATCGCGCTGATCGTCGGAGCAAACTGGTGAATCGTCTCCAACTGAAAACTGCTGATTTCCGCAACTGTCACACTGTCCGGTGTCATGTTCAACGCTTCCAGTGTATACGGATTTCCGATATTTCCGACAACAAAAACTTCTTGTTTATATGCTTTCATGATCTCACCAAGGAGAGTCGTCGTGGTCGTCTTACCGTTCGTTCCGGTTATTGCCAGCACATCGCCTTTTCCAAAGCAACTTGCAAGCTCCACTTCACCCCAGACAGGAATTCCGGACTTTTCCACATCCAGCACAACCTGAAGATCAGTCGGAATCCCCGGACTTAACACAAGCATACCGATCTCATCCATTCTCTCATACGGAAATGCTCCGATTACAATCTCTGCCTTACAGCCTTCCGGAAGACGTCCTGCCACTTCCTCTCTACTCAGCTTTTCATTCCCATCATATAAGATTGTCTCAACGCCCTCGTGCTCAAGCAGTGTCACTGCACCGATTCCACTTTTTCCTGAACCAAACACAAGTACTTTTTTTCCGTTATTGTCAAACATCTTCTTTCCGTCCTTTCTTATCTTATAGTGCCAGTAGCGCAATCAGACATAAAATTGCCGTAATAATTGAGAATACTGCCACAATTCTCGTCTCTGACCATCCACAGAGTTCAAAATGATGATGGATCGGAGCCATCTTGAAGATTCTTTTTCCGCCTGTCTTTTTGAAATATGTGACCTGAATCATGACAGACGCCACTTCAACCAGATATATCAGGCCGACAATAATAATGAAGATCGGCATCTGAAGCATGTAAGCCGTAGACGCCACAAATCCTCCCAGAGCCAGGGAACCGGTGTCTCCCATAAACACACTGGCCGGGTAAACATTAAACAGCAGAAATCCCATGAGAGCGCCGACTACCGCACAGGTAATCGGTTCAATACCACTTTTTGTTCCCACTGCAATAACCGTGAAAAAGGTAGCAACCAGCACTGTCACGCTGGAAGCAAGACCATCCAGGCCATCCGTAAAATTGACACCGTTTACTGTACCGATTACTGCTACAAATAAAAGCGGAATAGCAAGCCAGCCGATATTCCAGTATTTTCCTCCTGAAAACGGGATCAAAAGTGTAAGCGGTGTATTAGTCACATTGACAAGATAGTATGCAAAGATTGCCGTAACTACAATCTGAAGCGCGAACTTCTGCTTTGGATACAGTCCGTCGGAACGCTTCATCACTACCTTCAGGTAATCATCCAGAAAACCGATCAGTCCAAATCCAAGCGTTACAAACAGAATCGGAATAATCTTCGGATAATCTTTCACATAAAAAAGGGATGTAATAACAATAGAAGCCAGTATCATGACTCCTCCCATCGTCGGTGTACCCGCCTTCTGAAGGTGGGACTCCACTCCCTCCACACGTTCTGTCTGCTTCATCTTCATTTTTCTTAAAATTGGAATCACGATCGGCCCCATAATCACACTCAGCACAAACGATATAAGAACCGGAATTACAAATGTATAATCCATATCTGCACCTCTTCATCCTTTTGTTTCTAAACAGGCCTTATGCCCGCGTTTAATTATAGCGTATTTGCCCTGTCTTTGCAAGCTTACGCCTGCTCTCACTCTTCTTTTTCGATCCCCAGATACGGAAGCACATCATCGAAAATCTCCCTCACCACCGGGGCCGCAATCGTTCCGCCATAATAGATTCCTTGCGGATCGTAGATGACGCACATCCCCAGAACCTGCGGATCTTCCGCAGGAGCAAAACCGATAAATGAGGAAATATATTTATTCGCGCTTCTCGGAAGTGTCTGAGATGTCGCTGTTTTTCCACCGATACTGTATCCTTCAATATATGCATTTTTTCCAGATCCTTCCGATACAACACTCTCCAGAATCTTCTGCATGGTCTTGGATGTTTTCTCAGATACAATCCGTTTTCCCTGCTCATCAGGAAATGTCTTGATCGTCTTTCCTGTTTCACTGTCCTGTACCGCCACTGCAAAGTGCGGCGTCACACGTTTTCCTCCGTTGATAAGTGAACTGACTGTCGTCGCCATCTGAACCGGCGTCACCTGAAACGACTGTCCAAAGGTCATGGTAGCAAGCTCTACTTCCCCGATATCTTCCAGGCGGTGCATTATGGTCCCTGCCTCTCCCGGAAGATCCACGCCTGTTTTCTTCATCAGACCGAACTGTTCGAAATAATCACAAAACCGCTCTGCTCCCAGTCTGAGCCCAATCTCCATAAAAACCGGATTGCAGGAATTCTGCACACCCTCCACGAATGTCTCTGTTCCGTGTCCTCCTACTTTATGGCACCGGATTCTTCTATCCTCAACAATCTTATATCCCGGGCAAACAAACGTATCATCCAGATCTACCACCCCTTCTTCCAGGCAGGCACTAGAGGTGATGATCTTAAAAGTAGATCCGGGTTCATAGGTATCATTGATACATCCGTTTCTCCACATCTGATTCAGAAGTTCCTGCTTTTCTTTCTCCGAGGAAGCAGATGTACCTTCTGGCAGTTCAAACGGTTCGTTCAAATTAAATTCCGGCCAGTTAACCATTGCATAAATCTCCCCGTTCTGCGGATTCATCAGAATAACCGCTACCTTTTCCGCCTGTTTTTCCTCCATCACCTTCTGCGCCATCTGTTGCGCATATTTCTGGATATTATAGTCAATGCTGATCTGAAGCGCATTCCCTGCCGACGGTTCAATCCGATCTTCCGCCACGCCTTCCAGCTCCACGCCTCTTGCATCTGTGGTAGAAAGAATTTTCCCGTTTTCTCCTTTCAGATAATCTTCATATTTGACTTCCAGTCCGATAATTCCCTGATTATCTCCTCCGGTGAATCCAAGCACCTTGCTGGCCAATTCTTCATATGGATAGTACCGTTTAAAGTCTTCATCCACTTTAACGCCCGCCAGATTCATCTCCCGGATCTTATCTCCTGTTTCCTTTTCCACATTGGTCTTAATACGCTCCATAGAGGAAACTTTCTCTACCTTTTCCCGTACCTCATCTTCCTCCAGTTCCAGCGTACTGCTCAGCGCCCTGACCACCGCATCCGGGTCTTCAATCTGGCTGTGGATCACGGAAACTGTACAGACAGTCTTATTGGTAGCCAGTACCTTTCCGTTTCTGTCTATAATTTCTCCCCTGGCCGCTTTGATCTCCCGCTCTCTCTCATGGAGATCTTCGGCCTTTTTCTGATAATATTCTGCATCAAAAATCATCAGATAACAGAGCCTTGCAATCAATCCCAGAATCATGACAGCGGAGGCAAGAAACACAATGAGTATCTTCTTTTTATTATAGGTTTTATTTTTCATAAAAAAACCTCACAGAAGTGATTGATATAACTTATTAATCCTTCTGCGAGGTTATTCTTTTTATTCTGATTTTGTAATATTCAGATATGGAAACGCTTCTCTCATGATGTCTGCCGCCAGCCCGGTTGCAAGATAACTTGCTGCCTGCTGTGCAAGATTCGGTTCATCCACAATCACGTAGATCATGACTTCCGGATTTTCCTGCGGGGCATAGCCAATAAAAGAGTTAAGGTTTTTTCCTTCACTTCTTGGCAGCTTCTCTGCTGTTCCCGTCTTTCCACCGATCGCATAGCCTTCTACCTGAGCTGATGTTCCGCTTCCTTCTTCAACAACTCCATACATGTAATCTTTCAGAATGTCGCATGTCTCCTGAGAAACGGTTTTCCTTGCCAGTACCGGAGTCTTTGTCTCTACCACATCTCCTTCCGCATTGCGGATCTCTTTTACAAGATACGGTTCATAATAATTTCCGCCATTGATCAAGGAACAAAATCCGGCCGCGAGCTGGGTCATTGTCACATTAAAGTTCTGTCCGAAGGAGTTGGTTCCAAGATCAATCGGCTGCATGTTGTCAGCTGAATAGAGAAGATTGGATGTATCTCCCTCTCCCGGAAGATCAATCCCGGTATATTCTCCAAATCCAAACAGATGCTGGTATCTGCAGAAATCCTCCGCTCCAAGCACCTCCGCAATCTGCATCATGCCAACATTACAGGAATTTTCCAGTACCTGCTTTAACGTCTCTGTTCCGTGTCCATCTGTCGCAATACAGGAAACCGGATTTGCAACTCCTTCGTAGGAATACGATCCGGTGCAGACGTATGTCTCATTTCCCGTCAGCTTTCCGGTCTCAAATCCTGCTGCCATCGTAAACGGCTTCATCGTAGATCCCGGCTCAAATGTATCACTGACACAGAAATTTCTCCAGAGCGCATTGAGTGTATCCAGCCGCTCTTCATCCGTCATTGCATCCTGCTCCTCTGTAGTGTAGTACTCTGACAGATCTCTCGGATTATTCAGATCAAAATTCGGATAGCTTGCCTCCGCTAAAATAGCTCCCGTATTTGGATCCATGATCATCACTGCCGTATTTTTCGTTCCTTCACCTTCGTGGTCATTGTCCCTTAGCCGTTCATTCAACGCAAGAATATGTTTCTCCACGATCGCCTGTAGGTTGGCATCGATCGTTGTAACAATCGAGTTACCGTCCGTCGCGCTCTGTATCACATTTTCCGAACTCGATCCCGATGAGAGGTAGCCTGTCCTCTTTCCGTCTGTTCCATTTAATTCACTATTATAATAAGCTTCCAGTCCGATTGTTCCGACATTTCCAGATGAAGTAAAGCCGATCACATCGCTTGCCATCGTTCCATACGGATAATTTCTTACATAAGAGTCTTCCAGCGTCACGCACACAATATTGGCATCCTTATCCATTTGACTCTGAAAGTCTCTTCCTGTCTCATAGTCCACATTGGTTTTCAATATGACATATCTGTTATCTGACTGTTCCTGCAGGATCTCCCATAGTTCCGGCTCATCCAGTCCAAACGTGCTTACAAGCGCTTCCACTGTGGCGTTGATCCGTTTATTCTGATAAGATGACTTCGTCTCAAGAAGGCCTGCCACATCCAGAATCACATTGTAGGAGCGTTCACTTGTCGCAAGAACCGTGCCGTTAGTATCCAGAATATCTCCCCGCTTAAACGGGATTGTCTGGCTTCCACTCCGCATCTGACTCATTATCTGTTTCTCATATTCGTCCCCTTTTGTGACATTCAGAAATGCTGCTCTGCCCGCTAAAAAAACAAAAGCCAGTACGATTGCCGTAAACACTCCTACCAGCTTTATTTGCATTTTTTTTGGAAATTTTTTTTGAAAATGTCGAAATTCATTTCGTTTTTTTCTTTTTGCCATGTAATTCCCCTTGTCAATATGCTGTTACTTATCCGATGCTTCCCCGTCCTCCGGAATACTTTCATACTGTCTGATTTCATGATTTCCCGCGCTCTGGTATTCCACGATCTGAGAAGAATCTGCATAGACCATACCAAGCTCTTCTGCTCTTTCCCGGATCTCCTCCAGATTGACCGAGTTGGCAATATAATTGTATTCTGATGTATTTTTTTCTTTTAGGCTACTAATTTCCGTGCGCAGACTTTCAATTTTTCTTGTCTGCTTGTCCAGATCTGCCTGAACTCCCAGGTAGTGAAAGCAGACAAATAATGCCGCTGCCACTGCTCCGGCCAGAAACGTCACATATCCAAAGCCAAGCTTCATCGCCCTGCGCTGATTCTTCCTCGTCTGCGGGCTCACCGATTTTCCTTCTATTTCATATTCATCCGTATTTTCGTCTGTCCGCGTCTGTCTGAGACGTACAAGATTATCATACATGTAAGTATCATCCTGTGGTTTTCTTTTCTTTCCTGCTGCCATACACGTTACCTCTTTCTGTGTCTGGTGTTCCCGTATTCTATCCCGCATCAGATATGTTCAAAAATACGGAGTTTCGCACTTTTTGATCTGCTGTTTTCCTCAGTTTCAGTTTCCCCCGGAAGGATTGGTTTTCGGGTGATCACCTTTCCTTTTGACTTCTTCCCGCATACACATACAGGGAAATGACTCGGACACGTACATGGATTTTCATTCCTCCGGAATGCTTCCTTTACGATCCGGTCTTCCAGTGAATGGAAGGTAATAATACAGATCCTTCCGCCTGAATTTAGTAAGTCAATCATCTCATCCAAAGATTCCTTTAAAACAGTCAGTTCCTGATTCAGCTCAATCCGGATCGCCTGAAACGTCCTCTTGGCCGGATGTCCTGACATTTTCTGGAACTTCATTGGGATTGATGCTTTTATAATCTCTGTAAGTTCACCAGTGGTTGTAATAGGACCTTTTCCCCTTTCCCGGACAATATGCTTTGCAATATTCTTCGCAAACTTATCTTCGCCATAGTCCCGGATAATCCGAAAAAGGTCCATCTCACTGTATCCATTGACAATATCGGCAGCTGTCTTTGTCTGCCTCGTATCCATCCGCATATCAAGCGGCGCATCTTTCGTGTATGAGAATCCACGCTCTGCCGTATCCAGTTGGTAGGACGATACGCCCAGATCGAGGACAATCCCATCCACCTTGTCAATGCCTAATTCCCGGAGCCGCAGCTTCATATCACAATAGTTGCTCCTTACTATTGTAACCTTCTCCCCGAAACTGCGGAGCCTGATCCCAGCCGCTTCAATCGCGGCGGCATCCTGGTCTATTCCGATAAAACTCCCCTTGTCATTTAACTGCTTACATACTTCAAAAGCATGTCCGCCTCCACCAAGCGTTCCATCTACGTAAATGCCGTCTGGCTTGATGTTCAGACCATTTACGACCTCTTCTAACAATACTGATTTGTGTTCAAATGCCATGGTTTCCTCCTCCATCATATGATCTTAAATACTAAGGCCCAGATCTTCCATGTCACTTGCGATATCATCGATATCCGCTTCCACTTCTTCACTATGTGCATCCCAGGCTTTTTTGTCCCAGATCTCAATCTTGTCAAGGACACCAGCCAGAACTACTTCCTTTTCCAGTCCGGCATATGCTCTCAGGGCAGAAGAGATAAGTACTCGACCTTGCTTGTCAAGTTCACCATCAACAGCGCTTCCAAGAAAGAAACGTTTGAAGTCTCTGGCTTTTTTGTTTGTAAGTGGTAACTCCCGGAGTTTTTCCTCAAAGGCACTCCATTCGTTGTCCGGATACACAAATAAACAGCCGTCCATTCCCTTTGTTATCACGAAATGTTCTCCCAGACTTTCGCGAAACTTGGAAGGGATGATCAGGCGGCCTTTTGCATCAATGCTATGATTGAATTCTCCGTTCAACATGAAATCACCTTCTTCCAAAATGGGGATATGTTCCACCATTTTGTACCACTTTGCTCCACTTTCTACCACTTGAAACCATTGTAAACCACACACCCTCCTTTTTCAAGTGTTTTTTCCAAAAATCATTCTTAATAATTTCTTACAGAATCCTGCAGTCACGCGGCTTTTTTCGTCTTTCAAAGGCACCGCCTGAAGCCTTTTTGAGCACGTGTATCCTGCGAAACATCTTTATTTAACAGGGAAGGAAGTTTCCCGTTAAATAAAAAAAAACAGTATAGCAAAACCATACTGTCTTCTCATATCATGTTCACATTATTTTATTCTGTTTCTTCTGTGCTACTCAGTCCATTAAGATATTCCTCAAATGCGGAATAATCAACCGTCACACTCGCTCTCGGTCTGCTCTCTTCGACCTTCTGATATCCGGAAAATCCGATCCAGACAATAATCAGAGCAATGATCGCCACCACCAGAGCCACCTTCAGACGGAACAGAAGCTTTTTCTTTTTCTCTTCTTTTTTTCTTTTTTCCCTGTTATTTTTATAAGAATCTGCTTTTGTCAGGCTCATATTCGTTACTCCTTTTGCACTCAACTGGTATACATGATAACACATTCATCGTACAAATACAAGTTTTGAATCCTGATTTCACATTTCTTACACAATCCGCTACGTCCTATACTGCGATGATCACACCACCATCATTTGCATACATGCTACTGACTCCTCTTGTATCCAGCACAATAATCTCTTTGACCGTGATTTTCTTCTGAATCATTTCCTTTACCATTTCTGCCCGCAGCGGACAGTTGCAATGGGAAATGGCAAGTGTCTTTTCCTCCGGGTGGACAATCTCCTCTGCCACACGGTCCACCATTTTAGTAAGCGCCTTATTGACTCCTCTGGCCTGCCCATGCTGGATAATCACGCCCTGCTTTGTCGCTCCCATGACCGGCTTAATATTCAGCACCGTTGCCGCCAGCGCCTTCAATCCGGTAAGTCTGCCGTTTTTCCTGAGGGTTTCCAGTGATTCCAGAACAAAATACGTATTCTGTCCATCGATGTATGTCTCTACCGCATCAATGACTTCCTGAAACGTCATTCCCTGCGCTTCACATTCCATAATCTTCTTTGTAATTAGCGTTTCTCCTACCGATGCAGACCGTGAGTTAAATACATAGATGTCTTTTTCGCCATATTCCTCCAGAAACAGATTTTTCCCAAGGACGGCACTGTTGTAAGAACCGCTCAGTTCTGCGGAAAGTGTCACCACATAAACCCGTTCTGCTTCCCCTTGAAATGCATTCATATAGGACTCCGGAGACGGACAGGATGATTTCGGACATTCGCTGCATCTGGCCACTCTCTCCAGAAAGTCTGCTTGATCAAACGTCTCATCATCGACAACCAGATGTCCTCCCACATTCAATGTCAGTGGAGCCGTAAAAATTTTATCTGAATTCTTCATCTCAGGCGTCAGTTCTCCACAACTGTCTACGATCACTTTATAACTCATTTCTATTCCTCCTGCATACCATGGTATGATTTTTGCATCTATAATATGTAGTTTTCAATACTACTTCGTTTATCATACCACAAACCTACAGGAAAGAAAAGGCATTTTAGCTTCGTATTTTAATTTTTCCGGATACATTCAGAACTATTCCCATCTCAATCATTAAAAACAGCGCCGATGTTCCCCCGTAACTGATAAACGGAAGTGTAATACCTGTCGTCGGAATCACATTCAAAACTACAGCGACATTCAAAATGACCTGAATCGCGATATGTGCAAACACCCCTGTTACGATGAGGGATCCGTAAAGATCCGGTGCATTCTGCGCAATGAACATCAATCGATAGAGAAGCATACCAAACAGCACCAGCACAACAATCAGTCCGAAAATCCCCAGTTCTTCACAAATAATCGAAAGAATCATATCATTCTGTGGTTCTGGGATAACCATCTTCTGTGCGCTGTTTCCAAGCCCTTTTCCGAAAAATCCTCCGCTTCCGATTGCCAGAAGACCCTGCATTGTCTGGAAGGCTCCGCTTTGGGCATACTTTTCCGGATCTACCCAGGAAAGGATTCTCTGAAGCCGGAAATTCCCGCTGGATTCCAGAAGTCTTCCAAGAATCTGCCCCGCAATCAGCCCTCCGATCACAATCGCAAAAAATGCAATCGCAATTTTCTTCGTTCTCGGATAGGTCACAAAAAAGATGACCGCCGCAATTCCAAATACGATGATCGCAGTACTCAGGTTCTCAGTCAGAAAAAATACACCTGCTGCTGCCAGTCCTCCATAGAAGAAAATCCGAAGTGCCCCTTTTTTCGTATAGGCCTCTTTTCCAAGAGAACAGATAACAAAAGGGATAAACAGAATCACTGCAATCTTTGTCACCTCAGACGGCTGCAGCTGTTGCCTGAAAGGAAGCTGAATCCATCTTCTGGCTCCGTTTGCCTCGATTCCAAGTGGTGTCTGAACCAGTGCCATCAAAATAAAGGAAATCACATATAGTATCTTTGCATATCTTGCGTAAATGTGATAATCAATCTTTGTCACCACGTACATCACGACAAGACCCAGCACACTGATTATCAACTGGCGTCTAAAATAGTAAGTACCGTCCCCTTCGTAATCAATCTGCGCCGAGTAATAGCTTGTACTATAAAGCATAATTAGTCCAAAGCAGAGAAGAAAAATCAGTACAGCCACAAGCCCGTAGTCAAAGTAGGAATATTCTACCTTTCCTGCCATTTTTTTCTGACGTATCATTCGTTTTCTTTTTAGTCTTTGACGTTGATCCATTGAAATTCACTCCATATTTTTCATTTATACTGCCCCGATGATTTCTTATTATATCCGTATTGACGTGGAAAAACAACCGTCTCCCGGAAATGAATTGTAACTTTCACCTTGTTTTTCCATATAATAATCTTAGAAAAAAAGATTGAAAGGAGTTTCAGAATGCAGAATTATTATCAGCGTCCTCCGTTTCGCCAACCTTATCACAATCAGGATCACGCAAGGAAAAACAGTTGCGGCGCGAAGGAAAATCTGAAAAAAGAATTCCCTGTTGCAATGGCTTATGTCCCATGGCAGCGCTACATGGAACCTTATCCTGTCTGCAAAGCCTTTATACGGGGTACTATTTTTGAAGAACTTGACAAACCATTTCTTGGTAAAGGGAGGTGCTGTTCATGAAAAACTTCTCTTCGCGAAAAGAGCTTTTAAACCAGATCAATACTGTCAGCTTTGCAGTAAACGACATTCAACTTTATCTCGACACCCACCCAGATGACGAAGAGGCCCTTGCCTATTTCCACAAGTGTAAAGAACAGCGTGTCAAAGCGTTGGAAGAGTATGCCGCATGTTATGGCCCTCTGACTATTGACAGTATGGACGAATCATGTGGAGACCGCTGGAACTGGATCAACGAGCCATGGCCATGGCAGGAAGGAGGATGCTGATTTATGTGGAATTATGAAAAACGACTTCAGTTTCCGGTAAAAATTTCAAAACCGGATCCAAAAGCGGCCCAGGTCATTATCAGTCAGTTTGGCGGGCCGGACGGAGAACTTGCGGCATCCATGAGATACCTCTCACAGAGATATACCATGCCTTACAAAGAGGTCACCGGAATTCTGACCGATATCGGGACTGAAGAATCCGCTCCGAGTTCTTTCTGTTCTTTTGTCTTTCTTTGTCTTTTTCCGTCTAAAAATGTCGTATTTATATTTCTTCCCATTTCTATATTATAATAAAATATTATGGCGTTTTCTCAGATGTAAGAGAAAGGAGAATCATGGAAAATCTTTCGCAGCTGATTCACAGACTTGGAATCAATGCCACTTACCGCGGGTACCATTATCTCTACAGAGCAGTGCTTCTTGCTCTTTCTAATGAAGAGTATCTTCTTTCCATCACAAAAAAGATGTATCTTGATATCGCTTCTTATTATCATACTCCGGTAAGTAATGTAGAGCGGAACCTCCGGACAGTGATCACGATCTGCTGGGAACGTGGAAACAGGGAACTTTTGACGCAGATCGCATCCTATCCTCTTGTTTTCAAACCATCCGCTGGGGAGTTCATTGATATCCTTGTGGCTTACTGCCAGGAGCATAACATCAGAAATTGATCTGGTTACATATTGTTCATGCTTTTTTCAAATCAGAAACATATTTTTTTCATATTCTTCCTATATATTAAAGTACATAGAAAGCAAAGAACCTTTCTAAGCAAACAATTTTCTTTTTCATAATTCAGCCGGTACACGTTTGTACCGGCACTCCTCGTTTTTAGAGCTTTTTTCATATCTTTTCTACTTGATTCATAAATTTCTACAAAACAGTCAACAGAGTGATTTTTTTGTCTTATTGTATGTATCTTAGAAAATCCAGAAAAGATCTGGAATTAGAGCATCTCCACCCAGGGAGTACTCTGCTTCGCCACGAATCCATTCTGACAGCCCTTGCAAAATCAATGTCTCTCCCTATTACAACCATCTACCGGGAAGTGGGATCAGGGGATACCATCTCCGGCCGGCCTGTGATGAGACAGCTGCTTTCCGAGGTAGAACAGGGAATGTGGGAAGGTGTGCTTGTCATGGAAATCGAACGTCTGGCAAGGGGTGATTCCATCGACCAGGGCATTGTAACACGAACATTCCAGTACAGCCATACCCGGATTATAACACCCTACAAAGTCTATGAGCCCGAAAATGATTTTGATCTGGAGTATTTTGAATTCAGCCTTTTTATGTCCCGCAGGGAATATAAAACAATCAATCGGAGAATGCAGTCTGGAAGACTTGCCAGCATCAAAGAAGGAAAATACGTCGGAAACATTGCACCATACGGATATGACCGTATTCGTCTGTCTGACCGGAAAGGTTTTACTCTCTTTCCAAATCATGAAGCGCCCGCCGTCCGTCTGATCTTTTCTCTTTACGGTGAAAAAGCCCTCTCCATTCCCGAAATTGTTCTGGAGCTGAACAACTCCCAGACTTACCACCCCCGGAAAGCCTCTGTTTTTACCTATTCTTCTATTCACGATATACTAGATAATCCCGTCTATGTCGGCAAGCTTCGTTGGAACTATCGCAGGACTTCCCAGAAACTGAAAGACGGTATCCTTACTTCACACCGGCCAAGACAGAACGACTATCTCCTTGTCCAGGGACTTCATCCCGCTCTGATCTCTGAAGATCTGTTTTTCACCGTCCAAAAACGACTCCATCCGGATTCGGAGCAGAAGAACTCGCCCATATGGAAATGATCTGTGCCATTGTCCACCAGCTGACAAGAAATCTGACACCAGAAGAAATCGAACGTTCCGGATTTGCCAACTATTATGTAGACCATACACTGGCTCTCTGGCCTCAGGCTGCAAGCGGCATGCCTTGGACCGCTACAGTGTTCCAGTCAAAAGGGGACCCGATCACTGATCTTCACGAAAACCTGGCCGCGGATGGTACGACTGCGTATGTGCAACATAGAAGTGTTAAGTAGAAGTTCTATATAATCTGGTGTGCCAGACACCAGATTTTACAGAACTTAGAAATTCCAATGTATTTCAATCGGGACATTTCTTGTCCCTGGAATCCGTTTTCCTACTAATATATAATCAATTAGTGTTTCAACGGTTTCTCTGTCTAAATGTTCAAGATTTGTGTATTGCTCAATAAGCTGGCGGCGATTATCGCCTGTTTGGATTTTTCTCTCAATTACATCAAGCTGTTTTTGCGTTTCAATCACCAGCTTTTCAAGCCGTTCTCTGTCATTCGTGAAATCTTTTGACAAATTCAGGAAATCATTTTCGGAAAGAATCCCTTTTACTTTATCAAGATAAAGTTCTCTGATTACCTTTGCGTCTTCTTCAATCTTTTTTTGATAGGTAGTAAGTTGTGTTTCTAAAGAAGTTTTTTTCTCCTTTACGTTGGAGTGAAATTCCACGTTCTGTTCCAATTCATCTTTATCAAGATATTCTTGTGATAACTTGTTCAGTTCAGAAATAACTGCCTGCTCCAACTTCTTCACAGAAATAAATGAACCTATGCAAGCGTCCTTTGCAACATGGCGATTTGAACATTGTAAATAATGTCTTCCATCTGTCTGCTTATTAGAACGCATGGTATAGCCACAGTTCATGCAGCGAGCTTTTCTGGCAAACAGCCCTATGGTTCCTACTGTAAATGGTTTTGCTTTTTCAGCTACCATAGATTGTACTCTATCCCAAAGTTCACGGTCAATAATCGGTTCGTGTGTTCCCTCTACTCTGTACCATTCCTCTTTAGGTCTGGGCTTATTTTGTTTTGTCTTATACGAAACACTGCCGTATTTTCCTTGAACCATATTTCCGATATAAATTTCATTTGTCAGCATATCGGAAATAGCAAAATATTTCCATAAGGTACTATTTTTTCTGGTAGGCTGCTTATAGCGTAAACCATGAAGCCGTTTATACTCCGTAGGGTTTGGAATCCCACGGTCATTCAGCATACGGGCAATCGCTGTTTTGCCATATCCCTGTGAAAATAAAGTGAAAACTTCTCTTACAACAGCAGCAGCTTCTTCATCAATAATCAGGTGTCCCTTTTGCTCAGGGTCTTTTTTATAACCATAAAGAGCAAATGCACCAATATGAAATCCATTCTTCCGGCGGTCAGTCAATACGCTGCGGATGTTTTCCGACATATCCTCCAAATACCACTCATTAACCAGACCATTGATTTGTCTTGATTTTTTGTTTCCTTTATTAGCGGTATCTGCATTATCTACAATACTGATAAAACGAATCCCCCAGATAGGAAACAATCCGTGTATATATTTTTCTACCAACTCTAACTCTCTGGTAAATCTGGATTGTGTTTTACAGAGGATAATATCAAATTTTCGGTGTTCAGCGTCATTTAACAGTTTGTTAAATTCTGGTCTTCGTCTATCTGAACCAGTATAATCATCATCACTGTATATATTGTAGACTTCCCAGCCTTGTTCCAATACATATTGAATCAGCATGGATTTTTGATTTTGAATACTGTTACTATCATCAGTTTCATGTTGTTTGTTTCTATCTTCTTCTGATAAGCGGCAATAAATAGCAACTTTTGACTTTGTGTTCATCATATTTTATCTCCCTTAAAGAGAAGATAAAACAAACATTCCACCTACACTTATTATACCGTGTTGGGAAATGTTTGTCTATCATTTTACAGGTAATACCTGCCCTTTGGATTTTTCTAATTGATTGATAAGTGCTATCCATTTTTGATTGAACTCTTTTTTTAATGCCGACTTATCTTCACACTTAAATACATTTTTGCAGGAAATTTCTGCTTCTTTTGGCATAATTCCACCTCACAGTCTTTACTATGTTTACAGACTATGCAAAAATGCTTGTTCATTATGAAAGAATCATCCTTAGCAAACCGAACAGCTTTCGCTAAAGCTCATGGGAATCTCACCCCTGCATGGTTCTCATCC
>CAUWJP010000034.1:0-26023 GCA_963559135.1 uncultured Sellimonas sp.
CGGTGGTGTGAGAGGTCGGAATTTCTCAATTTTGAGAAATTCCTCCTACTCGATTCTCATAGAAGCAAAAGAGATCAAAGTCATATTGCATGGAGGAAAAAGCATGGAAAAGATCAAAGATAAGATTAAAGATAAGATCAGTGAAAATCCGGTTATAGAGCAGCTGGCAAGAGCAGAGAAAACAGTTTGGATCAATCCGAAAAAAGAATGCTGGGACAGTGCCAGAGAGATCTTTGATGTCCGTCCGCAAGAAATCGAAGATGCAAGGGCAAGACTGGAACGGTTTGCACCGCTGATTCTTCGATATTTTCCGGAGACGAAAGACCGGGGAGGCCTTATCGAGTCCCCTCTTGAGGAGATCCCGAAGATGAAGGCAGCACTGGAAGAAAAGATCGGAAAAGCTGTTGACGGAAGACTGTTCTTAAAGGAAGACAGCCATCTTGCCATTGCTGGTTCCGTCAAGGCTAGAGGTGGAATTTATGAGGTGCTGAAATACGCGGAGGATCTGGCAGTGAAGCACGGTCTCTTAAAGGATGGTGACAGTTACGCGGTTCTTGGTGAGGAAGAAAATCGTGCAGTATTCCGGAAGTATACGATTCAGGTGGGATCAACAGGAAATCTGGGACTTAGCATCGGTATTATCAGTGCGGTTCTCGGATTTCGGGTCATTGTTCATATGTCCGCTGATGCAAAAGAGTGGAAGAAACAGATGCTTCGGAAGTTCGGTGTCGAAGTCCGGGAATATGAGCAGGATTACGGAGAAGCGGTCAAATGTGGAAGAGCTCTTTCTGATCAGGATCCAAACAGCTATTTCGTGGATGATGAGAATTCCAGAACACTTTTCCTTGGCTACGCGACAGCAGGAAAACGGCTGAAAGAACAGCTGGATGAAAAGAAAATTGTTGTAGATGAGGAGCATCCGCTCTTTGTCTATATTCCGTGCGGTGTCGGCGGAGCGCCGGGCGGAATCACGGCGGGGCTCAAGTGGGTGTTCGGTGATGCAGTGCACTGCTTCTTTGCGGAGCCGGTGCAGGCTCCTTGCATGATGCTTGGTATGGCATCCGGACTGCACAATGAGATTGCGGTTCAGGATATCGGACTGACAGGAAAGACAGATGCCGACGGACTTGCGGTAGGACGTCCGTCAGCATTTGCGGGAAAGATGATGGAGCGCGTATTAAGCGGTGAAGTGACAGTGGAAGACCGGGAGCTTTTTCAGTATATGAAGCTTTTAATGGATACGGAAGAGATTTTTCTGGAGCCGAGCGCCTGTGCCGGATTTTTGGGAGTATCAGAAATGGCAGCGCGGGAGGAATTTCGGAGGTATGTGAAGGAACAGGGGTTGGAGCCTGTGATGGAGAACGCGGTGCAGATTGTCTGGGCGACTGGAGGAAGCCTGGTGCCAGAAGAGATTCGAAGGCAGTATCTGGAAGAGGCACGGATTTTCTCCCTGAATATACCGGGCTTTACAGAAAGAGGAAACTGGTATAAAGGAAACCTTCACAGCCACACCGTCAATTCCGACGGGTGTCTGACGCCAGCGGAGTCGGTGAAACTGTTCCGGGAGCACGGATATCATTTCCTCTGCTTTTCTGAACACGATCGTTATACAGATTATCGTGGCGAATTTGACTGTGACGACTTTATCATTCTTCCGGGGTTGGAGGCTTCAGCTGTACTTTATGAAGAAGAAGGATCGAAGCTGAGAACGAAAGTGCATCATATTCATGGAATTCTGGGCACGAAAGAGATGCAAAAACAGGCCGAGAAGGATACGTATAGACATATGGAAATTCATCCGGTGGACAAATATTATGGAAACTGGGATGGAGCAAAAGTGGCGCAGAAACTGGCAGATGAGATGACATCCAGAGGAATGATCGCGACTTACAATCATCCGATCTGGTCCAGAGTGCGGGATGAAGAATTCATTCATACGAAAGGAATCTGGGCGCTGGAAATCTACAATTATGGCACGGTCAATGAAAGCGCCACCGGATATGATGAGACATACTGGGATGTCATGCTGCGGGAAGGGAAAGAGATCTTTGCCTTTGCATCCGATGACAATCATAATGATGGAGTTGTGGAGGACGCCTGTGGCGGATATATTGTCGTAAGAGCAGAAGAGCTTTCGCACGAAGCGATTGTAACAAACATGCTGGCAGGAAATTATTATTCTTCTTCAGGACCGGAAATCTACGACTGGGGAATCCGGGACGGAAAGGCATATGTCAGATCAAGCCCGGTGTACCGGATCGACTTTATTGCAGGAAACTGCATCAACGACGGTACATCCATTGTGTGCGGATCTGTGGATGAAACAGTAGAAAGTGGCGAATATGCCCTCAAAGGACATGAAAAATATGTGAGGGTAAAATGTACTGACCGGTATGGAAAGACAGCATGGAGCAATCCGATTTTCCTTGACCGGGAAGATGTATAGGTTTCCGGAAGGGTAAAAGCGTAAGAAGATACCGGAGAGTGCAGAATCATTAACAGAAAAAGAGTGCGGATGAGAATCTCCGCACTCTTTATACTGTCTTATTTCTTTTTCGATTTTGACGAATTCTTGGAAGCCTCTTCCATGGCAGCTTCCTTTGCTTTTGCAAAAAATCCCTTTTTCTTCTTTGGAGTTTCCAGAGGGCCTCTAACACCTCTTACTCCAGTAATATAAATACCGCTCACGGTAGCTTTGACTTCCTTTTTAACAGGAATAAGCGGGTAGACCTTATCATCACACATAAATGTCATGATCTTCGGTCCGACTTTCGCCTTAACGACATAAACTTTGGATCGGCGTAAATATTTTGGTGTGCTTTCCATTACAATAGATGGAAAACCGGCATCTTTCAGCTTCATACGGCCCTTGTCTATGACGAGTATGGAAACTGTCTGAGCCATTGCATCGATCTTTTCCTGTTGTTCAGCCTGCTTTTTCTGGGCCTTTTTACCGAGGAAATAAAGGACGATCAGAGCGATGACCAGAATAACAAGAATCACGAGTGATACGATAAAAAACGGACTCATCTGAATTACTCTCCTCCAATCTTTTGTTACACATGTTGTATTGTAGCATTGTTTTCGGGGAAGCGCAAGTAGTTTGCGGGCGGGTTGCATCTTTTTTCCCCTGCAAGTATAATAAGGACAGGAAACGAGGAGGAAAAGTATATGGAAATGATATTAGAATTTACAAAAGACACAATACTTTGGATACTGGACAACCTCGTATTCATCAACATCATTTTATCGATCATTATTATTTTCTTCCAGAGACGAAATCCGACCGCGGTCTGGACATGGCTGTTAGTCCTTTATTTTATTCCGATTGTCGGTTTTATCCTGTACCTCGTAGTAGGACAGGACTATAGAAAAAGTAAAATGTTCAAGATGAAAGAGATTGAAGATGAGATTAAATACGCGGTAAGGCGCCAGGAGGAATCAATCTATCGGAGAAAACTGAGACTAAAGACCCCGGAGATGGAGCGGTTTCAGAGCCTGATTCTTTATAATCTGAATGCAGCCGAGGCTGTGCTGACAGATAACAACGACATCCGGATTTACACGGACGGCAGGGAGAAATTTGACGCACTGATTGAAGAGATGAACAGCGCAAAGAATTATATTCACTTACAGTATTACATTATCCGGGATGACGAGCTATGGCAGGAGATCGAGAAAGTACTGATAAGGAAGGCAGCAGAAGGCATTGAAGTCCGGGTACTGTTCGACAGCATGGGATGTCGGAAGATGAAAGAGAAATCGTGGAGACGCCTTGAAAAAGCAGGTGTTCAGGTGGCAGAATTCTTTCCGGCCTTTCTGGGGCAGTTCCAGTTCCGCATCAATTACCGGAACCACAGAAAGATTGCAGTCATTGATGGTAGAGTTGGCTTTGTAGGAGGGTTCAATATCGGCAGAGAGTACCTCGGACTGGATACGAAGAAATTTGGATACTGGAGAGATACCCATCTTTGCATCGAAGGTTCTGCAGTCACATCCCTTGCGGTCCGTTTTGTACTGGACTGGAACTATGCAGCAAAGGAAAATCTCTTTCTCGAAGACCGGCTTTTCGAGATACCGGAATATAAGCGTGACGGCAGGTCTCTTGTGCAAATTGTATCCAGCGGACCAGACTCCAAGTACGATGCTGTACGGGATAATTATTTAAAGATGATCCAGATGGCTGAAAAGTACATTTATATCCAGACACCGTACTTCATACCGGACCAGCCGATTCTGGACTCTTTAAAAATCGCCGCTAAATCCGGAGTTGACGTTCGAATCATGATCCCATGCAAACCGGACCACCCATTCGTTTATTGGGCGACATACTCCTATCTGGGCGAAATGGCAGCTGCAGGAGCAAGGTGCTACACCTACCAGAACGGGTTCCTCCACGCAAAAACCATGACCGTTGATGGAGTTGTCAGCAGTGTCGGAACGGCCAACATGGACATCCGGAGCTTCCAGCTTAACTTTGAAGTCAACGCCACTATCTACAGTGAAGGCACAGCAAAAAAACTGGAAGAAGCATTCGAAAACGACCTTCTCGTATGCGAAGAAGTAACAGAAGAAACCTACAGACAACGCGGACTCTCCATCCGCATCCGAGAACAGATCTCCAGATTATTCTCGCCGTTGCTGTAAACCTTTTCAGAATTATTGCATTACAGAACCATTGATTTTACCACTGGAAAGTGGTAAGATGGGACTGGAAATAAAAACAGGGGAGCTTGCGTATCAAGCAGGCTGAGAGTAAGCTGAATTGCTTAGACCCACGACCTGATTTGGGTAATGCCAACGTAGGGAAAAGAACACCGAAACAATACGGGTACACCCTGAGCTCAGGGTGCACCTTTTTTTATTACTTTTGGGGACGTGTTCCGGTGCGCAGGTACACGACGTAAATGACAAAAAAATCCCCGAAACCCTCAAAAAATAAGGCAAAACTCAAATTGTCAGATTTTTTTCATCGGGGACGGGTTCCGATGCGTCGGAACACGTCCCCAAAGATACGAAAGGAGTAGAGGATGTTGAAGGAGTTTCTTGAGAATGTGAGAGGTATGGTGCCGCTTGTGCATAATATTACGAATTATGTAACGGTGAATGATGTGGCGAATGTGGTTCTGGCGTGCGGCGGAAGCCCGATTATGTCGGATGAGCCGAAGGATGTGGAGGATATTACTTCGATCTGCGGCGGACTGAATATTAATATTGGTACATTGCACAAGAGCAGTATTGACGGGATGATCCGTGCTGGAAAGCGAGCGAATGAGTTATCCCATCCGGTACTTTTGGATCCGGTGGGTGCAGGGGCGAGTGCGCTCAGGACAAATACGGCGCTGAAGTTGATGGAGGATCTGAGGCTTACGGCGATCCGTGGGAATATCTCGGAGATCAAAACGCTTTATCTTGGAAGCGGGACGACCAAAGGGGTGGACGCGGATGTGGCAGATGCTGTGACGGAGGAGAATCTGGATGAAAGTATCGCGTTTGTTAAATCGTTTGCGAAGCAGGCGGGATGTATCATTGCAGTGACCGGAGCGATCGATCTGGTCAGCGACGGAACGAGGTGTTATGTGATCCGGAATGGCCGTCCGGAGATGGGAAAGATCACCGGAACCGGATGTCAACTTTCAGGTATGATGACGGCGTATCTGACTGCAAATCCAGAGTATTCGCTGGATGCGGCAGCAGCAGCAGTCTGCGTGATGGGAGTTGCGGGAGAGACAGCGTGGAAGCGGATGGAGGATGGTGATGGAAATGCCACCTACCGGAATCGGATTATCGATGCTATCTACAATATGACCGGGGAGGAACTGGAGAAAGGAGCAGTTTATGAAGTGCGATAGGAAAGATCTTGTTCTTTATGCGGTGACGGACCGGAGTTGGCTTGGCGGTAAGACGCTGACACAGCAGGTAAGAGAAGCGTTGGAAGGAGGAGCGACCTTTGTTCAGTTAAGAGAAAAAAATCTGAATGAAGAAGCGTTCCTTTCGGAAGCAAAAGAGATTCAGAAGCTGTGCCAGGAATATCAGGTGCCGTTTGTCATTAATGATAATGTAAAGATTGCAGAGGAGATTGGTGCGGACGGCGTCCATGTCGGGCAAAGTGACATGGAGGCGGAAGATGTGAGAAAGAGATTTGGGCCGGACAAGATCATCGGCGTTTCCGCCCAGACTGTGGAGCAGGCAAAGAGGGCGGAGCAACATGGAGCAGATTACCTGGGAGTGGGAGCTGTGTTTCCGACAGGATCCAAGGCGGATGCCGTGGAGGTGAGTCATGAAACTTTAAAGGAAATCTGCGGGGCAGTCCAGATTCCGGTCATTGCCATCGGAGGTATCAGTAAGGATAATGTGATGGAGCTGAAAGGCAGCGGGATCTGCGGCATAGCAGTGATCAGTGCGATTTTTGCAAGCAAGGATATTAAGACTGCAGCAGCAGAATTAAAAGCAAGTGTGGAAGAGATGATAACAGAATGATTAGGGGAGCTATTTTTGATGTAGATGGGGTTCTTCTTGATTCGATGCCGATCTGGGAAGAGATCGGGGAGCTCTATCTGAAAAGCCAGGGAAAGGAAGGAACCCCGGGACTTCGGGAGATTTTGTTTCCAATGAGTCTTGAGCAGGCGGCGGACTATCTGATCCGGGAGTATGACCTTCCCAAGACGGCCGCCCAGGTGGTAGAGGAAGTCAATGGGATGATCCGGACATTTTATGCAGAGACGGTAGAACTGAAGCCGGGAGTCCACCTGTATCTGGAACGATTCCGAAAATCAGGGATTCCGATGGCCGTTGCGACTTCGAGCGGCCGGGAAAATGTGGAAGCTGCGCTTCGGAGGCTTTCGGTACTGGATCTGTTTCAGGATGTTCTGACATGTTCGGAAGTGGGAAGAGGAAAAGATCATCCGAAGATTTATCTGGAAGCAGCAAATAGAATTGGAACAAAACCGGAAGAAACATGGGTGTTTGAGGATACTTGTCATGCACTTCTGACCGCGAAGCGGGCAGGTTTCCGTACGGTAGCGGTTTATGATCCGGCAAGCAGAAAAGATCTGGATATTTTGAAATCCGAGTCAGATATATTTCTGCCGAAGTACGGGAATCCTGAATTATTCTTGCAGCAGGCATCTGTACAGTGATGTGATGTGGACTGTGGAGAGAAAAAAGAAAGGACGTGTGGAAAATGAGAACAGCATTGACAATCGCGGGAAGTGATTCAAGCGGAGGTGCGGGAATACAGGCAGATATAAAGACCATGACTGCAAACGGCGTATTTGCCATGAGTGCGGTGACAGCATTGACTGCACAGAATACAACGGGGGTAAAAGATATCATGGAGGTCTCACCAGCGTTTTTGAAGGAGCAGTTAGACTGCGTGTTTACCGATATCCGGCCGGACGCAGTAAAGATCGGTATGGTCTCGTCCTCGGAGCTAATCCGGGCTATTGCGGAAAAATTAAAGGAATATAAGGCAAAAAATATCGTCGTAGATCCGGTGATGGTAGCGACAAGCGGGGCAAGACTTATCAGTGAGGATGCAGTGGAAACCTTAAAGGAATGCCTTCTCCCGGAGGCGGATATCCTGACACCGAACATTCCGGAGGCGGAAGTCCTTTCTAAGATGCAGATCCGTACAGAGGAGGATATGATCTGTGCAGGGCAGAAGATCAGCGAAGCGTACCAGCTGGCCGTACTGGTTAAAGGAGGGCACCAGTTAAATGATGCTAATGACCTGCTTTGCCAGGGAGGTGGATATCGCTGGTTTTACGGAAAGAGGATCGACAATCCGAATACTCATGGAACAGGGTGTACTCTGTCAAGCGCCATTGCCTCTAACCTAGCAAAGGGATTTTCCATGGAGGAATCGGTGGAACGGGCAAAGACTTACATATCCGGAGCACTGGGTGCCATGCTGGATTTGGGAAAGGGCAGCGGGCCGATGAATCATGCCTTTGATATCCACGGAATGTTTGTTCAGGAGCTGGTTCGGGAAGCCTGAATAGAAGCCAAATAGAAGCGGAGCAAGGGCGGCAGACGGCTTGTCAAGAGAACGGAAGTATGATATAACAGGAAGGAGATGATAGAAAAGGAGACAGGAGTATGAATAAAAGGAAAAAGGTTCTGGCTGCCGGAGTATGCATTGTTGTAGCTGTATCCTTGCTGGCAGGATGCGCACCGAAAGAGATTGAAAATGATTATGTCAAAATTAACGGATATACGGGTCTTGAAGTAAGTGAGATTACTAAGACGGAAGTCACTGATGAAACTGTGGATTCTCAGATCGAGCAGATCCGTCAGAATTATGCGACATATACGGAGATCACGGACCGTGCGGCTCAGGAAGGGGACATGGTTACGATTGATTATTCCGGAGCGATCGATGGAGTTGCCTTTGATGGAGGCACAGCATCCGGCCAGCAGTTAGAACTGGGAGCAGGCGGATACATTGACGGATTTGAGGACGGAATTGTAGGTCATATGGCAGGAGAAACGTTTGATGTCAATACGACGTTCCCGGATCCATATGAGAATAACCCGGATCTGGCAGGAAAGGATGCGGTATTTACCATTACACTGTCAAAGATCGAGGAAGTATCCCTTCCGGAGCTGAATGATGAGTTTGTCACCATGGTAAAGGGCGAAGAGACTACTGTGGACGATTATAAAAAGAAAATCCGGGACATACTGGAAAGCCAGGCCGAGGTACAGGATCAGACACAGAAGCAGACAGCGATCATGGATGCTCTTATGGAGAATGTAGAGCTGAAAAAATATCCGGAGGACAAAATAGAAGAATACACCAACCTCATGACAGATCAGTATCAGCAGATCGCCACTTCTTTAAATATGAAGTATGCAGATTTCCTGGAGCAGTATATGGGTATGGACGAGGAAGCATTTAACGAAGAAGTAGATTCGCAGGTTAAAGAGTATGTTAAACAGCAGGAAGTACTGGATCTGATTGCCGAGGAGGAGGACATTACTGTATCCGACGACGAGATTAATGAGTGGCTGGAGAAGAATGCACAGTCACAGCAGATGACAGTGGATGAACTGAAAGAACAGTATTCAGATGACGAGCTCAAAGAGCAGGCACTAAATGAAAAAGTGGTTTCCTGGCTATGGGATGAAGCGAAAGTGACATCGGACAGTTCTGATAGTGAATAGGAATTAATAAAAACCGGTCACAGCAGAAAAAGTAGAAATAGAGCGTATCAGTTATTGGAAAAAGGACTGATACGCCTTTTTTATGTTGTTTTAGAAAAAAACAAATCTTCAGATGGATGAATTTGGGCTGATCGTAGCGGTTGTCTTTCCGGTACTTACTGGAAACCACGACACGCTCCTCTCAAAAAAAGGGAGATATGGAGATATTATGAATTATATATAACACAGTATGCCGGAATGAACATATAAAAGAAGGAAAATCAAAAGAATCTGTTGCGTAAAGTAGGGAAACATAAGATAATATGATATAAGAGGATATCTTTATACCTCTTGATTGGGGGATACAACATGAGACGCTGCTTTTATGACAGACAGACGGGGATGGTCTTTTATAACCTGCAAAGAGGAAAGAGGGAGACAATTGAAGTGGCTATTCTTTCCGGGGGGAAAGTGCGGGTAAGAGCACCGTACCGAATGACGGAAGCGGCCATCCGCAGATTTTTAAAAGAAAAGGCTCCATGGATCAAAGAACAGATGGAAAAGATCGAAAAGAGCCGCAAAACATGGATGGAAAAGCGGTTTCAGGACGGCAGTGTCTTTTATTATCTTGGAGAGCCGTTGAAGCTTTCGGCAAAGAAAGCAAAAGGGGAGGCGGTATGGCAGTCAGGCGAATGGCTGCTGATTGACCAGAAGAGCATAACACCGCAGAAGCGGAAGGAGCAGCTGGAAAAATGGTACCGGAGCCGGGCAAAGGAAAATATTGAAAGCCGGGTCGGGATGTTTGCCGCACAGATCGGGGAGACCCCGAATAAAGTGACAATCAAATCGCAGAAAACAAGATGGGGCAGCTGCAGCAGTCTTAGAAATGTAAATTTCAACTGGAAGCTGATCATGATGCCGCAGGAGATTATTGACTATGTGGTAGTCCATGAGCTGTGTCATTTGAAGGAGATGAACCATTCCGCGGATTTCTGGAACCGGGTTGAGGAAATCATGCCGGATTACCGAAACCGCAGGAAGTGGCTGAAAAACAATGCATGGAAAGTTGAGTGGGAGCAGATATGAAAGAAAGTTTGAAGTTGGCAGTGGAGAGGGCAAAGAGAGGCGAGAGCGAAGGATTCAGCACGATCTACAGGGAAACCTGTGCGGATGTCTATTTTCGTGCCAGACTGATCCTGGGAAACCGCGGTGAAGCCAGGGAACTGATCCGCCAGGTTTATCTTGTTGTATTCCGGACCATCAGCACGCTTCAGGATCCGGAAAAGATGGAAAAATGGCTTTATACGGTTCTCTATAAACTTGGGGAGAGAGAATGTCAGAAGAAAAAAGGGATGATTCTGGAGAAGGAAAAGACAGCGCCTTCCTGGGAGGGACAGCGCGCTCCGGAAACGACAGCAGAGCGTCAGCAGATTGTCCGGATTCTGAAATCCAGTTACAAGAAAATCGGAACAGCCGGAAGACTCGTCTGTCTGGCATACTACTACGAAGGGTGGAGTATGGAGGAATTGTCCCATCTGTGGAAGTGTCCGGCTGAGAAGCTGGAAGGAATTCTGGAATATGCACGGATTGAGCTGGGACTGATGTGTACTCAGGCAGGATATCTCCATGTAGATATTTCTTCGGATATGATGGTTCTGATGTTTGAACTTCTGAGGGAAGATGCGGAAGAAGAGATCCGCCAGGCAAGACTGGGAAAGCTTTATGAAGAACTGGAAGGGGAACTCGATATTGAGGATCACGACGAGCCGGATGAGGAGAAGTCCTTTTTTAGGAAATGGTTCGTCATGATTATCATTGCGGCAGTTGTGATTATCGGCCTTGCGGCGGTTGGAGGAAATTATCTTGGGCAGCTTGTTACCCGCAGCGAGACAGAGCAGAAAGAAGAAACGGACCAGAATGAAGAAGAGGAAAAGAAGACATGGAGCCTGACAGACTACAAAGGTAACTGGTGCGATGAGGCGAATGCAGACTCTGAAGTGATGTCGACGGACGGAATCTGCGAGATTGAGATCAAAAGTGCCGCAGATCAGAGAATCGTCTTTGATATTCGGAAAACTTATGGAAGTGATGAGGATTATGTATTCCGGGGAGCAAATGATGTGACCGGTGTTGTCTCCGATAAGAAAGCTTCCTTCACCTTTTCGGATGAATATAACAACCGGATGGAGGGAACGATCGAATTCCAGGACGAGACTCTGAAAGTTGTCGTAAAGAGGGCGTCCGGTGGACAGTCAGAGGGGCTGACAGCGGCAATGGATTGCACGATGAAGCGGGATCAGTACTCCGACAGCAGAACAAAACCTCAGGAAGAAGAGGAAGCGGAAGATGAAGATTATATTTTCCCGGAAAGTGACAGTCGGCTTCTGACAGAAGAAGACTTCGATGGGAAAACAAAAGCAGAACTGCGTCTTGGACGAAACGAGATTTTCGCAAGACACGGAAGAATCTTCGAAACCGAAGATCTCAACGAATGGTTCTCATCCAAAGACTGGTATGAGCCGCTCTACACAGCGGATGAATTTTCCCAGTATGTACAGCTGAACCAGTATGAAAGACAGAATGCGAACCTGATTCTGGCGGAAGAGAAAAAAGCTGTCGATTAGGCGGGAACGTAGGACAGGACTCCTGCATATGTATGTAAAAACGACATATGCAGGAGCTTTTATGGCTGTTTCTATTATGCTGGATGCAGGGCATGGCGGAAGAGATCCGGGTGCTGTTTACAAAGGAAGACAGGAGAAGGATGACGCACTTCAGATGGCGTTGGCTGTGGGAGAGATTCTGGAGAATCGTGGAATCGATGTTCAGTACACCCGGACGACAGATATCTACGAGACGCCGTACCAGAAGGCGATGAAGGCAAATGAGGCCGGAGTGGACTATTTTATTTCCATCCACAGGAATTCTTATCCGACGGACAATGCGGTGTCCGGAGTGGAAAGTCTTGTATACGATCTTTCGGGCATCAAATACGAGATGGCGGAGGATATCAATGATCAGCTGGAGACAATCGGTTTCCGGAATCTGGGAGTCAAGGCAAGACCGAATCTGGTTGTTCTGAAGCGGACAAAGATGCCGGCGATTCTTGTGGAGCTTGGTTTTATTAATTCCGATACGGACAATCTGCTTTTTGATGAGCATTTTGATGCCATTGCCATGGCAATCGCAGAAGGAATTCTTGACACGCTGATGCAGAATCCGAATGCGGATATGGACAGCGTTCCGGATGAGATGCCGGAGCTGATGCCGGAAACAGAGACGGAGGAAACGGAAGAAGAGCCGGCACGGTACCACATTCAGGTTGGTGCATTCCGGAATCCGAACTATGCGCAGAGGCTGAAAGAGGAACTGCTCGCGGATGAATTTCCTGCGTTTATCAGTCATGAGGGATCATACTATAAAGTACTGGTAGGACATTTTACCTCCGTCGACAAGGCGGCGGATACTGAACAGGCACTGAGACGGGCAGGATATCAGACTGTGGTTGTATCGGGATAAAGACAGATATCGGCACGAAAAAGAAAAGGAGAAATACAGATGGCAGACAGACTGGAATTTCAAGGGAAACTTGGATGGATCCTGGAAGAGGCAAAGAGACAGGACAACAGGATCAGGAAAGAGGAAATCGAAAAATACTTTGAAGATGACCATTTAAGTGACGAACAGATGGAACTTGTATACGACTACCTTTTGTCTCAGAAGGTAGCCGTATCAGGATACGAGAGAAAGCATGGAAGAATTCTGACGGAAGAGGAAAAAGAGAAATCCTACTCCGAGGAAGAGAAGCGTTATCTTCGCAATTATCAGCTGGAGTTAAGAGAAGCAGAAAGGGAACAAGAAGGGATTTCCGTGTTTCTGGAAAAGGTACTTCAGATTGCAGAATCCGTCCATGACGGGAGTGTCTTCCTGGGAGATCTTGTGCAGGAGGGAAATGTCAGTCTGATGCTGACGCTCCGGGAGACAGAAGACGAAAATAAGATTCTGGAGGCAGTCCAGGAGGGGATACAGGCATTTCAGGAAGAGCAGAAAGATGTCCATGTCAGAGATCGGAAGATGGTAGAAAAGGTGGACGAGCTTGAAGGGCAGATCAAAAAACTTAGAGAAGAGATGGGAAGAAAGGTTACACTGGAAGAACTTTCTCTTTATACGGATCGGAGCGAGGCGGAAATCCGCTCTGTCTTAAAGCTTGCAGGCGAGGAAGTGCAGGACGAAGAAGAAAACTGATAGATAAAAGAAAGCGCCGTGACGGAGCAGATCCGGAAACGGCGCTTTGGCGTTTGAAAGTTATTAATTTTCCTCTTTGTCCGGATGAACCCAGTGAGGAGGCAGATAGACGTGGACGCTTTCAACACGGTTTTTATCCAGCTTTTCCACTACCAGTCGGACACCGTCCGCAGTTGTAACCTCGTCACCGGCAGCAGGAAGACGGTCGAGATGCTCGATAATAAAGCCGCCAAGAGAATCGTAATCATCGGATTCCAGATTCAGTCCCAGTTCATCGTTGAGGTCATCCAGATTAGTGGAACCTTCTACGATATACTCATGGGTGCCAAGTTCTTTGACGTCCTCATCTTCGTCTTCATCATACTCGTCATGAATTTCACCTACAATTTCCTCCAGAATATCTTCCAGTGTGATGAGACCGGCCGTCTCACCGTATTCGTCAAGGACGATCGCGATGTTGAATTTGGCCTCTCTCATCTCTACAAGGAGTTCGGAGATATTTTTATATTCATAAGTAAAGTATGCGTCCCGTAAAATGTCGCGGACATGAAAATCCTTTGTGTTGTCATATAAAAGAAGATCTTTCATATTAATAGTACCAACCACGTTGTCCGTCGTGTTTTCGTAGATTGGAAGCCGTGTGAATTTGTCTTCACGGAAAATTTCGATCAGCTCATCGTAAGTACTGTTGATATCGGCGAATGTCATATGGACTCTCGGGACCATGACATCCTTTGCCTTGGCGTCTCCAAGATCGAAAACATTGTAGATCATCTCTTTTTCTTCGGATTCGATGACGCCATCCTCATGGCTGACATCTACGATGGTACGAAGCTCGGTTTCTGTCATCGTCCGGTTCTGAGCATTTGCATCGATATGGAAAAGGAAAAGTACTCCTTTGGACAGCAGGTTGATCAAAACGATCAGTGGCGATATGATCTTGGTAAATACTTTGACAATCGGTGCGTAAATCAAAGAGATCTTTTCCGGATACAGTGTCGCAGTCGTCTTTGGTGTAATCTCCCCGAAAAGCAGGATCAGGATTGTGAGTGCAGCATTGGCGATGACAATCGCAGAACCGCCGAACTTGTAAGCAATACTGGTGGTGAGTGAGGATGCGGAAAGATTGACAATGTTATTTCCGATCAGGATGGCGGTCAACATCTGAGGAGAATGATCAGAAAGCCAGAGCACTGTTTTTGCACGCTTGTTCCCCTCGCTTGCCAGAGAACGCATACGGATCTTATTAGCCGTAGTAAGAGAAGTTTCCGCGGAAGAAAAAAATGCGGAAAACGCCAGTAAAAATATGAGAATCACAATTTGTATGACTGTACTCGAGTCCAAGAAAAGTTCACTCCTTTTGATAAATAATACTGATTTCTATACTATCGTATTTTCGCCGAATTTGCAAGAGCTCATTGAATTTGAACAGCCTTTGATGTATGATAAGACAATAAACTGGAAACAGAGTAAGTTATAGAAAGAATTTTTTGGAGAATAGATAGATGAATATGTATAAAGATTTTTATGAGAAACTGTGCGGATGCACGTCACCGGAACGGGTAAAAGAGCAGGAGCTGATGGCAAAACATACGACCTTCAGAGTCGGCGGACCGGCAGACTACTTTGTCTCTCCGGCAGACAGCGTGGAAGTCAAAAATCTGACAGAGCTTTGCAAAGCGGAAGGTGTACCATACTATATTGTAGGAAACGGAAGCAATCTTCTGGTGAGCGACAAAGGGTACCGGGGTGTCATTATCGCGATCGGAAGAGAGATGTCCCGAATCGAGGTACGGGAAAATGAGATCCGGGCACAGGCCGGGGCTTTGATGAGCCAGATTGCGGCAGCTGCGCTGGAAAATGAGCTTGCCGGATTTGAGTTCGCATCCGGGATTCCGGGGACGATCGGTGGAGCTGCCGTGATGAATGCGGGGGCCTACGGCGGAGAGATGAAGGATGTGATCTGGCAGGTGACAGTTCTTGATGGAGAGGGAAATACTCTTGTCCTTTCACAGGATGAGCTGGAGTTCGGATACCGGACAAGTATTGTGATGAAGAGGGGCTACATTGTGTTGGAAGTATGCATACGTCTGGAAAAAGGAAATCGGGAAGATATCTTTATGAAGATGGAAGATTTCAAGCAGAGACGGATCTCCAAGCAGCCGCTGGAGTACCCAAGCGCAGGAAGTACATTCAAGCGTCCGGAAGGATATTTTGCAGGGAAACTGATCCAGGATGCGGGCCTTCGGGGATTTACGGTCGGAGGAGCGCAGGTATCAGAAAAACACAGCGGCTTTGTGATCAATAAAGGCGGAGCCACAGCGCAGGATGTAAACAGTCTGATGCAGGAAGTATCGGACCGCGTATACAAAGAATTCGGCGTCAGGTTGGAGCCGGAAGTAAGAAGGCTTGGAGAATTTTAGACGAAACAGGACGAAAGATAAGAGACACAAAAAGAAAAGGCGGTATGGAATATGCGGATTGTAATCGTGACAGGCATTTCGGGAGCAGGCAAATCGACAGCACTTAAGATGCTGGAGGATGTGGGATATTTCTGCGTGGATAATCTGCCGGTCCCGCTTCTGCCGAAATTTATGGAGATGCTGATCCTGCCGGGATCAGAATATACAAAGGTGGCGCTTGGAATCGATATTCGGAGCAGCCTGAAGTTTGCGCAGCTGCAGGAGTCTCTGGAGAAGCTGAGAGAAAAGGGAGTAAAATTTGAAATTCTGTTCCTCGATGCTTCCGATCAGGCATTGATCAAACGGTATAAGGAGACAAGGAGAAGCCATCCGCTTGCAGGAGAAGGCAGGGTTGACAAAGGGATTGACGAGGAGAGAAAGCGGCTCGTATTTCTGAAACAGCAGGCAGATTATATAATCGACACCAGTCAGATGCTTACAAGAGAGCTGCGCTCCGAAATCCATAAGATCTTTGTGGAGAACAAAAACTATAAGAATCTGTATGTGACGATCCTTTCTTTTGGATTCAAATACGGAATTCCGGGAGACGCGGATCTGGTATTTGACGTCCGGTTTCTGCCGAATCCATACTATATTACGGAACTGCGCCCGATGAGTGGAAATGATGCTCCGGTTCGAGACTATGTGATGAACAGTGAAACGGCTCGGACATTTCTCGACAAACTGACGGATATGGTGCAGTTTTTGATCCCGAATTATGTGGCGGAGGGCAAGAACCAGCTTGTCATTGCAATCGGATGTACCGGAGGCAAGCACAGGTCCGTCACGCTAGCCAATGCATTATATTATGCACTGGAACAGGAGGAAGGCTACGGCCTTAAGATCGAGCACAGGGACATTGAAAAAGATGCCAGGGTGAAAGGAATATAATGATGTCATTTTCAGGTAAGGTAAAGGAGGAGCTGGCAGGACAAACAAGCAGTGCAAGACATTGCCAGATCGCGGAATGTGCGGCGCTTCTGTGCTTTTCGGCCGGAGTATCCTTTGAAGAAGGGGAACAGACATACTTAAGGCTCAGCACGGAAAATATCGCAGTTGCAAGAAAGTACTTTACATTATTGGTAAAAACGTTTAATATAAAGGCTGAAATTTCTATCCGTAGAAATCAGGACAAAAAAAGTATTTTATATTTGATAACAGTAGGAGGCCGGAAACATACCGACAGAATCCTGCAGGCGGCAAAGCTTGTCCGGGATACAGAAAAACAGGCGGGCTTTTCCGGAGTGAGCAGTCTCGTATACCAGAACGGGTGCTGTAAAAGGGCGTTTCTTAGGGGAGCCTTTCTGACAGCGGGTTCCATGAGTGATCCGCATAAATCTTATCATTTTGAAATTGTATGTGCGTCTGAGGAAAAGGCGGCTCTTCTTCAGAAGATGATGCAAGGCTTTGAGATGGACGCAAAAGTGGTGAAACGGAAGAAGTCGTTTGTCGTATATTTAAAAGAAGGTACTCAGATTTCGCTTGCGCTGAATGTGATGGATGCACCAGTTGCCCTCATGGAGTTTGAGAATATCCGGATTCTGAAGGAAATGCGAAACTCAGTAAACCGCAAGGTAAACTGTGAGACCGCAAATATTCAGAAGACCGTATCGGCTGCAGTCAAGCAGATGGAAGATATTGAGTATATCAGAGATCATATGGGATTTGAGAAGCTTTCCGATGGATTGAAAGATATGGCCCAGGCCCGTCTGCAATATCCGGAGGCGACATTGAAAGAGCTTGGAGAGCTGATGCCGGAACCGGTTGGCAAATCCGGAGTCAACCACAGGCTACGCCGTCTAGGCGAAATTGCTGAGAAATTGCGAAAAGCAAATGGAGTTCAAGGAGGTACACAATGATTAAGAAGCCATTGAAGATCAAATGTGACGACGGATTGGATGCAAGACCGATCGCTTTGCTTGTACAGGAGGCAAGTCAGTATGAAAGCCGTGTGTTCATTGAGATCGGCAGCAAGAAGATCAACGCCAAAAGCATTATGGGCATGATGAGCCTGAAATTAAGCGGAGGCGAAGAGCTGACGGTGGTTGCAGAAGGCGTAGATGAAGAAGCGGCAGCAAAGGGGATTGAGAAGTTTCTGGAACATGCAAGATAGTTCTGTCGCATACATAGAAAAAGAGAGAATGAGAAGGGTGTTGCCGGTTAAGCGAGGTAACATCCTTTTCCTATCGTTTCGGCAAACAGGTATGAGTTTTTAGTAAAGGTGGCAGCAGGAAATGAAAAAGATTCTATTTATTTATAATCCCAATGCGGGAAAAGGGCTTTTAAAGCCGAAATTATCTGACATCGTGGATCTGTTTGTAAAAAGTGGATGTGAAGTTGTGATTTACCCAACACAGAGTTATCACGATGCCTATAAAAAAGTCATGAAATTCAAAGAAGACTACGATATTGTCGTGTGCAGCGGTGGAGACGGAACACTGGATGAAGTGGTTACCGGAATGATGAAGCGCAGCAGCAGAATACCGGTAGGCTACATTCCGACCGGTACGACCAACGATTTTGCAAACAGCCTTCATATTCCGAAAGATCTGTTAAGCGCAGCGGATGCGGCAGTCAACGGTAAGCCGTTCCACTGCGATATCGGTCAGTTCAACGACGATTATTTCGTATATGTGGCAGCCTTCGGGCTGTTTACTGACGTCTCCTACCAGACAAAGCAGGAGATGAAGAATATGCTTGGCCATCTGGCGTATCTGCTGGAAGGAGCAAAGCGTCTGTTCGATATTCCATCATACCATGTCAAGGTGACTTACGATGGAACGGAGATCGAAGACGATTTTGTGTTCTGTTCTGTCACAAACTCCAGATCCATGGGCGGATTCCGAAATATGTTCGGACACGAAGTAGAATTTGACGATGGCGAGTTTGAAGCAACCCTTGTCAGATCACCGAAAAATCTTCTGGAGCTTCAGAGCATTGTTGCTGCTCTGATGAGCAAGGAGAAAAACTCCACCTATATTTACAATATCAAGGCAAAAACGATTTCCTTTGAGTCCATCGAAGAAATTCCGTGGACGCTGGATGGTGAGTTTGGAGGCGAATTTGACAGTGTCCATATCAGAAACAGACAGCAAGAGCTATGCATTATGGTGCCGGAAGAAAAGGCGGAAGAGCTGATTCACCACCCGTACAAAGAATTGTCTGAAAATAAAATTTAAAATAATGAAAAAAAAGACTTGTATATTTTAGAAAAATAGTATACAATAAGCGAGTGAGGTAACACAGACGTGTTCTTCACTGGCCGTGGCCCCCTGGTCAAGCGGTTAAGACGCCACCCTCTCACGGTGGAATCAGGGGTTCGATTCCCCTGGGGGTCATATCTTAGAGAAGTGGAGGAAAAATTATGTTAGTATCAGCAGCAGAAATGTTAAAGAAAGCAAAAGCAGGACATTATGCAGTAGGTCAGTTTAATATTAACAATCTGGAATGGACAAAAGCGATTCTGACAGCGGCAGAGGAAACAAAGTCCCCGGTAATCCTGGGTGTATCCGAAGGTGCCGGAAAATACATGGCAGGCTACAAGACAGTAGTCGGAATGGTAAACGGTATGCTGGAAGAGATGAAGATTACAGTTCCGGTTGCACTTCACTTAGACCATGGTACTTATGAAGGATGTCAGAAATGCATCGAAGCAGGTTTTTCTTCCATTATGTTCGACGGTTCTCACTATCCGATCGAAGAGAACGTAGCTAAGACAAAAGAGCTTGCAGCTATCTGCAAGGAAAAAGGAATGTCTCTGGAAGCAGAAGTTGGTTCCATCGGCGGCGAAGAAGACGGAGTAGTCGGAGCCGGCGAATGTGCAGATCCGAAGGAATGTAAAATGATTGCTGATCTTGGCGTTGATATGCTTGCAGCAGGAATTGGAAACATTCACGGAGTATATCCGGAAAACTGGCAGGGACTGAGCTTTGAAACACTTGATGCAATCCAGGAACTTACAGGCGATATGCCGCTGGTACTTCACGGAGGTACAGGTATTCCGGATGATATGATCAAAAAGGCAATCAGCCTTGGAGTGGCAAAGATCAATGTAAATACAGAATGCCAGCTTGTATTTGCAGAAGCTACACGCAAATACATTGAAGAAGGTAAAGACAAAGAAAAGAAAGGCTTTGACCCTCGTAAATTATTAAAACCAGGTGCAGAAGCCATCGTTGAAAAAGTAAAAGAAAAAATGGAATTATTCGGCTCTGTTGGAAAAGCAGAATAATCGAAACAAGAGAATACAAGGCATTCCACTTGCATGGAGTGCCTTTTTCTGTATAAAGAATATGGAGGAGAAAGCATGGAGGACAACAAAAAGGTGATCAATGTAGCAGAGATTTTCGGAGAAAATGTATTTAACGATACCGTGATGCAGGAACGTCTGCCGAAGAAGATCTACAAAGAGCTGAGACATACGATCGAAGAGGGAAAAGAACTGGACATTGCTACAGCGGATGTGATTGCCCATGAGATGAAAGAATGGGCGATTGAAAAGGGAGCCACACACTATACGCACTGGTTCCAGCCTCTTACAGGGGTAACAGCAGAAAAGCATGATTCCTTTATTTCTGCACCGATGGCGAATGGAAAGGTGCTGATGAGCTTTTCTGGAAAAGAGCTGATCAAAGGAGAACCGGATGCTTCTTCTTTCCCGTCAGGGGGGCTTCGAGCTACATTTGAGGCTCGCGGATATACTGCGTGGGACCCTACTTCTCCTGCATTCGTGAAGAAAGATGAGAATGGATGTATTCTTTACGTGCCGACCGCTTTCTGTTCTTATACCGGAGAAGCGCTGGATCAGAAGACACCGCTTCTCAGATCAATGGAAGCGATCAATAAACAGGCACTGCGTTTCCTTCGTCTGTTCGGAAATACAACGTCGAAGCGCGTAAAGCCGTCGGTCGGCATTGAGCAGGAGTATTTCCTTGTTGACCGGAAAAAATATCTGAAAAGAAAAGATCTTGTGTTTACAGGCCGTACGCTCTTTGGCGCAATGCCTCCGAAAGGACAGGAACTGGATGACCACTATTTCGGAAGCATCCGCGCAAGAATCGCCGCATTTATGAAAGAAGTAAATGAGGAACTTTGGAGACTGGGCGTGACTGCAAAGACACAGCACAATGAAGTGGCTCCGGCTCAGCATGAGCTGGCTCCGATTTATGTAGAGTGCAACGTGGCTGTGGATCACAACCAGTTGATTATGGAGACGCTGAAAAGGGTGGCGGAAAGACAGGGGCTTCACTGCCTGCTTCACGAAAAGCCGTTCGCAGGCGTGAATGGATCGGGAAAGCATGATAACTGGTCTTTGACAACCGATGATGGAAAAAATCTTCTTGATCCGGGAAAAACACCTCATGAGAATATTCAGTTCCTTCTGATGCTGCTCTGCGTGCTCAGAGCTGTAGACAGACATGCAGACCTTTTACGAGAGTCAGCAGCGGACCCGGGAAATGACCACAGACTTGGATCAAGTGAGGCACCGCCGGCAATTATCTCCGTATTCCTCGGAGAACAGTTGGAGGATGTGCTGGAACAGCTTGTTATTTCCGGAAATGCTACACATAGCATCAAGGGAGGTAAACTCCAGACCGGCGTCAAGGCGCTTCCGGGGTTGAACAAGGATGCGACAGACAGAAACAGGACTTCACCGTTTGCGTTTACAGGAAACAAGTTTGAATTCCGTATGCTTGGTTCCAGAGATTCTGCAGCTGCGCCGAACATTGTATTAAATACGATTGTGGCAGAAGCACTCTGTGATGCTTGCGACATTCTGGAACAGGCAGAGGACTTTGAACAGGCAGTACATGATTTGATCAAAGAATATGCGACTGAGCATCAGAAGATCGTATTTAACGGAAATGGTTATTCTGAAGAGTGGGTAAAAGAGGCTGAAAGAAGAGGGCTTCCTAATTTACCGTCCACCATAGATGCTATTCCGGCACTTGTAGCGGACAAAAACGTGGAAATGTTTGAAAAATTCCATGTATTTACAAGAGCAGAGCTGGATTCCCGTGCAGAAATCAAATACGAAGCCTATGCAAAGGCAGTAAATATTGAAGCGCGCACGATGATTGATATAGCAAGCAAACATATTATTCCGGCGGTTATCCGTGGAACAAAGACGCTGGCTGAGACGGTCAATGCGGTAGTACAGGCAGGTGCAGATGCCGATGTACAAAGAGAACTTCTGACGGAAATAAGCAGCCTTTTAAAAGAGACGAAGAACGCGCTCACCACACTGGAAAAGGTGACACAGGAGGCGGCCTCCAAAGAAAAAGGAAAGGTGCAGGCAGAATATTTCCACGAATATGTAGTTCCGGCTATGGATGCACTCAGAGTTCCGGTTGACAAACTGGAAATGATTGTGGATAAGGAAATCTGGCCGATGCCATCCTATGGGGATTTGATTTTTGAGGTATAATATATGAATCGAAGCGAATTTTTGAATAAGCTGCGAGAAACCCTGGAAAACGATCTGAGTGCTCAGGTGGTTCAGGAAAATATCGAATATTATGATTCTTATATAAGAAGTGAGGTACAAAACGGCAGGACAGAGCAGGAGGTGCTGGAGATGCTCGGTGATCCGTGGGTAATTGCCCGGACGATCATCAATTCTGCTGAAAACGAGCGGGACTACTACGGCGGTCCATCCAGTTCTTACGGCTCTGGACAGAGCACGTATACAGAAGAAGAGGAAAAGGAGATCCGTCATCCGATTCTTCACCTGATGGGGATTGATACGTGGTGGAAGCGGCTTCTGTTTTTTGCAGGCATTATCATTGTCCTTATGATTGTCGTATCGGTTGTGACCGGGCTGATTGCCGCGGTGCTGCCATTTGCGCTTCCGCTTTTGATTCTGATTCTGGTTCTCCGCATTATGGGAGGACGATAACGAAAGAAAAAGGAGGTACTGTCTGTGAGCGGTACCTCCTTATTTTGGGCGGTAAAAATAAAAGACCGATGGGGGAGCCATCGGTCTTTTGAGGGGAGTATAAATAATTAATAAGGGGTGTAGAAAGCCTGCTTTCTACAAAAGTTAGTATAATATAAGATAAAGAAAAAAGCAAGTAAAATGTTAAAAAATACTAAAGAATCGGAAGAAAATCTTATTTTTCCTGTCCACTTTTTGGAAAAATGCAAGTGTATAAACCAGTTTAAATCGAGCATACTAAGAGCGTACCATAATTCAATAAGGAGGACATGGAAATGGCAAAAAACTACAAAAACACAAACAACACAAATAATATGAACAAAAACAACAGCGAGAACAATTCTTACAGCTCTTCTTACGGAAACATGCACACTCAGAACAGCAAGCAGACAGAGCGCACGAAAAACGCTGCAAAAAACAAAAACACAAATAAAACAACAGACTGCCATACCAAGGACTACAGCGACTACAATAACAGCAACTATTAGGAATATGGTCTCAGAAATCAGAATTTCCCCGCTTTCATCACTAAGAAAGCGGGGAGGTTTTTTGGAAAAAAGTCCGGAATAGAGCCATTTGATAAAAAAAGACTTTATTGACAAGCAGGCGGTCAGCACGTAAGATATAGTAAGAAGAAAATCGGAAATGGAGAGGCAATATGCAGATAGAATACGTTGTACCGTGCCACTTTGGACTGGAGGCGGTACTCAAAAGAGAGATCCAGGATCTCGGTTATGAGATTTCACAGGTGGAAGACGGAAGAGTGTCCTTTTACGGAGATGAGCTGGCACTGTGCCGGGCAAATTTGTTCCTGCGCTCCGCGGAGAGGGTTCTCTTAAAGGCGGGAGAATTTTCGGCAGGTACATTTGAAGAACTCTTTCAGGGTACGAAGCAGATTCCGTGGGAGCAGTACATACCGGAAAACGGAAAGTTCTGGGTGGCAAAGGCGGCATCAGTTAAGAGCCGGCTGTTCAGCCCATCCGACATTCAGTCCATTATGAAGAAGGCGATGGTAGAGCGGATGAAGGAGCATTACCATAAGAACTGGTTCCCGGAAGACGGAAGTGAATATCCGGTGCGTGTCTTTATCAAGAAGGACGTTGTGACAGTGGGGATCGATACGACGGGAGAGTCTCTGCACAAGAGAGGATACCGCCCGCAGAGCGGGAAAGCTCCGATCTCAGAGACGCTGGCAGCAGCATTGATTTTGCTTACTCCGTGGAAGAGAGATCGGATTCTGGTAGATCCGTTCTGTGGAAGCGGAACATTCGTAATCGAGGCGGCTATGATGGCGGCAGATATTGCTCCGGGAATGAACCGGGAGTTTACTGCAGAGAACTGGGGTAATCTGATCCCGAAAAAACACTGGTATGAAGCGTCTACAGAGGCGCAGGACCGCATAAGGCAGGATGTGAAGGTAGATATCCAGGGTTATGACATTGATGATGAAGTCGTTCGTACTGCCCGGAAAAACGCTGTGAACGCAGGGGTAGACCATTTGATCCACTTCCAGCATAGGGCAGTTAAGGATCTGAGACATCCAAAGCCGTACGGATTTATTATTACCAATCCGCCTTATGGAGAGCGGCTGGAAGAAAAGGAGACACTCCCGCAGATCTACCGGGATTTCGGGGAGAGTTTCCGCGGACTGAAAGACTGGTCGGCATACATGATTACAAGCTATGAGGACACAGAACGGTGGTTTGGGCGGAAGGCGGATAAGAACCGAAAGATTTACAACGGAATGATCAAGACCTATTTTTACCAGTTTATGGGGCCGAAGCCGCCAAGAAAGAAAAAGGAAGAGCAGAACGTATAAATAGAGAAGAAAGAAGGAATAGTAAGATGAGCAGAATTGTATTTGCCACAGGCAATGCCGACAAGATGGTGGAGATTCGGGAGATTCTGAAAGACCTTGGCATGGAGATTCTTTCCATGAAAGAGGCAGGGGTGAACCCGGAGATTGTTGAGGATGGGTCTACGTTCGAGGAGAACGCGCTGATTAAGGCAAGGGCAGTTCATGTGCTTCTGCCGGACGATATTGTGATGGCGGACGATTCAGGGCTTGAAATCGACTATCTGAACAAGGAACCGGGCATCTATTCTGCCAGATACATGGGGGAAGATACTTCCTACGACATCAAGAATGGAGAACTGTTAAGAAGGATGGAAGGCGTACCGGACGAAAAGAGAACCGCACGGTTTGTCTGTGCCATCGCCGCAGTCTTTCCAGATGGAGAGGAGAAGACGGCACTGGGTACCATCGAGGGCAGAGTCGGTTATGAAATCAAAGGTGAGCACGGATTCGGCTATGATCCGATTTTTTACCTGCCTGAGTACGGGTGCACTACAGCAGAGCTTGAGCCGGAAAAGAAAAATGAGATCAGCCACAGGGGAAGAGGGCTTCAGCAGATGAAGAAGATGATAGAGGAGAGATAGTGGATGAAGAAGCAGAAAATTCTGGTAGTCAGTGATACACATAAAATACATACGAACTTTGAACGCGTCCTGGAGAAGGAAAAGCCGGTGGACTTCCTTTTCCATGCAGGTGATGTAGAGGGGAGAGAATGGGAAGTTCAGTACGGCAGCGGCTGTCCGTCTTATGTGGTAGCCGGAAACAATGACTTTTTCGGGGAGCTACCTCCGGAAGTGGAGATTCAGCTTGGGTCGCATAAGGTCTTTATGACACATGGACACCATTATTTTGTATCTATGACACTGGATCATCTTAGAAGAGAAGCAAGGGCAAGACAGGCGGATATTGTGATCTTTGGCCATACACACAAGCCTTGCCTGAAATTTGAACAGGACATGATAATCATGAATCCGGGCAGTCTTACTTATCCTCGTCAGGAGAACCGTCTGCCGAGCTATATCGTTCTGGAAATGGATGAAGATGGCACTGTGACAGGCGAAATCAGATATCTGGAAAAAGCCTGAAAAGGCCGTTGAAAAAGGGCGGGAAAACGGTTTGAAAAAATATGTAGAAAAAATAAAAAAAGTTGTTGACAAATATCAGGAGTTCATATATAATAACTTTTGTCGTCAGGAAAAAACAAACGAGATAAAAAACGGGGTGTGGCTCAGCTTGGCTAGAGCGCCTGGTTTGGGACCAGGAGGCCGCAGGTTCGAATCCTGTCACCCCGATTCCTGGTAAAAACAGGAATCAATATTGTGATCTGCGGGTGTAGTTCAATGGTAGAACACCAGCCTTCCAAGCTGGATACGTGGG
>CAUWJP010000035.1:0-25189 GCA_963559135.1 uncultured Sellimonas sp.
CACATAAGAAATGAAAAAGGATCTTTTCAGGACTGCCTTTGAATGAGGCGTGCCGGAAGAGATCCTTTTTTTATTTTTAGGATAATTTTTCGGTACGAAGAAAGAAGAAAAATCCGATCAGGAACATGACGGCGAGAGAACCAACGCCAAGATTCATGTTTCCAGTGAGCTGGCTCATTGCGGAGACCAGAGTAGTACCAAGGAACGAGGCTCCCTTTCCGCAGATATCATAGATACCAAAATATTCTCCGGAGCGTTCAGCCGGAATGATCCGGGCGAAATAGGATCGGGAGAGGGACTGGATGGCCCCTTGGAAGATTCCTACGCAGACAGCCAGAATCCAGAACTGATACTGTTCTTTTAAAGTGATGCCGTAAAGGGCGACCAGAAAATACGCTGCGATGCAGACCTTGATCAGGCTTGCGTTTTTATATTTTCCACTTAGTCGTCCGAAGATCAGGGCGGCCGGGAAGGCTACGATCTGGGTGACGAGCAGGGCCAGAAGGAGGCCGGTGGTGTCGAGACCGAGGGCAGTTCCATAGGCGGTTGCCATGTCGATGATGGTATACACACCGTCAATGTAGAAGAAGAAGGCAATCAGGAAGAAGAGAATCTTCTTGTTGTTCTTCAGTTCTCCGAACACATGGCCGAGGCGTCGAAGTCCGGAGGATACCGCATGATTATGGTTTTCGATATAGTGAAGCTGTTTGTAGCTTCGAAGAAGCGGTACCGAAAAGCAGACCCACCACACAGCAATGAGAAGAAAAGCAATGCTCATGGCCATATTCATGGTAAGCCCCAGCGTTTCGTAAAAGAGGACGAGGGCAAGGCTTATCAGAAACGGGATACAGCTTCCAATATATCCCCAGGCGTATCCGCGGGAGGAGACTTCGTCCATCCGTTCTTCGGTAGTGACGTCGGTGAGCATGGAGTCATAAAAGATCAGGCTCAGAGAATACGCAGCCTTTGCCAGTACAAAAATCAGCAAAAACCAGATCCAGGAGCTTAAGAATCCAAGAACCACGCAGCCACAGGCTCCTACCAGCAGGGAAATAAGGAAAAGCCGTTTTTTCCATCCCTTAAAATCCGAGACCGTTCCCAGAATCGGTCCAAGGATTGCGGTGATAATTGTTGCGGCCGAGGTGGCATATCCCCAGAAAGCGAGGTAATCAACTTCCGAGACATTGGCGCTCGACGCAAGATAGTTAAAATAAATCGGCATAATGGTGGAAACCAGAAGTGTAAAGGCTGAGTTTCCTACGTCGTAAAAAATCCATTTCTTTTCCAGTGATGTTGTCTTCCATTTCATTGTGAAAGTTCCTCCGTGTCAGGTTTGTAACTGCGCTCTTCTTTTAAGGATAAAACCGGGATGTTTTCCCAGCCCTGCTTTGGTCCGAATGTATGGCGGAAATAAGGAGAGAGCGGTTCCCCGTGATTGAAAAATGCAATGTAATTTTTTGTAAGTGACAGACAAAGAGGCACGCATGACTCCATCAGCTTGTACAGCCTTAGATTACTGTCCGCGCAGTGTGGATTGGCCTTTTCATTCATTATCAGTCCGCCAAGGCTTTTGTAAGTAAAGGTGGCGCGCATAAAGAATGTTACGAGACTGCGGATGAGCTGATCAGAGGTTGTAAACAGGTCGTTGTACCAGATCATGGAGGAAATGGACGATTCCACCTGTCGTACGCTCAGTGTCGGGAAAAACGCCTGGATTGCTTTTGCGCTTGCCGTGGAGGCATGGAGGTGTGAAGTCACCTTTGCGCGAAGAGGGCGTTTATGCTGTTTCAGCAGAAGATAGCGGTCAAATTCGGTTTCAATATCGGAGTGAGTGACCGGATCTTCCGTAAGCTTTTTCTCAATATAGCTATGACAGACGCTGTCCAGTGTAAAGTGACAGAGAAAGCCAAGAATGTAGGCTAATCGTGCGTTTTTCTCAGAAATGGAGGATGCAGATTGAATCACGTCTCTGGAGCGCCGAAAGAATGGAGCGGCGCTTACATCGTGCATATGGTAGCCGGTCCGGTTGACGCGGTTTTTGAGAACTGCGTGGTAGTAAAAGAACAGATCCGGACCGTGCAGTCCGATCTCAAACAGGTCTTCATGGAGGGCAATCCGTTTACGGATATCAGCCGGAAAGGCCTTCTTCATCATTTCTCCGAATGTGTAGTGTGCATAGATGGATGGCATAATATCATCTCCTGTTCATGATAGTGATAGATATGGCTCCGGCACCCGAAGGCACCGGAGCCGTATCGCTGCATCTGAAATCAGTTTTCGGTTTAGATTTCTCTTGTGTATGTTCTGAGCCATTCTTTCTCCTCGTTGTCAAGGTATGGAGAAATTTTTTCATAAACAGTCTTGTGGTAATCATTGAGCATTTTCTTTTCTTCTGCTGTCATGATTTCCGGATTGATAGCGTCAAGGTCCATCGGGATGTAGGTGATCGGTTCAAAGTACATGAACTGTCCGTACTCATTTTTCTCACCTTCGCATGTAAGAAGCTCATTTTCCAGACGGATTCCGTGGCTTCCTTCGATGTAGATACCAGGTTCGTCTGTGATGATCATACCTTTCTCAAACGGCTGAATCTCGCCTGCGCGGAACTGCCATCTGAATCCTGCCGGGCCTTCATGAATGTTCAGAAGGTATCCAACACCGTGTCCTGTTCCGTGGTTGAAGTTTAAGTTTCTATCCCAGAACGGCTTTCTGGCAAGCATGTCCAGTGTCATTCCGGTGCAGCCTTTTAAGAAGCGTGCATTTGCAAGGGAGAGGTTACTGATTGCAACCAGTGTAAAGTGATCTTTCATGATCTGCGGGATCTCTCCGAGTGCGTAAGTACGTGTGACGTCTGTGGAGCCTTCGTAGAATCCGGCACCGGTATCAGTCAGGAATAGTCCGCCTTCTTTCAGTTCAACGTCGGTTTCCGGTGAGGAGGTATAGTGTACGATAGCACCGTGCTCACCATAGGAGCTGATCGGCTCGAAGCTTGGACGGATGAAGTTGCCCTGCTCTGCACGGAATTCGTCCAGTTTGTCAGATGCGCTCATCTCTGTGATAGTCATCTTGCCCACATTTTCCTTGAGCCATTTCATGAATTTCACATGTGCGACGCTGTCCTTGATCTGAGCCTGACGGATGTTTTCGATCTCCACTTCGTTTTTGATTGCTTTGAAGAGGATTTCCGGATTACGCTCTTCGACTTTTGCAACACCTTCCGGAATGTTGTTGTAAAGTGCGTAGTTCAGTCTTGCAGGGTCGATCAGAAGCACTTCGTCAGTTCCGACTTTCTTGATGTCTTCGTAAATGTCATTGTACGGATGGAAGACAACACCGTCTTTTTCCAGATCCGCCTTGATTTCGCTGCTTAATTTTGCCTCGTTGATGTAGAGGTCTACTTTATCCATGGTGATCACTGCGTAGGACAGTACAAGCGGGAAGAACTCGATATCGTTTCCGCGGATATTGAGTGTCCAGCAGATGTCATCCAGTGTTGTAAGAACATGAGCGGTTGCTCCGGCTTTTTTCATGTCTTCACGGATGCGGGACAGTTTGGATGCAACTGTCTCACCTGTATATTTCAGATTCAGTGCGAAGACCGGTTCCTCAGAAAGTGCCGGGCGGTCTTCCCAGATCTGGTCGATGAGGTCATATTCGTAAACGATTTTTCCGTGTTTCTCCGTAGCGATGGATTCGTAATCCTGTCCCTCACCCATGGAAACTACACGTCCGTCAAATCCGAGTGTGCCGTTTTCCTGTAATGTATCAGCAAGGAATTCATGTATAGTTTGAACACCCGGCTCGCCCATTTTCATCAGTTCAACTGTAGAGCCTTCCAGCTGTTTTGCAGCCTGGATGAAATATCTTCCATCTGTCCAGAGGTAAGCGCCTGTTTTTGTGATGACAGCTGTTCCTGCAGATCCGGAGAATCCGGTAATAAATTTTCTCGCTTTAAAATGTTCCCCAACATACTCGCTCTGATGGAAGTCAGCTGTCGGGACAACATAGATGTCAATTCCTTTTTCTTCCATAAGAGTACGCAATTTTGCGATTCTTTCAGGTACGTTCATAATAAAAACCTCCTATTTTTCCGGCAAATATGCCATTTTCAAACAATCCCATTATAACACAAAAACTATGGGAGAGTTAGTACTATTTTTGTGAAACCTGTGTTATACTCTCGGTAGTGTTATGTAAAATGCAGATAGAAGAAAGGAAAAATAATGGAACACTACGCAAGGTCGATTATACCGGTGATTGAATACAACTATGAGAATTTTACAGCTTTGGAGCGAAACATCGCGGATTTCTTTATACAGAATAAAAAGAAACGCGATTTTTCCGCCAAGGCAGTGTCTGAACGGCTCTTTGTTTCAGAGGCATCCCTCTCCCGGTTCGCAAAAAAATGCGGATTCCGGGGATACCGGGAGTTTATCTATCAGTATGAAGATACATTCAGGGAAAAGAAAAGCAGGCCATTTGCCGATAATACAAGGCGGGTGCTGGATACTTATCAGGAGCTTTTAAATAAGGCTTATAATCTCGTCGATGAAAAGAAATTTAAAAAGATTGCCGGGATGTTGTTTCAGGCAGAGAGAATTTTTATTTGCGGTGTCGGAAGTTCCGGGATTGCCGCCAGGGAGACCGAGCTTCGGTTTATGCGGATCGGGCTGAATATCAATTCTCTTGTGGATCGGGACATGATCCGGATGCGGGCGGTCTTTCAGAATGAAACATCCCTGGTCATCGGATTCAGCATGAAGGGTCAGACGGAAGAGGTTCAGTATATGCTTCAGGAGGCGAAGCGAAGGGGCGCCGGATGTGTCCTTGTTACAGCGCGAAATAATCCGGATTTTATGGAGTATTGTGATGAGGTGATTCTCGTACCGGCGTTGGACAATCTGGAATACGGAGACGCGATCTCACCTCAGTTTCCGATTCTGGTCATGATGGATCTGCTTTATGCCTATTGCCTGGAACAGGATCAGGAGCAGATCGATGCATTTTTGCACGATACGGCCCGCGCACTTGTAAATCCATAAATTATATGGAAAGCGTAAAGGCGCAAAAGAGACTTGACAAGTGCCCGGGAATCGGTTAGTATTTGACATAAGCGTATAGGAGAAACAGGCGGAGAAAAGAAGAAGTAGCAGCAGATCAGGTTCAGACAGAAAGTAACCGGTTGATGAGAGGTGCAGGAAAAGTTTGTTGTGAATACATCTTGGAGCTTCACACCGAAAGTAAGTAGGCTGTGACGTCATGGCACACGTTACCGTGCCGGGATATTTCCTTGATTCCATAGGGAATGGATGAAGGAGATGTCTTACTGAGCCGGAATCATTCCGGGAAAAAAGGTGGTACCACGAGCATAACCCTCGTCCTTTCTAAGGACGGGGGATTTTTATTTAACAGGAAACTTTGTTCCCTGTTAAATAAAAACGCTCCGCGGGATGCGCACTCGCGCAAAGTAGAAATTTGTCGCAAAAGCGACAGCGCTCGGCGCGAGAGTTCCGCGAGCGGAACTCTTTGTTTATGAGAGGTTACAGGCCATGGAGGTATGGGATTTATTTGATGAAAACCGGCAGCCCCTTGGGAAACAGGCGGGCCGGAGAGATCCGATGGTAAAGGGAGAATTTCATATTGTTGTGGTTGCGTGTGTTGTCAATGATCGAAATGAGATTCTGTTGACGCTTCGCTCACCCAAGAAGGAGAAGTATCCGGGAACATGGGAAAATACAGGCGGCGCGTTGGAGGCCGGTGAGGAAAGCCGTGCGGCAGCGGTAAGGGAGCTGTTTGAGGAGACCGGGATCCGGGTAAAGGAAAACGAGCTCCATCTGCTGGATTCGCAGATGGAAGAGTATGCATTTATTGATTTCTACGTTGTCAGAAAGAATGTTCCTGTTGAGGAGATCCGTTTTCAGCAAGGGGAAACCGTAGATGCCAGGTGGGTGAGCCTTCAGGAGTTTGTCTGGATGGGAGAAGAAGGAAAGATTGCACCACCGATCTATCAGCGGTTCTGCCATCTCAGGAAGAGGCTGGAAGCCTTTTTAAAAGAGGACCGGAGAAAAGAGCGATACCCGGCTTGCCGGGGAATGAACAGACAGGAATCAAAGAAGATTATTATTCTCGGGTGCAGCGGAAGTGGAAAGTCTACATTGGCCAGGCAGCTTGGGAAGATCATGGATCTTCCGGTTGTCTATCTGGATGCGCTGTCGTGGGATGCCGGATGGAAGCGGAAGCCTTTTGATGAGTTTGATCGACTCACCCAAAGAGAGATTCGCAAGCCAGAATGGATCATGGATGGGAATTTTCCGCGGACGGTGGAGCATCGGATGGACGTGTGCGATACCGTGATTTATCTGGATTTTAAGCGATGGTTTTGTATTTTGAGTGTGCTGAAACGCGTGATCAAGAATTACGGGAAGCCAAGGCCGAGCATGAATCCGGGGTGCCCGGAGAAGTTTGATCCAGGATTTTTAAAACGAATCTGGAATTTTGACCGGAGAAGCAAAGCGCATTACTATGGATATATGAAGAAGCTTTCCGGCACCAAGCTGATTGTCTTAAAGACAAGAAAAGAAGTGAACCGTTTTGTGAAGCAGGTGGAAAAAGAGGGACGATTTGTCCGGGGGAATTTTCCGGCAGAGCTGAAATAGACGCAAAAGCGGACGGATTTCACAGATCATGTTCATATAATATAAGGAAAGAAGAGGTAAGGAAGATGCAAATTTACGAGGAATTACAAGCAAGAGGTCTGATTGCGCAGGTAACAGATGAAGAAGAGATCAGAGAGCTGATCAACAATGGAAAGGCGACTTTTTACATCGGGTTTGACCCGACAGCGGACAGCCTTCATGTAGGACATTTCATGGCGCTCTGCCTGATGAAACGTCTTCAGATGGCAGGGAACAAGCCGATCGCTCTGATCGGAGGCGGTACCGGTTATATCGGAGACCCGTCCGGAAGAACGGATATGCGTTCCATGATGACACCGGAGCAGATTCAGCATAACTGTGATAAGTTCAAAGAGCAGATGAGCCGGTTTATTGATTTCTCCGAGGGAAAAGCGCTCATGGTGAATAATGCTGACTGGCTTCTTGATCTGAACTACATCGATTTTCTGCGGGAAGTTGGACCGCATTTCAGTGTCAACAACATGCTTCGTGCAGAGTGCTACAAACAGAGAATGGAAAAGGGATTAAGTTTCCTGGAATTTAACTACATGATCATGCAGAGTTACGACTTCTACATGCTGTACCAGAAATACGGCTGTAACATGCAGTTCGGTGGAGACGATCAGTGGTCAAATATGCTTGGAGGTACTGAGCTGATCCGCCGGAAATTAGGAAAGAATGCGTGTGCCATGACGATCACACTGCTTCTGAATTCCGAAGGAAAGAAGATGGGTAAGACACAGTCCGGAGCAGTATGGCTGGATCCGAACAAGACATCTCCGTTTGAATTTTACCAGTACTGGAGAAATGTGGCAGATGCCGACGTATTAAAATGTATCCGTATGCTGACATTCCTTCCGTTGGAAGAAATTGATAAGATGGATTCCTGGGAAGGCAGCCAGTTAAATCAGGCAAAAGAGATTCTTGCGTACGAGCTGACAAAGCTGGTTCATGGTGAGGAAGAGGCGAAGAAGGCACAGGACAGTGCCCGCGCATTGTTCTCCAGTGGAAATGCGGCTGAGATGCCGACCTGTGAGCTTAGTGATGAAGACTTTACAGACGGAAAAATTGATATCCTGACTCTGCTTCATAAGAGCGGTCTGGTACCATCCAAATCTGAGGCAAGACGTGCAGTACAGCAGGGCGGAGCTGCAGTCAACGGTGAAAAGGTGACAGATACCTACACTGCATACGCGAAGGAAGATTTTGAAGAAGATTTTGTTTTAAGGAGAGGAAAGAAAAATTTCCGTAAAATAGTGGTGAAATAATATGAAAATGCTTATTACGATTATTGTATTGACAGCATTGTCGGGAATCGGAGGAACTGGAATCGGAGCAGCGCTCAGTACGACGGTAAGGAAGAACTCGGATAAGGCGATGAGCCTGCTGTTAAGTTTTGCGTCCGGAACAATGATCAGCATTGTCTGTCTGGATCTGTTTCACGACGCACTGGAAACCGGAATGTCCAAGGGCGGAATTGCCATCTTTGTGATTATTGGTTTCCTGACTGTCTATCTTCTGGAACGGGTGATGGACAAGAAGGCAGAGCAGGCAAAAAGTCGTATGAGCCGGAAGATGATGACTGCCGGAGTCGCCATGATGGTTGCAGTGGCGTGCCATAATATTCCGGTGGGCATGACGATCGGTGCCTCTTCGGTAAGCCATGGAAGCCTGATCGGAAGTCCGGCCCTGACCCTCGCTATCTTTATCGGAATCCACAATGTGCCAGAAGGAATGGCGATCTGCGCGCCCCTTCTGGCAGCGGGAATGTCTAAAGGCAGAGCAATCCTGCTGACCGCATTAAGCGGAGCGGCGATCATTGTCGGAGGTATTCTTGGCTACTGGATTGGTGATATGGGTCAGATGGGACTTGCTATCAGCCTAAGCTTTGCGTCAGGGGCCATGCTCTATGTCAATTTTGGCGAGATTCTGCCGGAGGCAAACGCGCTCTATCGAGGCAAAACGCCTGCATTTTTTACGGTTCTTGGAATCCTTCTCGGCATGATGTTTATGCATGCACATTAACGATAAACAAAATAAGCGCATAAAAAGCAGCCGGTACATATCAAAATGTGCCGGCTGCTTTGAAGTTTAAAATTTTTCACAGATACTTTGGATGAAATGCTCCTTCCCATTTGTGTAAGCAATGCGGTCATCCGGGTATTTTTTTGCAAGATCTTTTTTTAATGTCTCGTAATGTCGGGCAGCATCCGGGTGGGCATTTAAATAGTCTCGGAAACCGACAATCCGGTCAAATTCCGGATCACTTCGGTCGTAGCAGTGGATATGCTGAAGAGAAATCTCTCCAGGACCGCGCAGCACAAATAAGTGGTGAAGAGGATTTTTATGTTGGATTCCGCAGTAGTCATAGCCAAGTGCTTCGAGAAGAGAAGGATCCATCTGTTGAACAGACCGCAGTTGGACTGCAACGTCCAGAATCGGTTTGGCACAGATGAGAGGGACAGCGGTACTTCCCACGTGCTGGATATCGAGAACGTTATCAGTCCACTGTTCCAGAATAGACTGCTTTACTTTTTGAAATTCTTCCGTCCACTGTTCATTATGATTGAGAAGACGAACGCAATAGCGCTTTACACCTTCCATTTGCGACACCTCCTATTTATAGCAGATTATTTATATCTTTTTTGCTTCGCAGATATTGTACTTTCTGTCCGTAAGGCTTTAGCATTTCTTGAATCTTCGGCATATTGACAGACTGGAATTCGTCTGTCCACCGGATCAGACCAAGGACAGAGTGCAGTGTTTCTTTCTTTCCTTTTTCCAATCCGAGTTTCCGTTTTAAAAATCGACGCAGGATGCGGAATTTATAAACCTGAGGGGAAATTTCCAGGACATAAATGATGTCAGCAGCGCGAAAGCTGTCTTGTACCCATTTATAATAGACGCCCTCAATAATCCAGTTTTCCTTTTGTACGATTTCCTGCAACATGGCACTCCGCTTTTCGGGCGGCATTTTGACACCATAATGTTCTGCATGATTGTCCCATTGCAGGTCATCCAGATCAAAATGTGGGATACAATATTTTTGGGAAAGCTTTCGGGCAAGATAAGATTTTCCCGATCCGCTGCATCCGATGATATGGATTTTCATAGATCTGTCACCTCCGCGTTCCTGTGTTTTCTGAAAATCTATTGTATCATAGATTTCATTTCCTGTATTGTCATTTCCATTGAAAATTTTCTTGTTTTTCTTTATTCAGACAGCAGAATTTATAATTATAAAACAGCTGTCTTGTCACATGTAAAAAACGGGTGTATAATGCGGTGTAAATGAGTACAAACGGAGGATAACGAAATGAGTTCTTTGAGAGAAGAGATTGAGATACTGAAAAAAGAGAAACAGGCTGTGATACTCGCACACTATTATGTGCCGGATGAGGTACAGGAGATTGCAGATTATACTGGAGATTCATTTTATCTGAGCAAGGTGGCAAAGGAGACAGACGCCAAGATTCTTGTTTTTGCAGGCGTTTCCTTTATGGGAGAAAGTGCCAAGATTTTAAATCCGGAGAAAAAGGTGCTGCTTCCGGATCCGACGGCGGACTGTGCTATGGCGCATATGGCCGATGTGGAAAAGATCAAAGCGATGAAGAAGAGCGATCCGGAACTGGCAGTGGTATGTTACATTAATTCAACTGCAGAGCTTAAGCGGTATTCGGATGTCTGCGTGACATCGGCGAATGCAGTGAAGGTAGTAAAGGCACTGCCAAACCGTAGGATTTATTTTATACCAGACCAGCATCTGGGAAGTTTTGTGGCGGCACAGGTACCGGAAAAGGAGATCATCCTTGGGGACGGATTTTGTCCGGTACATCATCAGATGACTGCCAGAGAAGTGCAAAGCGCAAAAGAAGCACATCCGGAAGCACTGGTGTTTGTACATCCGGAATGTCCGAAAGAAGTGGCGGATCTTGCGGATTATGTAGGAAGTACATCCGGTATTATCAAAGCCGCGGCAGAAAGTGATGCCGAAGAATTTCTGATTGGAACGGAAACCGGGGTGATGTACGAACTGAAAAAACAGAACCCGGACAAGAAGTTTTACCCAATTCAGCAGGAGCAGTGCTGTCATGACATGAAGAAAGTGACGCTGCAGAAGATCTGGGATTGTCTGCGGGATGAGAGTAATGAGGTGCAGGTGGATGCCGAAGTCAGTGAAAAGGCAAAACATGCCATGGAGCAGATGTTGAAGCTTGCGAAATAACAGAGGGGTGTGTAAAATGAAAACGATACAGACAGATATCTTGATCGTAGGAACCGGAGCAAGCGGACTGTTTGCCGCTCTCCATGTGCCGGAAGACAAGCAGGTTCTGATGATCACCAAAGACGAAGTGGAACGCAGTGATTCTTTTCTGGCACAAGGTGGGATCTGTGTGTTAAGAGATGAGACGGATTATGACAGTTTCATGGAAGATACACTGAAAGCGGGCCATTATGAGAATCGGATAGAATCCGTGGACATTATGATCCGGTCTTCCAGAGACGTGATCCGGGAGCTGATTGATTATGGTGTGGATTTTGCGAAAAAAGACGGAGAACTCGATTATACAAGGGAAGGATGTCACTCCAAGCCGAGAATCCTGTTTCATGAGGATATTACCGGAGAGGAGATTACAAGCAAACTTCTGAAAGCAGTACGGACAAGAAGCAATGTGACTATTCTGGAACATGTGACGATGCTGGATCTGGTGGAGAAGGATAATCGATGCTATGGTGTCGTGGCTTCTCAGGTAAATGGGGAAGACTGTTTCCTGAAGGCAGAGTATACGATTCTTGCAAGTGGCGGAATCGGCGGACTTTACACTCACTCGACCAATTATCCGCATCTGACGGGAGATGCTCTTGCCATTGCTCTACGCCATCATATTGAATTGGAACATATTGATTATATCCAGATTCATCCGACGACGCTTTATTCCAAAAAGCCGGGACGGCGGTTTTTGATTTCAGAGTCTGTGCGGGGAGAGGGAGCAAAGCTTTATGGCGCAGCCGGAAAACGTTTCGCAAATGAGGTGCTTCCAAGGGATCTGCTCACAGCGGAAATCAGAAAGCAGATGGAAAAAGACCAGACGCCGTATGTATGGCTGGATATGACAGTTCTGGGAGAAGAAGTCATTAAAAGCCATTTTCCGCATATTTACGAACAATGTCTGGAAGAAGGATATGATGTGACAAAAGACTGGATTCCGGTTGTCCCGGCACAGCACTATTTTATGGGAGGAATTCATGTTGATAAACACAGTAAGACATCGATGGAGCATCTGTACGCAGTAGGGGAGACAAGCTGTAACGGTGTGCATGGAGCAAATCGTCTTGCAAGCAATTCCCTTTTGGAGAGTCTGGTATTTGGGGCGAGAGCGGCCAGACATATGACAGAGAACTGGGAGGAGAAAGATACAAGCCGGGAAGAAACGGCAGGACTTGCAGAAGCGGCAGAGGCACAGATTCAAAAGGAAAAAGACAGACTTCCTCAGATGTACCGGGAGGAAGTGCTGGATGAGATAGAAAGGGTAAGGAAAGCAAAATGAATGATATTACGATGAAACTGGTGGCGGATAAACTGATCATGCAGGCGCTGGAGGAAGACATTACAAGTGAGGACATTACTACCAATGCAGTGATGAGAGAACGGCGGGAAGGCGAGGTAGAACTGATCTGCAAAGAAGACGGGATCATTGCCGGCCTCTGGGTATTTGAAAGAGTGTTTACACTGCTGGATCCTTCCACGACAGTCACCCTGTTTGTAAAAGATGGAGATGAAGTGAAAAAAGGCCAAAAGATGGGTGTTGTGACAGGAGATATCCGGGTACTGCTCTCCGGAGAGCGCACGGCTTTAAATTATCTTCAGAGAATGAGCGGAATTGCGACCTACACAAGAAGTGTGGCAAAACTTCTGGAAGGAACTAAGACCAAACTGCTTGATACAAGGAAGACAACGCCGAACATGAGGATTTTTGAAAAATATGCTGTCCGCACAGGAGGCGGTTATAATCATCGGTACAATCTTTCCGATGGCGTACTTTTAAAAGACAATCATATCGGAGCAGCAGGCAGCGTCAAAAAGGCGGTGGAACTGGCGCGGGAGTACGCACCGTTTGTACGGAAGATCGAGGTTGAGACAGAAAATCTGGAGATGGTAAAAGAAGCGGTAGAAGCAGGTGCTGATATTATCATGCTTGATAATATGTCGCTGGAAATGATGAAAGAGGCGGTCGACTATATTGATGGCAGAGCAAGCACAGAATGTTCCGGTAACGTGACAAAAGAAAATGTTGCACAGCTTGCAGCAGCAGGTGTAGACTATATTTCTAGCGGAGCATTGACTCATTCCGCTCCGATTCTGGACATTTCGCTGAAAAACCTGCATCCGGTTGACTAGGCGAAGGACGATGAGAAAGGATGAAAAGCCATGGACGGAGAAGTTCGCAGACAGAAGATTTTAGAAGAGATACAGGGAAGTGATAGCCCGGTATCCGGCACTCGGCTTGCAAGAAACTTTGACGTGAGCCGCCAGGTGATTGTGCAGGATATCGCGGTACTTCGGGCTGCCGGAAATGAGATCGTTTCTACCTACAGAGGATACATCTGCCACGGAAGTCACAGAGTCAGCAGAGTTATCCGGGTGAAACATACAGACGATGAAATCATGGAAGAACTGAATACGATTGTAGATTTCGGCGGAACAGCGGAAGATGTATTTATCAGCCATAACGTCTACGGAACCCTACGGGCCGAACTTGACATCCGGACAAGAAAACAGGTGATGGATTTCGTAAAAGATATCAAAGCCGGGCAGTCCAGTCCTCTGAAAAATATTACAAGCGGAAGTCACTTTCATACCATCAGCGCTGAAAGCGAAGAAATACTCGATGCCATTGAAGAAGAACTGAGAAAGAAACAGTTCCTGGAGGAGCAGGAGACCGTAGACGGACGAAAAGAAGAAATGGTATGATAGAGTATCATAGAAACGATTAGTGAAAAGAAAGGGGAATAATGCCATGGGATGGAAAGAAATCAAACCGGAAGAACTGAATGTGAATCCATTTACAGCTATCGGAAAAGAATGGATGTTGATCACAGCAGGAGATGAAACACACTGCAATACAATGACAGCGAGCTGGGGAGGCATGGGCGTGATCTGGGGCAGACCATCAGTTACGGCCTACATCCGTCAGACCCGGTACACAAAAGAATTTGTGGATCAGGGAGAATACTTCACCATCACATTTTTTGACGAAGCCTATCGGAAAGCACTGAATTTGTGCGGAACCGTATCCGGAAGAGACAGGGACAAAATCAAAGAAGCCGGACTCACACCAATGAACGTAGAAGGAACAGCAGCATTCGAAGAGGCAAAACTTATCATGCTCTGCAAAAAACAGTTCCATCAGTTCATGAGCCCGGAAGGATTCGATGTCAAAGAAAACGATGCCAAATGGTACTCCGATCGCGATTACCATACCATGTACATCGGATCAATAGAAAAAATTTATATCAAAGAATAAAAAGTGTTTATTAATTTTATCATTGGGGACGGGTTCCGATGCATCGGAACCCGTCCCCAATGAATGTAAATGAATTATTTTTTGTTCTTTTTTGCGAAGCACGCAGGTTTCATGTTGTATGGAAGTGCCTGGATCAGCAGATAGACAAGCAGCAATGAACCGGTTTTATCGATCAGATTGTTGAAAAGTTTCGGCAGGAATGAGGATGCGAAGATGCCCATTCCGCTTTGCTTGAGGACTGCAACTGCAATGTCGGACACAGTTCCTGTCAGGCCGCTGTATACGGCAATACCGATCGGTGTTCCGATGACCGGTGCAATAATGCCCACGATGATGCCGGTGATAATGGCGGAAACGAGGGTGAGTTTTATGTAGCGGAAGATAAATCCGACTACCAGTCCGATAGCAATGTTGACGAGCATGAATGGCATACCGCCCATAGAGCCGGACAGGATTGCTGTCAGGAAGTTGGTAAGAGCTCCGACAATAGCTCCGTACCATGGCCCGAAGAAGATGGCGGTAAAGATCGTGCCGATTGTGTCAAGGTAAACAGGGAAGCGGATTGCTGCCATGACAATCCCAAGTACAATGTTGATTGCGATGCAAAGTGCACAAAGCATCAGTTTTGTTGTTTTTGGCATTTGTGTTTTCATAGGTTTCTCCTTCCTTTCTTTTCATGATTTGAGTGTATCAGATGTAGAAATTCCGGTAAAATTGCAAATATAAATAAAAGAAATAGAAAAAACCAATAAATGAGTGTTCGGAGAAATGATACAATGGAAAAATGGAGGGAGGAGTGCGTATGAAGCAGAAAATTCTCATAGTCAGTCATTGCTTTTTGAATGATGCTGCGAAATTGAAGAACCGTCCTGTAGGTGAGCAGGAAGAAGAAAGAGATGGGAAACGGGAGTTTTTGAAAAAAATTCTGGATGATGGTCTGGAGATCATTCAACTGCCATGCCCGGAATTTTATCTTTATGGAAGTGAACGGTGGGGGCATGCGTCCAGTCAGTTTGATCATCCGTTTTACAGAAAAGCGGTCAGGGAGATGTTGGAGCCGATTGTGTTACAGTTGGAGGGATACCTGGAGCATCCGGAACGGTTTGATGTGGCCGGGGTTGTTGGAATCGATGGAAGTCCGAGTTGCGGTGTTCATTTTACATATGATGGAGCATGGGGCGGAGAATTTTCCGGCCCGAAGCCGGTGGAGGAGACACTTGCAACGCTGAAGCAGGAAGAAAAGCCGGGAGTTCTGATGCAGGTATTTCAGGAAATGCTGAAGGAGCGGCAGATTCACATTCCATTTTATTCCATGCAGTCATTTCTAAAAGAAGGATAGAAAAAGCGGAAATTCTTGACAACAGACAGAAAGGTGTCGTAGACTAATACAGGACAAAGGGGAGCCGGAGACAGTCCGGCTGAGAGTAGGACCAGCATGCGTCTTTTACCCTCATACCTGATCCGGATCATACCGGCGTAGGGAGCATATTGCAGAAGTGGAGTACTGCATGGATGGAAAACAGTCTGGTACCCCATGGATGATAAGATATCTCTGCCGGAGGCGTTCCGGCAGAGTTTTTTTATGGTTTACCCACTTTGTTTTATTATGATAAATTTACAGGAGGAAAGAGAAAATGAATGCAAGTGTAGCAATTCAGTCCTTACCGGACGCGGCAAATGACGAGGAACTGATCCGTATTGTAGACGAGGTAATTGCTTATATCAAAAGTACGGGGCTGAACTATTATGTAGGGCCTTTTGAAACAACAATTGAAGGTGATTATGATGAGCTGATGGATATTGTAAAAGAATGTCAGCACATTGCCGTGCGTGCAGGTGCGCCACATGTGGCAGCATACATTAAAGTCAGCTACAGACCGGAAGGAGACGTGCTGTCCATTGAAAAGAAAGTTTCAAAGCATCACGAGTAAGCTCTGGTCCGCTGCAGCCCTTGTGGTTATCATCGTCATATGGCAGGTGGCAGCTTCGGCCGACCTGGTGCCGGGGTACATGCTGCCGTCGCCGGTGGAGGTAGTGCAGGCTTTGATCAGTGAATTTCCACTTTTGATGGAACACACAAAAGTGACGCTTGCAGAGGCATTTCTCGGTCTTTTCTGTGGAGTGGTGCTGGGCTTTGTGATGGCAGTCATCATGGACCGGTTTGATCGACTGTATCAGGCACTCTACCCGTTGATTGTCGTTACCCAGACGATTCCAACGGTCGCCATTGCCCCGCTTCTGGTGCTGTGGTTTGGATATGAGATGCTCCCTAAGGTGATTCTGATTGTCATTGTGACCTTTTTCCCGGTGACGGTAGGACTTCTGAATGGATTTCGGTCGGCGGACCGAGACATGATTAATCTTCTGCGTTCCATGGGAGCGGGGAGAGTTCAGATTTTCCGTTATATCAAGCTTCCGGGAGCCATGGGCCAGTTTTTCTCAAGTCTTAGGATTTCGGCGTCCTATTCAGTGGTAGGAGCGGTGATTTCCGAGTGGCTTGGAGGATTTAACGGTCTTGGCGTGTATATGACAAGGGTAAAAAAGGCATTTGCATTTGATAAAATGTTTGCAGTGATCCTGCTGATCTCGGTAATCAGCCTTGTTTTGATGAAACTGGTAGATTTACTGCAGAAAAAGTGCATGGCCTGGGAACAGACGGAGGAGAAACATTAGATGAAAAAGAAAATTGTTGCAGTATTAATCGCAGGATGTATGGCGCTCTCCCTGGCTGCCTGTGGTTCTGGTGAAAGTTCACAGGGGGAAAATGAAAAAGAAAAGATTACATTTGTGCTTGACTGGACGCCGAATACCAACCATACCGGCCTTTATGTAGCGCAGGAAAAAGGATATTTTGAGGATGAGGGGCTGGAAGTGGAAATTGTGCAGCCGCCTGAGGATGGTGCGGATGCGCTGGTTGCTTCCGGAAAAGCACAGTTTGGAATTTCCTTCCAGGATACAATGGCACCGGGTGTTGTAGGGGAAGATGCACTTCCGACGACAGCGGTGGCAGCGGTTGTCCAGCACAATACATCGGGTATTATTTCCAGAAAGGGCGAGGGGATGGATACTCCGAAAGGCCTTGAGGGAAAGAAGTATGCCACCTGGGACGCTCCGATCGAGAAAGCGATGATGGAAAATGTCGTGGAGGCAGACGGCGGTGATTTCAGTAAAGTTGAGTTGATTCCAAGTACTGTGACGGACGAAGTGTCCGCTCTGGAATCCAAGTCAGTGGATGCCATCTGGATTTTTTATGCTTGGGCAGGAGTGGCGACGGAAGTTGCAGGACTGGAAACTGATTATTTTGCTTTTAAGGATATCAATCCGGCATTTGACTATTATACGCCGGTAATTATTGGAAACAACGAGTTTCTGGAAAAAGAGCCGGAGACCGCAAAGAAATTCCTGAGCGCGGTAAAGAAAGGTTATGAAGATGCGATTGAAGATCCGGATGGAGCGGCGGAGATTCTGTGCGAGGCAGCCCCGGAGCTTGATCAAGAACTTGTAAAAGCAAGCCAGGAATATCTGAAAGATCAGTATATCGCAGATGCGGACAGATGGGGTTATATTGATCCGGACCGCTGGAACCTGTTCTACAACTGGCTGAACGAGAATGGACTTACCGAGAATCAAATTCCGGAAAATACCGGTTTTTCCAATGAATATCTTCCGGAGTAATAAGGAGGAGAGATGGCAGATTTAGTAGTGTCAGGCGTAACAAAATCCTTTGATGGAAGGACGATTATTGAGGACATCTCTATCGAGATCCATGACCGGGAGCTGGTGAGCCTTCTTGGTGTCAGCGGTGGCGGAAAAACGACGTTGTTTAATGTGATTTCCGGACTGTTGAAGCCAGACCGGGGACAGGTATTTTTGGACGGGGAGGAGATTACGGGAAAGCCGGGTAATGTCAGTTACATGCTACAGAAAGATCTGCTTCTTCCGTACCGCACAGTGGAGGACAATGTGGCCCTTCCTCTTGTGATCGGCGGCATGAAGAAGAAAGAGGCAAGAAAGAAAGCCGCTCCGTATTTTGAAGAATTCGGCCTTTCCGGGACTGAGAAGAAATATCCCGCACAGCTTTCCGGGGGAATGAGACAGCGGGCGGCGCTTCTTCGGACGTATCTGTTTTCGGACAGACTGGCCCTTTTGGATGAACCGTTTTCTGCGCTGGATACGCTGACAAAACGGTCCATGCACCGGTGGTATCTGGATGTAATGGAGCAGATTCATCTGTCTACTGTATTTATTACTCATGATATTGATGAAGCGGTGCTTCTGTCGGACCGGATTTATATCCTTGGCGGGAAACCGGGACGAATCATCGATGAGATCCGCATTGAAGAGCCAAAACCAAGAAGAAACGATTTCCAGTTGACAGAAGAGTTTCTTTCCTATAAAAAGCGAATATTGGAGAAGATTGAAGAATCAGAGGAGTAGTTCCTCTGGTTCTTTTTGTTGTTAGGAGATAGTGTCACTAATAAAAATGATTCCGGGTTCGTGATTAATCTGTTATTTTATGTTTTAAAACAAGACATAAGTGTTAATAATCATGCAACAAACAAGTAATATAAAGGAAAAGTTTATTAAAAAAAATAGAAATAGGAATATAATAAATAAAATTTAAGGAATCTTAAAAAATGATTCATTGACTATAGAAGATTGGGGTGCTATTCTGGTTACTACAAAAAACGACAGCAAAAGATAAGGATACAAGAGAAACATGGAAAAAGTTATGAAAGAACACAAAAATAAAAGAAAGGGAAAAGAAGACAGAAAAAGGCAGCTGTTCCTGCGGATCGGCCTTTCGGTTCTGATCCTGCTTGTTCTGGCAGTGAGCGGAGTATCTCTGTACACGTACACGCATCCGTTGAAGCTGAAGGGCGGTGTCATTGAACATGAGATGGGAGAGGCATTCGATCCGACGGAGTATATTAAAAAAGTATGGTTCGGAAAGCCGGAGGAGGTTTCTGTAAAATCCAATGTAGATATTTCGAAAGAAGGAGATTATCCGGTTGTCTACACATGGAGAGACCACAGTGAGAAGGCAGTGGTTAAGGTAAGGGATACGACACCTCCGGATCTTGTGGTGAAAGATTATGAGACGGATCTGACTGAAGAAGTCAAACCGGAGATGTTTGTGGAAAAGACCGAAGATCTCTCCGAGGTATCTGTTCGTTTTGCAGAAGAGGGAAGCTGGAATGAGGAAGGAAGTCATACGATTAAAATTCTGGCGGAAGATGCAAGTGGCAATCAGACTGTTGAAGAGGCGGTGCTGACCAGAAAGAAGGACACACAAAAACCGGAAATACAAGGTGTACAGGATTTGACGGTAAAGCAGGGCAAGGTACTGGATTTTTCCCAGGGAATTACGGTTTCAGATGATATGGATCCGGCACCGTCCCTTGAAATTCATTCTGAAAATGTGGATCTTGCAGTGCCGGGATCTTATCAGGCAGTCTACACTGCAAAGGATCGTTCTGGAAATCAGGAAGAGATCGTGCAGAATATTACGGTGGAGGCAAACCCGGAGTGGGATGAAAAGATCGTTTATCTTACCTTCGATGACGGACCGTCGGATAATACGAAGAAGATTCTTGAAATTCTCGATCAGAACAAGGTAAAGGCCACTTTTTTTGTCACGGGAAATAATCAGAAAAAAAATGACCTGATCCGTTTAGCCCATGAGAAAGGACACTCGATTGGTCTTCATACATACACGCATGACTATGCTTCGGTGTATTCATCGGAAGAAAATTACTTTAAAGATCTTCAGAATATTGCAGACATGGTGGAGAAAGTGACTGGAGAAAAGTCTTATTTGATCCGCTTCCCGGGAGGCTCCAGCAATACCATCAGTAAGAAGTATGTTCCGGGACTGATGACCAGACTGACGAAAGCGGTCGTGGAAAAGGGATATCAGTATTTTGACTGGAACTGTGATTCCACGGATGCCAGTGGAAATCATGTTCCGGTAGAAAAGATTATTGCGGCAGCAACATCGTCTAATGCAAAACATATCAATATTCTGATGCACGACACCGATGCAAAGGATACGACGGTAAAAGCGCTTCCAAAGATCATTGAGCATTACCGGAAGCTGGGATACGCGTTCAAAGGACTGACGACAGACTCCTATGCTCCTCATCATCATGTGAATAATTAAATAAGAGCGGCAGCAATGCTGCATGGCCTGAAATCAAAGCCATCCGGAAATGGAAAATCCGGATGGCTTTATTTTTTCTTCCTTACCGCAATATCCTGAAACTGGAAATAATCCGGACGGTGGCGAGACTGGGTGTATTCAAACAGAATGCCGTTGTCATCATAGGTCTGGTTGGTAATAACGGCAAGGCAGGTATAATCTTTCAGATCCAGATAGGTTTCATCGACCTGGGTCATGTGCTCTACCGTCATAGTGCGTTTGCTTGTTGAGATGGTTATCCCAAGTTCATTTTCCAGATAAGCATAGACGGAATGGCGGGCAATTTCCGGTGTCAGGCCTTTTACCTGTTCGGCGCTGAAATAATTATGGTCGAGGATCAGAGGAATTCCGTCCAGGTAACGCAGTCTCTGAATATAGTAAAGCGGGGTCCCGAAAGCGAACCCTGTTTTCTTTGCAATTTTTTTATCCGCAGTCAGCTCGGAAAACTGCAGGATTTTGGTAAAGGGAACCTTGTTGTTCCGAAGAGCAGATTCCTGAAAAGATTCAATTCCGCCTACAGTAAAGGCAGCCTGGTCGATAGGCTGAAAAATATTGCGGACGCCTTTTCCATGCATAGGCTGAACATACCCGTCTGCAGTCAGCTCGGCAAGAGCGCGGCGGACGGTATTGCGGGAGCATCCATATGTGTTGACAAGAATGTGCTCTGACGGGAGAAGTTCCTGATAGGGATAAGTCTCGTCTTCGATTTTTTGTTTCAGGTCATGGTAAATAATATCGTATTTCGCTTTTGGCAAACCACACACATCCTTTCTTGTTTAAACATCTTAGTTACAGTATAAAGAGATCGAATTCAGAAATCAAGTGAGAGTTGCAAAAAAGCGATTGACATGTTTAAACAAGTGTGCTATATTCGAGTTGTTCAAACAAGTTCGTAATTAAAAAAGAAAAGGAGAAAGAACCATGGCGAAATACGAAAATGACGTGAAGCAGCTCTTAAAGCTGATCGGCGGCAAAGAAAATATCCAGGCTGTTTCCCATTGTATGACGAGAATGCGGTTCGTACTTGTGGATCCGAAGAAAGCGGATGAAAAGGCCATTGAAGAGATCCAGGCTGTAAAAGGGACCTTCACACAGGCAGGACAGTATCAGGTGATTATTGGAAATGATGTGTCCGCTTTTTACAATGAGTTTACTTCCTACGCAGGCATTGAGGGAGTCAGCAAGGAAGCGGCAAAGGCGGCTGCCAAGACCAATCAAAATGTGGCTCAGAAGATTATGGGAGCGCTCGGCGAGATATTTGCTCCGTTGATCCCGGCCCTGATCTGTGGAGGTTTAATCCTCGGATTCCGAAATATTATCGGAGAGATTAATTTCTTTGAAAACGGAACGAAGAGTCTTGCGGATATGTACCAGTTCTGGGAAGGAACTTACAATTTCCTGTGGCTGATCGGAGAAGCCGTTTTCCATCTGTTGCCGGTTGGTATCGTATGGTCTATCACAAAGAAAATGGGTACGACACAGATCCTAGGTATCATCCTTGGGCTTACTCTGGTGTCTTCCCAGTTATTAAATGGATTCAGCGTGGCGGACACGCCGGCAAGCGAGATTCCGGTATGGGATTTTGGGTTTGCAAAGGTGCAAATGATCGGGTATCAGGGACAGGTTATTGCGGCCATGATGGCAGGATTCGTGCTTGTTTATCTGGAGAAGTTCTTTAAGAAACATTGTCCGGAAGTCATCAGTATGATTGTCGTACCATTTTGTTCCCTTGTCCCGGCAGTGATTATTGCTCACACGGTGGTAGGGCCGATCGGCTGGACCATCGGGAATGCCATCGCAGATGTAGTTTATGGTGGATTGATGTCCGACTTTGGATGGTTGTTTGCAGGGGTGTTTGGACTGTTGTATGCACCGATTGTCATGACGGGTCTCCATCATATGACAAATGCCATCGATACACAGCTTGTCAACACGTATGACGGTACGATTCTCTGGCCGATGATCGCTCTTTCCAACATTGCGCAGGGATCCAGTGTACTGGCCATGTCGATCCTGCAGAAGAAAAACGAGAGAGCACAGCAGGTGAATGTTCCGGCATGTATCTCCTGTTATCTTGGTGTTACGGAACCTGCACTCTTCGGTGTCAATTTAAAATACGGATTTCCGTTGATCTGCGGTATGATTGGATCAGCCATCGCGGCCATGATTTCCGTAGGATTCGGTGTTCAGGCACTGAGCATTGGTGTCGGCGGACTTCCGGGCATCATTTCTATCAAGCCAGAGTTTTATCTGATCTTCCTGATTGCCATGGCAGAAGCGGTCGTTGTACCATTCCTGCTGACATTTTTCGTAGGAATGAGGAAACTTTCAGCAGAAGACAGAGGCCTTGTGGAAAAAGAAATTTCCAAAAAAGATCCGGCAGAAGTTCCGGTGGAAGAAGTAGTTCTGGAAACAGAGACAAAAGAAGAAACATCGGCAGAAGCGGTAACAGAAATCAAAGCAATTTTAAGCGGAAACGTGATTCCGATTGAAGAAGTAGACGACAATGTATTTTCACAGAAAATTATGGGAGACGGCGTTGCCATCGAGCCGACGGATACGACTGTGGTGGCTCCGGCAGATGCGGAAGTAAGCATCGTGATGGCAGAGACCGGACACGCATGCGGGTTGACACTTGCAAACGGAATGGAGATTCTGATTCATGTAGGTATCGATACGGTGGACATGGGCGGAGAGGGATTCCATCTTCTCGTGGCAGAGGGAGACCATGTGAAATGCGGCACACCGTTAATCCAGTTTGACCCGGAGAAGATCAAGGCAGCAGGGCATCCGGCGACAACCATGCTGATTGTGACAGGCGAAGGAAGCGCAAAGAATATTCGGATGAAGCCGGGACAGACGGCAGAAGCAGGAAAGACGACAGTCATCTCGTGTGAATAGAAGGAAGGAAAAACATGATGAAAACAACAGATTTCAGGAAGAGCACAGTTTATCAGATTTATCCAAAATCATTTTATGACAGCAACGGAGACGGGCTCGGAGATTTACGGGGAGTCATCCGGAAGCTGGATTATATTCAGGAGCTTGGAGTCGATTACATCTGGATGACACCGTTTTTTGTATCCCCGCAGAATGATAACGGATACGATGTGGAAGATTACTACAATATCGATCCGCGTTACGGAACGATGGAAGACGTAGAAGAGCTGATTCGTGAGGCGGACAAACGGGGAATCCGCCTGATGTTTGACATGGTCTTCAACCACGTATCCAGCCGCCACGAATGGTTCAAAAAAGCAATGGAAGGAGATCCGTATTATAAGGACTTCTTTTTCTTCAGAAAAGGGAAAGAAAACGGGGAGCCGCCAACAAACTGGGAAAGTAAATTCGGCGGAAACGCATGGGAATATGTAGAAAAGTTTGACGAATATTACCTGCATTTGTTCGACGTGACACAGCCGGATCTGAACTGGGATAATGAAAATGTACGAAAAGAAGTGCAGAAGGTAGTACGCTTCTGGATGGAGAAAGGAGTCAAAGGATTCCGGTTTGATGTGGTTAATCTGATCAGTAAAGATCGATTTGAGGATGATTACGAAGGCGATGGAAGAAGATTTTACACAGACGGCCCAAACATTCATAAATACCTGAAAGAACTCCACGATATGACTTTCGGAACCGATGCCGAGATCGTTACTGTAGGCGAAATGTCAAGCACCTCCATCGAGAACTGCTATCAGTACGCAGGATCCCAGACGGGAGAACTTAACATGGTTTTCAGCTTCCACCATCTGAAAGTAGACTTCATGGGGAATGAAAAATGGGTACTTGTACCGGCCGATTTTGGAAAACTCAAACAGATCCTCTTCGACTGGCAGACAAAGATGGCAGAACACAATGCATGGAACGCAGTATTTTGGTGCAACCACGATCAGCCAAGAGTCGTATCCCGGTTTGGAAACGAAGACAAATATTGGAAAGAATCCGCAAAAATGCTCGGAACCGTCATTCACATGCTCCGCGGAACCCCTTACGTGTATCAGGGAGAAGAACTCGGCATGACTAATGCCGGATTCACTGACATCTCCCAGTATCGGGATGTAGAAAGCCTTAACCACTTCCGGATTCTCCAAGAAAAAGGACTGACCGAAGCCGATGCATATCGGATTCTCCAGGTTCACTCCAGAGACAACAGCCGCACACCGATGCAGTGGGATGACACGAAAAACGCAGGCTTCGTGGCAACACACGGAGACAGCGAACCATGGATTTCCGTCAATCCAAATTACACCATGATCAACGCTGCACAGCAGCTCCAGGACGAAGACTCCATCTTCAACTACTACAAAGAACTGATACAGATCCGAAAAAAACTAGATGTAGTAGCATATGGCGATATCACACCAATCGCCAAAGAACATCCGTCCATCTTTGCTTACAAAAGAAACTATCAAAACGAAGATATGGTCGTTATCAATAACTTTTACGGAAAAGAAACCAACTGGAAAACCGATCTGGATCTGACCACATACGAATGTATCCTCGGAAACTACAAAGATACCACCAGACCAGAAAACGGAACATGGACACTCCGACCATACGAAACCATGATCTGGTACAGAAAATAAACCACATCGTGTACCGGTGAAAAAAATAACAAACCTCCGTCAGCCCTTATTATTACTGGGCCGACGGAGGTTTTACGTTTATCGGGGACGTGTTCCGGTGCATCGGAACACGTCCCCGATAATAATAAAAAATTAAAAAATTATACAATTTTTTAGTTTATGATAGATTAGGGCGATATGCCGGCCCACGAGGGTGTT
>CAUWJP010000036.1:0-24312 GCA_963559135.1 uncultured Sellimonas sp.
TACTGTGTCATATGTACTACACATATTTTAGATTCTATAATAAATGTTGGGGTATTTTCTGCTGTTGTCTGCTCTGTCTGTGTTGTCTCTCCACTAGAAGCTTCCTCTGTCGGCTGAGCGGCTGTCGTTTCTTCCTGTTTTGTCTGTACTGCTTCTTCGGTCTGCTCCGTTTCCGTCTGAGTTTCAGTCTCCTCTTGGGCTTGCGTTTCCGTTTCCACAGTCTTCGTCTCTGTCGAAGTGCTTTCTGTCTCCTGTGTCGTTGTCTGGGCTGCTGTCGTCTCTTCCACTGCAGGTACTGCTCCTGCATCTGCTTCTGCAAGTGTGGAGATTCCCGTGCTCAGCATCAAAACCATGCAAAGCACGCTTGCTATGACTCTCTTCCTTCTTTTACTTTTCATGGTCTCCTCCTTTAGCTTCCGCTTTCTTTTCTATTACCTGATCCATCAGTTTCAATTTCCTTCCCCCTTCTTCTCTTTCCTGATCGAAACAAATTTCCCCTCAGTCAAACAAAATGCTACAGATACGCATTTGTTCTACCATATCCTGTAATTCCTGCCATTTCTGTTTATCCCCCGAGTCCAGGCACTCATGGTCTCCAATCCAAAGCCAGGGATAGTGTTGAACAATTTCCATCAGCAATTTCCCTGCCGTAACGCCCATCCGCTTTGTTTGGATTTCACACCGTGTACCGTAAATCGTGCCGAGGAAAAATCGTCCTTCTGTATCAGAAGTGACCTCTTCCACAGGAAGCCGGGTCCGGATTGTTCCGTCCTTCCCGCTCTGCTCAATACAGGCCAGCAGGATCCAGTCTTCATCCAGGCTGTCGGACTTTCCTTCTTCCGTTACAAACAGAATTCCATGGTTTATAAATTCCACCTTCTGGGGTGAGATTGTAATATCTCCCCGTTTCAGGCTGCTACATCTATGTTCCATATCGTTCCCCGTCTCAATCCCTAAAACACAAACAACCACATAATATCAATTATGTGGTACCTGATTTTTCTCCATTTAAAAATGAAGTCCTGTTTTCGGGTGTCCCGTTGATTTTTCAGATAATATGTAAAGGGCGGGTGTTATTTTGATGTCTAAAATTTTCAAAAATCTTCCGTGTCAACGTTGACGACATCTAATTTATGTTTTAGAATAGAGAGGAAAACAAAAAAACTTTGACTAGATGAGATAGACCGACTTTGCATTACCACATAATTGATATTATGTGGTGTTTTTTATTTTCCCGGCTTTTCTTTTCATATCTGCAATACGGTCATACGATCGAGTTGTCTTTGATAAATTTCTCCTGTATTGGAGGTATAGATCCGGGTTACGTTTAGGCTGCTGTGTCCGAGGACATCCGCAAGACCTGTCAATTCTTTTGTTGCCTGATAGTAGACTCTTGCGAACAGGTGACGGAGATTGTGAGGAAATATTTTCTCGCCGCTGACTCCTGCCTTCTCTTTTAATGCTTTCATTTCGCTCCAGAGATTGCTCCTGTCTTTTGGCTTTCCGTTTTTTGTCACAAAAATGCATCCTGTCCGGATTCTCCGGGCTGCCGCGTACATTAACAGTTTTTTACGGATGCTTCCCGTCAGGAAGATTCTCCGGTACTTTCCTTTATTGTGTACCTCAATTCTCCCCTTTTTCACCTGTTCCACCGTAAAATACTTCAGCTCGCTGACACGGATTCCAGTGACGGCGATCGTTTCGATGCACAGGGCAAGCTGTACCTTTCCTTCTGTCCTTGCCGTCTGTACCAGGCGCTTATACTCTTGCCGGGTCAGTTCTTTCTCCTCCTGCAAAAACAGGTTCTTCTGTGTTTTTACGCGCCGGATTTTGAGCTCGCAATGCCCGCAGAATATCAAAAACTGATTCAGAGCTGCCAGCATGGAATTCACACTGTTTACTGCATAATGTTCGAGTAGCCATTCTTTATAAGAAAGAAGTCGTGGCTTGTCAACTTCCCTCTCTTCTCCAAGAAACGCAAAAAAGCATTTTAGATCCGTAATATATTTCCGGATTGTCGCCTCGGCATTTTCCCTTTCATACAGATACATCTCAAACTCCCTGATCTCGGTTCCCTGTATCATCAATTTCACTTTTTCCTTCATAATGATTCCTCCTTGCACCTACTGTTCCCCATCTTTAGTCCCTCTATTAAATAAAGATGGTTTGAACTTCAAAAAAGGTGCTACTTTTTGTTGTTTCTGCCTTATTTTTCTGCCATAACTATTCGGAATATGTTATGAAAAGATGTTTTCTCCTTACCTTTTCCCTCCTTGGGGTATACACTGTCCCTAATCAAATCAGGGCAGTTTTTCTTTTATCCTTTGATTTCCGTCCATTCGGCCATATTTTTCAATTATTCATTTTTTCAGACGAGAACAGGAAAAACAGAATAGAAAAGACTTGCTGTTTATTGTATTTCACTTCGCTCGCTCGTACAATAAAATTAATTTCAAAGACAACAACGCCAAGCTCATCTTGGGCGCTTCCACCCTCTACACTCAGTTTGTCTGGGATATACGAATATTGAACTTTTAAAAGATATCCCGCCAGAAGATATGGAAGATGTCGCAAAATGCTTCAGCTCTGTATAGCAGGAAGAACGGTATTCCAATCTGTTCAAGAAGATCCATCTGAAAAATCAGAGTGGAAGCAAGAAGAGAGTGCACTTTCATGGATCAGATTGAATGGCGGAATTTATCACAGCATATTTGCCGGAGTAGGCGGAATCATAATAATCCGCTCGCCAGTCTGGACACATAAAAACCCTACTCCATCCCAGTATATCCAATATTTACCAGCAAATCTTAATCCACTATTAAGAAAATTTCGTTTTCTTTTATGAACTGCACATATTTTAGACACATTTTCTGGTTATACTAAGAATCAGATAGTTGATGAACAATCACTATCTCCCCCCCCTCATAAAGTAAGGCACTTTAAAGTGCCGCACTTTACTCTCATTCCTTTAGATAACTTATAAAACAGGGACCCCCGCTAGCCTTTAAGGTTAGCGGGGGTTCGCTGTTTATGAAACTAAACTATGTAGGTTCTATTTTGTCGGATGTGCTGCCCGGTACTCCTGCATCACGCGGGCAATATCCTGTGCGCAGCACTTTCCACTTGGATTCAATTCTGCGCACCTGCAGCTACAACATGCTCCGGTCATCCGTTTTATATCCGCCAGAGTCCTGGCTCCCTGTTCCATCGCTTCGATGATTTCTCCTCTTGTCACATTGTCACAGTAACAAATTATTTCCTGATCATTCATTCCTGATCCCTCTTTTCCTTGAAACCTCCTGCGGCTTCAATCGATCTATGAACTGGGTCCTGTTTATCATAAAACACTGCATGTACAATATGTACCACAATCAGAAGCCAGAACCAAGCTAATTTTCCTGCCCTTCGCGGGAAGTAAATCGCAACACATCTATAAATTCTTCTGCTGTATAAATTTTGTTTTCTTCTAATTGTGTCATGACATTGTTGGTCGAAATCGGAATCATATATTCTGCATCTGCTGTCCCGATATAAATTGCATATGTATTGTATCGATACAGGACAACTGTTTTTACATCTTTGATTTCTTTCTGTCCTCTCAGTTCTTCCTGACCGTTTACAAGTTCGTTTAGCTCTTCCAGATCCGTCAATACTTCCTGCTTTTCTTCCATTTCTCCATAGGCGGCTAATTCAAACTCTCCCTGATTTTTATAAAATGAAGCCAGACCGACCAGTTCATCCCGGCTATTGCTGAACGGTACCTGTAATACATATTCTTCGGATATATTATCCTTAAACATGCCTTTCTGGTCAAATTCATGAATAACGTTTTCACTTTTTAATGTGTAAACTTCATACGCTTTTTCCGGTTCAAACGACAATCCCTCATAAAGTTCCGCAGGATTTCCTTCTCTTAAGTATGATTTTGTAAGGTTTTCTTGTATTTTAGCAATCATTGTTTCTGATTCAGGCGAGCGAAAAAAGGACTTCATCTCTTTTGCTTCCTCTTTCAGTCCTAGTGAAATTTGGCTCTCAATCGGACTTTTTACCTCTGTCACAACTGTTCCTGCCAATACTGCCAGAAAGATTCCTGCTGCGCATCCGGAAAGTATGGTTTTCCTTAACATAAAAAAGCCCCTCTCGTAAAAACCCCCCGAAGTTGCCGCTTCGAGGGTCATATCTGTTGCTAAAACTTGAACAACTTATATTTTTGCTCTTTTGAACATTATATCATACGCACTGTGTAAGTACAACGTTCATCCGCTGTCTTTTCCCCTTCCGGGCCGCAGCTTTATACTACAATAGCATGTACAATATGTACCACAACCAGAAGACAGAGCAGTACCGAAAGTACTCTGTGGATCTTCAGCCAGTTTCTGGTCTTTATCCTGCCTTTGAACGCCGAAGAAATCAGAAGAATCAGCAGACAGAGCCATGCCAGCTTTCCGCTCATCATCGCCGGGTTGTTTCCAGAGAGAATTCCGTGGACAAGCGAGGTTACAAGAAGGAGTATTCCATAGATCGTGTGGGGCTTTAAAACCATCTGAAGTATGTGGTTTCCTCTTGCCGCACCGTTTTTCCGAAGTGGTGCCAGAATACAGAGTATCAGCAGTATGAATGAAATAACAGTCATAATCAGATTTAATGTTGTCATAGTACCTCCTGCAAGCCTTTTCTCGGTTAGTAATAACTAACTAAAAGTTTACAATAAATCTGCAGGATTGTAAAGTACTTTTTCTTCTGTTCCTGGCGGCCGGGCGGACATTCTCTATTCAGAGAATGTCCTTTCCGGATTGTTTGCCAACGCCTCTTTTGCCAGTTCCTGCATGGAGATCGTCTCTGTCTTATCTTTATACCGAATGGTCAGCACATCGTCCTCATCAATTTTCGTGCTTTTTCCGTTCAGCCCCATCACGGTATTTTCATCAATAAATGTGTAGCCGTAATAGGCGGATTTCTGATATACCTTTTTCAGAGGATTACGGTATCCTTCTGTAATCACAATCGTATTTTCTTCATTTTCGTCCGCCTCTACATAGAGTGTTCTGCCCTCCTGCGGTGTGAATCTCAAAGTTGCAATGCTTCCCGAGGCTTCCACACTCATCTTGACATCCGAGGAATCCGCGGTCCATGTGCGTCCATAGTACCACGCTCCTCCCCCGAAGAGAGCGACACAGATCAACACCGCGGCTCCTGCCGATGCCGCAATCCTCTGTTTTATTCTCCGATTCAGCTTCCCAAATGGCCGGATGGCTTTCTTGTTCTTTTCTACAGCAGCCTCTGCTGAAAGATCCGCCTGCATTTCTTTCAGATATTCTCTACATTCTGCACATCCTTCCAGATGTTCCTCAACCAGTCTGTTGCTTTCCTGGCTTGTCAGCCCATCAATATAACTCGGCAGTAAATCCCTGATTACTTCGCAATTTAATTTCATACTTCATCATCCTTTCACAAGTTTTTGTTTTGCCCGATAAAATGTCACTCTGGCCCAGTTTTCGTTTTTTCCAAATATGTCTCCGATCTCCCGGAAGGAAAAGCACCTGTAAGCCTGAGAAGCACAACCTCCTTCGCAGTTTCGTCCAGAATATGCACTTTCCTGAATAGTTCCATCTTCTCTTCCCTGATAGAAACAGTCTCGGACAGATCTGCGCCGGAGGAGGCAAGATTTTCATTTAATTCAGTGGTACCCTTCTGCCTGCGCCTCTCCAATTCCCTATACCAGAGATGTTTTGCGATCTGACACAGCCAGGTAAAAACTTTGCAGCTTCCATCGTACCTCCCGGCAGAGCGAACCGCCTGATAAAAGGTCTCCTGCGTCAGTTCCTGCGCAGTATCCTCGTCGTTACATAGCGTCATCAGATACTTGAAAACGGGATCCGCATATTCTCTATAGATAACATCCATATCCATCATCTTTCCCCCTCACCTCCTTTGTGCCCATATATCCGAAAAAGGATGATTTCGTTACATAATTTTTCAAAAATATGAAAATACGTGCTGCATTTCCAATTTTGCCGCAGCCAGTATACCATAAAAAAGGAGCTCTTTCCTAATTATACTTTACCGGAAGACTATCATCCGCTCCACCACCCCAACGCGAAAAATCCCGTGTACAGAATTTTTCTTTTTCTGCACACAGGATTTTTTGCTCCGGTTTTCTATAATTCCTTTTCAAACTCATCAATCGCACCCACTTTTCCAATCACGGAGATCACATCTCCTTCTTCAAGATGGTCTTCCGGGTGAATCTCGATTGTGATCTTATGATCCCGTTCAATCGCGATGATATTAAGCCTGTATTTCCTTCTCAGTTCAAGCTCCTCGATACTTTTTCCGCTTACGCTGCCGGATACGAGTACCTGCCGGATTTCCACACTGTCATCCAGTGAGACAAAGTCCAGGAAATTGTTGGACAGCAGCTTCTTGCCCAGTAAGTACGCCATATCCTTCTCTGGATAAACAACCTCCGCTCCAATCTTTTTGAGGACCGCTCCCTGTTCCATCGTGGTCGCTTTTGCGATGACTCTCGGCACGCCCATATCGATCACACTCATAGTCGTCAGGATTCCTACACCTACATTCTCACCGATGCAGACAATCACGACGTCACAGTTTTGGATTCCTGCCTCTCTTAATGCTTCCTCATTGAGATCGCTGGTCACAAATGCGAAATCCGTATACGGTCGCATTTCCCTTACTTTATGTTCATTCTCATCGATTACAATCACTTCTCGACCCGCCTTTGCAAGGGTGGTGGCAAGTGCCATTCCAAAACGGCCAAGGCCGATTACTCCAAACGAATTTGCTGGTGTTTTCTTTTTCATATCTGATTTTCCTTTCTTATCTGCACTGTTATCCGATCGCGATCGTTTCTTCTGTGTATCTGATGTGCTTCTCCGGCCGCTCAATCCAGATGGTAATAAGCGTCATTGCCCCCAGACGTCCGATAAACATAACCAGAATAATGATCAACTTTCCTAAGTCACTTAAATACGGCGTAATGCCGGTGGAAAGCCCTACTGTTCCGAATGCGGAAATAACTTCAAATACAATCTGGACAAAATCAAACTCCGGTTCGATGATGCACATCAAGAGGATGACCACAATCACCACAAGGCTGGAAAGCATCGCGATGGAATAGGCCTTATTAATATTCTGCCTGGAAATACTTCTTTTAAATGCACCGATTGCCTTCTTTGAGAACATACTTCTCGTGGACTGGGCAAGTACGAAAAAGGTACTCGTCTTGATACCGCCTCCTGTCGATCCCGGCGATGCACCGATAAACATCAGCACGCAGAGAACGAAAAGTCCCGCATTGGTAAATTCTCCGATTGAATAGGTGGAGAATCCTGCCGTTCTTGCCGATACACTGTGAAAAAATGCTCCCATCCAGGAAATATTCTCTGTCAGTTTTAAAAGCAAGGTTCCCGCGATAATCAGTACAACACTGGTAGTCAGCACCACTTTGGAGTGAAGTGAGAGCTTCTTAAAGCTTCTATGTTTCAGGACATCCATAATGACCAGGAATCCAATACCTCCGAAGAAAATCAGTCCGCATGTTGTCAGATTAAGGAGGATATTATCCCGATACGGGATCAGATTCTGCAGTCCTCCCAGAATATCAAACCCGGAATTGTTAAATGCCGCAATCGAATGAAAGAGGCTGATTCCCAGTGCATGCAGCGGATCGTAGTCCTGAACAAATACGATAAAGCTCAGGACTGCTCCTGCTCCTTCAAAACACAGTGTCGTAATCAGAATCCCTTTGACCAGCTTCACAAGGCCGCTGTAACTATCCACATTCAGTGCCTCCTTGACAAGAGATCTGCTGCGGATTCCTACCTTGCGTCCTACTGCGACCATCACGCCGACACCGACCGATGTCACTCCAAGTCCGCCGATCTGGATCAACATCGCCACAATGCCCTGTCCAAGTGCAGTAAAATGATCTGCCGTATCAATCACAATGAGTCCTGTCACACAGACCGCACTTGTAGATGTAAAAAGAGCATCGACAAACGTTACTTCCGCCCCGTCTTTTACAGAACACGGCAGAAGAAGCAGAAGCGCTCCGATCAGGATCACAATCGCAAAACCGCAGGTGATTAGCCGGCCCGGAGGCTGGTGCTAAAAAAATTCCGCTAAACGCTTCATTTCCTTATTCCTTTCACGCTTTTCCCTATATTATTTTTCTTTTCTGTTTTTTTACAGGAGTACCTGCTCCATGACCGGAGCTCTTTTCTTCCCATCTTTCTCTTTCTGGGTAATTAATTCGCACCGAAATCGTGCCAGATGAAAGACATGGGAACGGTAAAAACGCAGGTAAGACCGAAACAGGCTGATCCTGAAAACGAAACCACAGAAGGTAAAAACACATGCCAAAAAAAAGGCCATACTTCTGGCCATCCCCGGTTTGCTTCGTTTGATATTCTGCCACAGTACCTCTGTCTCACTCTGATCTGCATCCAGAGACTGCGCTGTTCTCTTCCCATGATCTGAGATCGTCTGTTCTGCCTTTTCTTTTCCTTCTTCCATATGAAACAGAGAAAAAGGTCTGACCGCAGAATTAAAATCGGCGAGGGCAAAACCCACCAGAATCACGCTGCAGATCAGCATCACTATTCTTTTGACCGGATTCGTTTTCCCCACCACCTATCTGACTGCCTTAAACGAAATTGTCCTAAACATATCACGAAAGGATATGTTTGTCAACATGTAAAAAATGGCAGTTTTCTTTTCTTTGAAGCAGCCTGAAAAAGCCCCCTTCGGACGTCGTCCAAAGGGGGCTTTTCGGTCGTAACATATTCTGATTTAGAATGTTCCGTAATGTACTTTTTCCATCGGAAGTTTGTCCAGCTCATAAGGAGCTTTTTCCTCATTTGGTACTCCGACTGTCAGGATCGCCTGAAGCTTGTAGTTTTCCGGATATCCGAGAATATCTCTTACAAATGCTTCAGTATCTCTTCCGTCCTCTGCCTTTCTGAGTCTTCCCTGTACCCAGCAGCTTCCAAGTCCGAGGGCATGTGCCATCAGATGCATATTGCTCATCACTGCGGAGCAGTCCTCGATCCAGACATCTGATGCATCCTCATTGCCGACTACTGCGATGGCGCAGGCAGCTTCTTTTAACATTTTGACAGAGCCCGCACGGCAGTCTGCCATCTTCTGAAGGACGTCCTTATCTTTCACAACAATAAACTCCCACGGGCGGATCGCCTTACCAGATGCAGAGAGCAGTCCTGCCTGGAGAATCTTTGTAATGTCTTCCTCAGATACCGGCGCGTCGGTATAACTGCGGATACTGTGTCTTGTTCTCATTAATTCTAATAATTCCATATGTCTCACCTCAGTAGTATTGTACTACAGTTTCAGATAATTTTCCAGAACCTCGCGCAGATCTGCTTTCATTCCGTAATCTGCCACTTTAAAGATTGCCGCATTTTCATCTGTATTGATTGCCACGAAAAGCTTAGTATCTTTAATGCCTTCTGTATGCTGAATTGCACCGGACACACCAAGAGAAATACAGATCTTCGGACGAATGGTAAGTCCTGTCTGACCGATCTGATGGTCAAACGGAATCGTCTCTGTATCCACCATAGGGCGGGTACCACCGATTGCAGCCCCGATTTTGTCTGCAAATGCTTTGACAAGCTCAAAGTTGTCATCTTCGAGTGCTCCTCTTCCGCCTACGACAACAATCTCAGAAGAGAGGATGCTGTCTGTAGATTCTTCCTGCGGAAGTACTTCAACCACTTCAATTTTGGATTCCGGCACTTCAATTTCATCCATAAAAATAACTTCAGCATCGCCTTCTGTCTTCTCCGGAACAGTATAAACACCCGGACGTACAGTCATCATCTGCGGATAGTAACCATCTTTTGTGATGATTGTTACAAAAACATTTTCTCCGTAAGATGGTTTATTCTGCTTAATATAGTATGTCCCATCTTCTTTTGTTCCAACAAGAAGTTCCGTACAGTCTGCTGTCAGACCACAGTTCAGCTTCATCGCAACTCGTGAAAACAGGGAACGTCCTGTCGGTGTCGCCGGGATCAGAACAGAAGACGGATCGATCTTCTTTAACATATCAGCCATTACCTGGCTTGCCGCATCATCTTCCAGAAGAAGATCGCGGGATGTCTTTACGACATAAATTTTTGCAACGCCCAGTCCTTTTAATTCTTCAATAATCTCATCGCAGTTTTCTGCTACAACAACTGCACTGATTTCCTCTTTTGTCGTCTCCTGAATCAGATGTGCTGCGGAGACAAGTTCTGCGGATGCCGGCTCTAATTTTCCCTTATAATTTTCTGCAAAAATGCAAATTCCTTTCGCCATTATAAATTTCCTTTCTCCTCATCGATCAGGTCTTTCAGTTTCTGTGCCAGTTCTTCCGGCGTGCCCTCAAGCATCTCTGCCATCCGGCCTCCTTCCGGTTCGAAGGAATCGATGACTGCTGTCGGGGAGCCCTGGATTCCTACCTGGTCTTCCGGAAGTCCCAGATCTGCGTTTGTGTATGTTGTAAGAGGTTTGCTCTTAGCCGCTCTTGTGCTCCGAAGTGTTGCAAGTCTCGGAACATTGCATCCGAAATTAACAGAAAGCACTGCCGGAAGCGTGCTTCTTACAATGAACCGCTCGCCGTACACTTTCTTGATCGCCTCGATTTTATCCGGAGCCGCCTCATCATATTTGATGCTCTGAATCTCGGAGATATGCGGGATTCCAAGACATTCTGCTACCATTGCGCCTACCTGTCCGGTTGCGCCGTCCGCAGAAAGCGCACCTCCAAGAATCAGGTCAAACTTTCCATATTTTTTGATTGCTTCTGCCAGCACTCTTGCTGTCGCAATGGTATCACCGCCTGCTACTACCCTGTCTGTGATCAGGCAGCTTTCATCGCAGCCGTGCGCCATTGCTTCCCGGAGCGCCTTTTCTGCATCCGGAGGTCCCATCGTAAAGACAACGACCTTGCCGCCGGTCTGCTCTTTGAGCACCATCGCCTCTTCGATGGCATTTAAGTCAGCCGGATTAATCATCCCTTCCGCGCTGGCACGGATCAGGGCGTGTGTCTCCGGATCTACTGATACATTATTTGAAACAGGTACCTGTTTAATAAGAACCGCTATATCCATGTTTTCCTCCTGAAATTCTGATAACAGACCGGCCATGAACGAAATGATCCATGGCCGGGCTGTCAATGTTTGTTTCTAAATATTAAAGCAGACGTTTGAATGCCCAGTCTTCCAGTAACGGTGTGGACTCTCCGCGCATAATGAGTTTTGCGAGGTCTCTGCTTGCTGCCGGCGCTTCAATGACACCATTTCCGCCGTATCCTGTAGCGAGGATGTATCCCTCTACCGGAGTCTCTCCGAGGATCGGAAGGAAGTCCTTTGGTTCTGCACGGTAGGAAAGCCAGGAAGATACGAGTCCGCTGTCCACGATGCCCGGAACTTTTACTTCCAGCTGATCAAGGAGGAAATCGATGAAGTAGTCATCCGTTCCGCCTGTTGCCGGGAGTTTGTCCGGATCCCACTGTCCTGCATGCATTGGATTGTTCAGGTCCATGGAGAGGTGGGACTTGCAGATAAAGATATTATCTCCCGCTCTTAATGCATAGAATTCCGGGTATTTCAGTACCGGGAAAGTATAGCTAAGCTTCTTTCCAGGAGGGCAGAGGAAGAATGCCTCGGCTTTTGTATGCCAGATCGGTACATCCAGTCCTACAAGTTCCCCTGTGAATCTGCTCCATGGTCCTGTACAGTCTACAACATAGTCAAATTCATATTCTTCGCCTTCGCTTGTCTTTAATCCTTTGACTTTATTGTCTTTTACTACAACTTCTGTCACTTTGACACCGGTCTTGATGACACCGCCGTTTTTCTGCATTTTCTTTGCATATGTATTGGAGATCATCGTTCCGTCAAAGTATCCATCATCCTGTGTGTATCCGGCCCCGAGGATGTTTTCCGTGGAGATGTCCGGAAGGATCTCTTTGATTCTGTCTTTATCTGTGATATATTCTCCGGTATATCCTGCTGCCTTTGTAAGAGCGATACCAGTCTTGATGGTTGCTTCTACCTGCTCGTTTGTAGCGACAACAAGTGTTCCGGTCTTGTCAAATCCTGCAGATCCTTTTTCTTCCGCTTCCATTTTCAGGTAGGACTCAAATCCGTACAGTCTGACATCCCAGTATCTGTTTCTCAGAGAATCGTCAAACAGACATACGGTACCTGCTGATTTTGCTGTAGAAGCTCCGCCGATTGTGTCCTTTTCAAATACAATTACTTCTGCATTGTCATAAAGGCTTAAATGATAGCCCAGACAGGTTCCGGAAATTCCTCCGCCGATGATTCCAATTCTTTTTTTCTCCATAAGATGTTCTCCTTTCTATTCTTTTCCATTACATTTTCATATTGTCTGCTTCTAAAATAGTTTCCAGTAATACATTACAACCGCGTCTGATATCTTCCTCTTTTGTAAACTCATATCTGGAATGGCTGATTCCTTTTTCACTTGGCACGAAAATCATGCCCGTCGGTACGAACCCTGTCATCAGCAGGGAATCGTGGAACGCTCCGCTTGGGAGCACCGTGTATTTCGTTCCGGTCCGTTTCACGGCCCGCTCGATCGCGCCTCTGACTGCCTCATGCATCGGGGCCGGTGCATGGTAGGAAATCGGGGAAACGGAATAAGTATATCCTCCCTCTTCACAGATCTCCTTCAGATATGCAAAAAGCTTCGTCTCGATCTCTTTCATGACTTCCTCATGCTGATCCCGGATCTCCAGCTGGAATGTGCAGGTTCCCGGTACCACATTGACAGAATTCGGTGTCACCCGGATCGTCCCCACCGTCGCCACGGTGTATGGATTGCCACAAGCCCTCACAGTCTTAGGCACTTCCGCGATAAACTGTGATGCTGCTACAAGGGCGTCCTTTCTATCCTCCATCATCGTGCTTCCTGCGTGATTCGCTTCACCCGTGATGGTCACTTCATATCGGCTCACACCCGCAATGGAAGATACGATTCCTACCGGAATCTGATTCTTATCAAGTGTTCCGCCCTGCTCAATGTGAAGCTCGATAAAACAGTGAATGGACTTCGGATCCCGTTTTGCCTCCTGGATGCGTTCGATCTTGATTCCACAGCTTTCAAAAACTTCCTTTCTCGTTCTTCCGTCCATGTCCAGATCGTCCGGACTGATATCCAGCTTTTCTCCACAGATGGCGCTGCTTCCGGTCAAGCCGCTTCCAAAGCGGAAGCCTTCCTCATCGGTAAATACGATGACTTCCAGCGGATGTCGAAGCGTCTCTCCCGACGCTTTCAGTGTCTCACACACAGCCAGACCTCCCATGCATCCGACTGCTCCATCATATTTTCCTCCGTCCGGCACCGTATCCAGATGTGAGCCGACAAGAATCGCCGGCAGTAATGGATCTGACCCTTCCATACGGGCAATCAGGTTGCCTGCCTCGTCTACCCGTGTCGGGATTCCCAGTTTTTCAAACCAACTCCGGAAAAGTGCTCTTCCTTTTTTATCCTCTTCGGAGTATGCCATTCTTGTAAAAGTGCCGTCCGGCTTCGCACCGCACTGATAGATTTCGTCCAGATGTTCCATGACTTTTTTTACATCAACTTCCACGTAATCCCTTCCTTTCCGGCTCTTTCTTATAGCATAAATTATAGATAATTTTTTAACATTTGACATCGCCACAACACGATAAAAAAAAGATGGCAGTTTATCCAGATTGGATAAACTGCCCTAATTTTTTCATAATGTTTTACTTTTTGTTGTAGTTTTCAATAATTTTGTATACAATCAGTCCGATCCGCACTGCCAGCATCTCGTTTGCATTGTCAAAATCCATGCCTGTAATTTTGGCAATCTTCTCAATCCGATATGCTGCCGTCTTATAATGGACGTAGAGCTCCTGTGCAGTTCTCGAAAGATTCTGATTGTTCTTCAGATACACCTTCAATGTTACAATCAGGTCATCCTGCTGAGGTTTTTTATACTGAAACAGCTTTTGCAAAGACTCCAGTATATACTCAATCAACATCTGTGGATCATCTGTCTGACAGAGAAGCTTGAAAATCCCAAAATCGGAAAACATCATCACTGCAGAATCCTCACTTCCGGAAATATCTCCCGCAATATCGATAAAGGAAAGTGCATCGCCTGCTTCCTTGTAAGATTCCGGCAGACGGATAAGTCCTGAAACAATCTTGCCGACACCGGCCCTCACTTTCAGATTCTTATTCTGATATTTCATCTCTGCCTGAACCTGCTCGATGATTTCCCGCATCTCTGTACGATGCACGGCCTGTGTTTTAGTAGGATCTGCCTCTTTGATGGCAACAATCTTATCTAGATCTCTGTGAATTTTCACATCCGGCAGCCTTCTTCGCACGGCCTCCTCCAGACAGCTGATATGCAGCAACTTCTCGTTCATGTCCTTTTGCGGCTTTCCTTCATTTTTCACCCCAAATACAATCACCCGGTAGTTTCCGTTTTTATCCAGCTGCAGAAGCCCTGCACTCTTCTCGAGCTCTGCCTCCGATGTCACCTTATCATTAAGGATATTGTTCAGAATATCATTCTGGAATTTTTTCTCCAGTTCTTCAATGGCAAACTGTCTGGAAAACTCATATTGCAGTGCTACAATCGCATTCTCAATCGCAATACAATCCATCTTTGTAAAAGAAGATACTTTTTCCGTCACAACAAGATACATCTGAATCCCCACATTCATCGAGACTCGCACAATATACTGGACAAATTCACCTTTTTGTTTCCAGTACTGATAGTTTGTCAGAACACCCGGATCATAATCTTCAAGATTATCCAGAAACTGCAGTTCTCCCCTGTCCTTTCCTGTTGTGGCAAAACATGTTCTGTTCTGGTTGTACAATGTCACCTGATTTCTGATCAGTTTTTCCAGCATATCAAGGATTTCCTGAATCATATTTTCCGAGTTTCTGCTTCCAAGCGACAGTGCAGTAAAATTGTCGTGAGTCGTTTTAAAGTACTTTAACTGTGTAACTTCTTCGTTAAATAAATGCTCCATAACAATAGCCATTATTTTCTGGAATGAGATCCCGAACGGGACATCCAGAAATGGTATCTGATTCTTTATTGCATATTCCTGCAAAAGCTCGATCTTTCTATTCGCCTGATCCACAAGACGTCCTCTTTTTACAATCAAACCGCTGATCTGCTTTTTCTGAAATTCCTGAAGATAATTTTCAAATTCTTCTATACTGCAGGATTTAAAAGCATAGAGGCCTGTCAGAAGAAGTTCCCCTCCATTGATAAACTTGACGATATCCGGCGCTTCGATGATGGTGACACCTTTTATTTCGTTTTTCAGATTCTGTTCTCCACAGATGAGTTTCATCTCTTTGCATTCTTCTGTCTTCAGAAGTTCTTCTACCGTAAATCCCATATCTATTCATCCGTTTCCTTCTATAATATGAATAGTATATCATAAAAACAGAAAACTGCACCACAGAAATCTTCTGTGGTGCAACATAATTAAAAATTTTATTTGCTGATAAGTTTTTCAGCAAGCTCTGTCATGATTGTTGAAGCTTTTGCAAAATCACTGTATTTTGTAAATTCTACCGGACAGTGGCTTCTTCCTTCTTTACTTGGTACAAATACCATAACTGTAGGAAGCACCTGACCAATTTCCAATGCGTCATGTCCTGCTCCGCTTGGAAGATATTTGTAGCTGTACTCATGTGCTTTACAACTTTCTTCCATGACGCTCAACATCTCCTGAGAAAGATTTACCGGTGTGATAACAAGTTTTGTCTCAATATCATAGCTTCCGCCCATAGCTTTCACTTCGCGATCCAGTGCAGCACGGATACGGTTTGCGATATCATTGATGTTGTCATTATTCTTTGAACGGATATCAACTGTAAATTCACATTTCTCAGCTACGATATTCATTCCTCCCGGAATTGTATTAATGTATCCTACTGTAGAAACTGTTCCGTCAGCTTTTTCTCTTGCCCAGTCAGCGATCTTGGAAATCACTTTTGTAGCAGCATCCACTGCGTCCAGCCTCATATCCATCGGGGTTGTTCCTGCGTGGTCAGCTCTTCCGTTTACTGTTACCATGTAACGCTGAATTCCTACAATACAGTCCACAAGACCAATCTCAATATTTTCAGCATCCAGAACCGGTCCCTGTTCAATATGTGCTTCAAGGAAGTATCCGATAGAACCATCTTCCCATTTAGCTTCTCCGATTTTCTCGGGATCCAGTCCGTATTCTTTCATCGCCTCATAAATGGAAATTCCGTCTGTATCCTTGAACTTTTTGCAGTATTCTACATCTCTGTATCCGAGCATTGCTCCAGATCCGAAATATCCTGTTCCGAATCTCATACCTTCTTCATCACAGAATCCTACTGCAACAAAATTTCTTTTAGGCTGAATACCGCTTTCTTTTAACTCTCTTGCAACTTCGATGGCACAGATCACACCGGCAATTCCGTCAAAATCTCCCCCGTTTATTACCGAATCATAGTGAGATCCCATCATAACGCATGGAAGAGACGGATCTTCACCTTTCATAACTCCGATCACATTTCCTGCTGCGTCCTCACGTACCTCAAGCCCTGCTTCCTCCATCAGGCCTTTCAAAAATTCAGCCGCATCTCTTGCCTCTTTTGTAAATGGAAGTCTTGTACATCCGTCTCCCGGTGTGGCAGTGTACTGTTTGAGATGCTCCAGGTCTCTCGCAATTCTGCCTGTAATATCTTCGATCTTCATAGTTCTTCCTTTCCCTTCCTTACTCCGGAAGCCTTTTATTTTTTTCTGTCTATTACAAATACTTTTACCGGTGAGTAAAGCATTGCTGCAAGTATCAATACCAGTCCTGCTATGCTGACAGCATCTCCTTCCATCTTCAGACCAGTCTGAATGACGAAGAAAGAGATCATTATAATAATAAAGGAGATCGTCAGTCCTCCTTCTTTAGTACGAAAGAAATTTTTATTCATAACACAATGCCTCCTGTAATCCCTATATGATTGCCGTTACAAATACTGCAATTCCTATCAGCAATGTTGTTCCAAGTGCGATCGGCATGATTTTCTTCAATACCTGACCTTCGCTTCCCAGAATTCCGGCTGTCGTCGTTCCAAGAATAATCTTGCTCGGACTAAGTGCCGCTCCGATCGCTCCTCCTGTTGTCTGTGCACCGAGCACAGCCGCCTTATTCAGACCGAGCAGACCGGCTGTGGTCACCTGGAATTCTCCAAAAAGGATATTGGATGACATGTTGCTTCCTGTCATAAATGTTCCAATCAAACCTACTACCGGCGCCAGAATAGCATAAGCCTTTCCAAGCACCCGTGAGATTCCGTCTGCAAGTACTGCTGTCTGTCCGGTTCCGCCCATAATCTTGGACATAATCACCAGACCAATTACCGCAATTCCTGAAGGCATTGTCATCGTAACCGATTTAATGAATACCCTCTTCGTTCCTCCTTTTTTGATCCAGCCATGACTTCCATAATAAGCCAGACCTACAATGGAAGAAATGAACAAAAACATACTTGCATGTGTAAATGGTACAAGAGGTGAGAAACACTCCTCCGCCTTATTCACAAAACCATATCCCGTCGCTGTCTCAGGGAATGAGAATCCGACTGATATCTGACCAAGGAATTGATTCACCGGTTCGACAACAAGGACGATAATTGTAAGTACCGTCAGAAGAATATATGGGACAAATGCCTGAAGCAGAGACATATCTGCCGGACCTTCTTCTTCAGTACCGGTTGTTTCCGCCTTGCGGTTCATGATCGGACTGTCCTCAAGTCTCCATGTATCCCGGTACATTTTCATTCTTCCGATCAGGAACAATGCTACCAGTGAGATACAGGATGGAATAAAGCAGGATAATGTGGTATTTACCTGACTGAGCAGAAGTTCGCCACCTCCCTGGATTACAGACAGAATCAGCACTGCCGGAAGACCTTTTTTAATTGCACGCCCTTTTCCATAGAACCAGCACATAATCAGTCCGGTGATAACATCCCAGAACCAGATAAATCCTGCTGCCCACAGAGCCGTTGCAAAATATTCCGGACTTCCTGCCGCAAGGCCGGCAGACGATGCCATGGAGTCCCATGCCGCCGCGAGTGTTCCGAAAGTATTACCCCAGGATTGTCCCAGAAGAGGCAGGATAACCGCCCACATCGGGCTTACACCGATTCCGATCAGAAGCGGTGCTCCTACAGCAACCGGCACTCCAAATCCTGTAATACCCTGAAGGAAACTTTCCAGTATCCAGCCTAATGCCAGCACTGCCAGAAGTTCATTCGGCAAAAGCTTACGCATGCCGTTTCGTATCACAAGAAACGCTTTCGCCTCATCCGCTACCTGATACAGCAAAATTGCTGTCCAGACGATCAGAAGAATAGGCAAGGCGCTCCATATTCCTTTGGCACTCTCAGATGCTATCAGTCTCAAGTCCGCTTTATAAAAAGCAATGCCTGTAATAATTGTGATGACAAGTCCGATAGGGGCTGCTTCCGTAGCCCCCCACTGGAACTTGATCAAGAGAAGTAATAAAACAATTATTGGCAGACATGCCATAAACCACATAAACAGATTTGTTGGTACATTCATTTTCTCTCTCCTAAACTAGTTGTGTATTACTGTTCCGGTTTCCCCCGCAATTCCTGCTGCTGCTTTTTCCAGCAAAGTAATCAATGTACGACGTCCTTCGCCGGACTCAGCAAACCGGATTGCCGCTTCAATCTTAGGAAGCATAGATCCTTTGGCAAACTGCTCCTGAGCAATATACTCTTTCGCCTGCTCTACCGTAAGATCGGACAACCATTCTTGGTTCTCTTTTCCAAAATTGATGGCAACTTTTTCTACCGCAGTCAGGATCACCAGATAATCAGCTCCGATTTCCGATGCCAGAAGACTGCTTGCATTGTCTTTGTCAATGACTGCGTTGACGCCGACGAGTCTTCCTTCTTTACTAACTACCGGGATTCCGCCGCCGCCGCAGGTGATCACGATGTGTCCTGCTTCGACCAGTGTTTTAATCGTTTTTAATTCCCGGATTTTCTTTGGTATTGGAGAGGCAACCACAATGCGGTAGCCTCTTCCTGCATCCTCCATACAAGGAATGCCGTTCTCCTGATTTTTCTTAGCTTCCTCTTCCGTCAGGAATCTTCCAATCGGTTTTGTCGGATTCTGAAACGCTTTATCATTCTCATCTACTTCAACCTGTGAAAGAATCGTAGAAACCTTCACATCCATTCCCTGACGGTGCAATTCATATTTGATTGCATTCTGGAGATCAATTCCGATATATCCCTGACTCATCGCCACGCAAGTCGGAAGAGGTGTCTCCATATAATTGTCATAATTGGTTACAAGTGCATCCATTGCATTCTGGATCATTCCAACCTGTGGACCATTTCCATGTGTGATCACAATATCAAGATCCTGTTTTGCTAGGTCAACAATCACTTTGGCAGTCTTTTCCACTGCTTCTTTCTGTTCTTTGATATTGTTGCCCAGCGCATTTCCACCAAGAGCAATTACAACTTTCTTTCTGTTCATAATCGCGTCCTCCTATCTCTATTCGGACTCATATCCTAACTTCTTCGCATATGCCTCAATCGCTTTTTCAAAACATTCAATCGGAGGATGAACTGTACCAGCTCCTATCTGACCGTATCCTGCAATTTTGTGAGCAATACCTGTGTTGATTACAGGTGTAATTCCCTTTTCTACTACAAGTCTAGCATCGATACCGAGGCAGATCCCCTGGAAATTCCATGTCGGAACAGTAAAGTTCGGGTTACGGTCAATTACAATTTCCATCATTTCATTGCTTGTACGAAGCGCATCTTCATATCCACCTGCTCCTACAAATCTTGTTACAGCAGGCGCTGCGATCATTGCCATACCACCTACACCAAATGTCTCAGTGATAGCACTGTCTCCCATATCCGGGCATGCATCTTCTCCGTCATATCCTGTAAAGTACAGTCCCTGAGGTGTATTAACCGGTCCTGTAAACCACTCATCTCCCATACCTGCAATTCGAATACCGAATTCATATCCGTTTCTGCACATTGCTGTAACAATTGTTCCATCTGTTCCAGTACGTGCATCATCCATAACAGCCTTTCCTGTTGCCATCATAATATTCAGGAAGAACTGGTCTGTGTCAGCTAGGAACTTGATAACATCATAGCGATCTTTTTCATCCATATCCATTGCAGTGATAATCGGTGCAACTTCCTTGAGGAAAGCGAGAGATGCTGCAATATTTCTCTGATGGAATTCATCTCCCATTGCCACTGCTTTTGCAATCAGCGGGTTGATAGCAAGTCCGTTTTCCATAGAACGAAGTGCTTTTCCAAGTGTTGGACCAAGTACATCTCTCATCCAACGGAGGCGATTTACAACTTCTTCAGAGTATGCTCCGAAACGAAGTACTTTACCGATTCCTTCATTCATTGTACAGTATGCACGGTTTCCGCCCGTAGCATTTTCTACAACAAATACAGCCATATTCGGAGATGTGATACCCCCCATCGGTCCTACTGCGTTTACATGATGGCAAGGAATGAATTTGATCTCTCCGTTTTCCAACATCTTTCTGGCATCAGCCTCATTGTCTGCCCACTCTTCAAACAGAACAGCTCCGACACAGGAACCCTGCATTGGATCAGGCATATTCTCGTATGCAACCGGAGGTCCTGCATGAAGAATTACTTTTCCTTCATTTAATTCCGGAATTACTTCTTTTGCACGGACGTTATCTTTCAGAATCGGCTGGCTTGCTACTACTTTCGCAATAACTTCCTGATTCTTCTCGTCAATTCCTTCATAATTTCTCAGGAAATTCAGGATCTTGATCAGCTTGACATTTCCTCCTGCCGGCGGCATCCAGTCATACTGTACGACTTCACATCCGAACTGCTCTACTACTTCTGCAAAGCTCTTAAGACCAATATTGATAATCTTCGGCTTTTCGGAAAGAAGTGCACGCAGCTTGTCAGACGGCTCTGCCTTCTCAACATCCACAACCTGTTTCGAACGAACTTCTTTTACAGGCTCAACAAAATCTCTTCCAATCGCACGGATTGCAGTACGGCATGCAAGTTTATTATTTTCGCATACGATGACTCCTGCCTCTTTTAATTTGTTGACAGCTTCATCATATCCCTGATAATCACTTCTTGTTCCACATACAGTAGCAATAAAGAATACCTTTCTTCCTGCAGCTTCTGCCTTTGCTTTCAGCTCTTTGATCGTCGGAAGTAATGCCCCTGCCATATCTTCATGGGAGCCGTATCCGAGCATGATATCAAGAAGAACTGCCCCTGTGGACTCGTCATCCACCGCCTCCTGCATACATTCAATTCTCTTTGCAGGGTCAATCATCGGGTGTGGTTTTCCCTGTGTATATGCATCATCACCGAGATCCACAACAATGTTACCATCCAGCTGAAGCATGTATCCTTCAATATCTTCCGGTGGAACCTTTACATCCATGGCATCTTTGATCAGCATTGCTGCTTCGTTTGCCAGTGTTCCGCCTGAATAGTATGCTTTAATTGTTTTCTTATCTTCTGCTTTGTAGAATGTGCTCTCATCTACATCCGCAACTGCCTCCGGAATTTCTTTTCCTCTTACAAGACCTACTGCGAGACGCGCTGCTTCATCCAATGTATATGCATGATAGAAGTTTTCTTCATGATATTCCGGTTTTTCACCAACAAACAATGTGACGATCGGTTTGCTGAAATTGCTCAGTCTTGCGGAAATTTTGTCTCTTACTTCTTTTGCCGGCGGTTTGGATACGATGATCAGCACTTTCACTGCGTCATCATCTTCCATAGCATCGATCATGTCCATCATTGTAATACCGCCTACGGCAGCATTCAGGTCTCTTCCACCGATACCGATGGCGTTTGTCACACCTTCGCCTAAACGGTCGATAATCGTTGTAAGCTCCTGAATTCCTGTTCCGGAAGCACCGATAATACCTATGGAGCCCGGAGCCACTTTATTTGTAAATGCGATCGGTACACTCTGGATAATACCTGTTCCACAGTCCGGTCCCATCACCGCCAGGCCTTTTTCATGAGCTTTCTTTTTCAGTTTTACTTCATCTTCCAACGTTACGTTATCGCTGAACATAAATACATTCAGTCCTTCATCAAGAGCACGGTCCGCTTCAAGAGCAGCATATGCTCCAGGGATGGAGATAACCGCAAGATTTGCATCCGGAAGCTTCTGAAGCGCTTTGTCCCAGGATTTCACACTTTCGGCGCCTTTCTTTTCTCCACTGTTTGCAGCCTGCTGGCGGAAGAATTCCTCTGTCTCTTCCATAATTGTGTCCAGCATTCCTTCATCATCGATGTCTGCAACGACAACCATGTCGTTTGCTGTCGCTTCCATCAATTCTTCTGTATCCAGTCCACTCTGTTTAAAAATGTCCTTATTGGCAGGAGTTGCCATCATGATGGAAACCTTTTTCACGCCTTCCAGTGCTGAAATCTTGTTTGTAAGAAGCATCAGCACGACAGAATCATGATAACTGCCTTTTTTTACAACTGTTTTTAACATTCTTCTTCTCTCCTATTCCGCAAATCTGTTTTTATGATCATATCTGTTATAGTGAATATCATCACTCTTGAGATATTCATAAATCTCGTCTACAATCTCAATTCCGCCTGTTTCGTAGGCTTTTTTCTTTCTCAGCTGAGCACGTTCACCCGGATAATAAACTTTATCATATCCGTCTGCTGTAGGCATCTCATTCAGCTCATCACATGTTGCAGACATATTTTTCTTGAAGATATCCAGTCCGACAAAACGGTTCGGATCCATAACAATATGCATCTGGCCAAGCTCTCTTCCTTTGGAGCAGTCATGATACATGGAGCTGACATGTTTTCCAAACGGCACTCCTGTCAGAATACCTGAAAAAATATCAACCATCATCATCAGACCATATCCCTTTGCTCCGGCAATCGGAAGCAACGCATTCACTTTATTCGGATCAGTCACCGGATTTCCTTTTTCATCTACTGCCCAAGTATCCGGAATAGACTCTCCTCTCGATCTCTTATCAAGGATCTTGCCCCATGCCTGAACAGTAGTCGCCATATCAAATACCACTACTCTATCATCTGCAGTCGGTGCTGCAAAGGAAATCGGGTTTGTTCCATAATACGGCTCTGTTCCTCCAGGCGGCACAGCCATCGGGTCTGACTGGCAGAAGGAAATAGCTGCAAGATCTTCTTTTGCTGCCATTTCTGTGTAGTATCCAATAGATCCACTATGTGAGATATTACTGATACCAATTACGGCTATTCCGTTCTTCTTTGCCATCTCGATTGCTTTTTCCATAGCTTCTTTTGCTGCAGCGTATCCGCATCCATTATCTCCATCAAACATACCTGAACACGGTCCTGTCTCTTTAAATGTAAAATTCGGATTTGCAGTAATACCACCCTTTGCAATTCTCTCGCTGTAATACTCCACTCTCACCGCTCCATGTGAATGGTATCCTCTCTCATCTGACCATGTCATTACCTCTGCCGCGATATCTGCATGCTCCTCGTTCAGGCCTGCCTTTACTAACTTGTTTTTCATCAGACCTTTCAATTCTTCTCTTGATAGTTTCATAGACTCATCCTCTCCTTAATCTTCGTTCCCTTCTTAAAATATCTTAGATTTATTATCCCAATTTACCAGATTTTTTTCAAGAAGATATGTAGATAAACTGAAATTTGATTTTTATCTACTCTTGTGCATTTTGTTTCTTTTTTGACAATTTTCCGTTTCTCTCTGTGCAAAATAGCAAAACAACTTAATCAAATATATACTGCATAAAACGAGGTCGGCATTATCCATTTTGGATAATGCCGACCTCTGCACAAACAAATCTATTAAAACTATAGGAATTTACCTTTTATATAAGGATTACAGGCGAACATCTCTGTTGCAGTCTTTGGAGTAAATATAGATCAGATCTTCTTCTTTTCCTACTCCGTAGCATGCCTGTGGACAATAGCAGTCCATAAACACATAGTCACCTTTCTTTAACGGAATCCAGTCATCTCCGATGCGGTACATTGCTTTTCCCTGAAGGAAGTACATACCGTGCTGCTGGATATGAGTCTCAATATATCCGTGGGAGCCACCCAATTTGAATTTTAAGAGATGCATATTCATATCAAATCCAAAATCTCCTGCTGCCGGAAGGAAATCTTTGCTGTGGCAGTTTTCCATTCCTTCGT
>CAUWJP010000037.1:0-23901 GCA_963559135.1 uncultured Sellimonas sp.
AAACGCTTTCCGGCCCTGTTTTACCATATTTCGATCTTGTCCCTGTCCTTTGGGTTCAGATACAGGTCAATGGACTCAATTTCCTTTTGCCTGTAGCTTCCGATCTTATTCTCTTTTAAATCATTCAGAATCATATCCCGAAATTCCATCACGTCTTTCACCTCATCGTGATCGATATACGGGAAATAAAATCCGAGTGTTGCGGCATTCTCCTGCCATACTTCCGGTGCAATCCGCTTTTTGTTGTATTCAATACTGTAGCGCAGTGTGTTTTCCGGTACGGTGTTATCCCAGACAAAATTCAGATACGGCTGCCCGTAATCCATATACACCTCAACTGTACTGCCGTCGGACGGTACTGCAAAAGTCATTTCTCCTTCCAACACGGCCATCTCTGTCTCCCCGACAGTCTTCTCACCTGCATAATCCAGAGACAAGAACTCCATACATCCAATTCCTGCGCCGATCCCGCAGGTCAGCACCCCCGCCGCAAAGATTCCGGCGAGCAATTTCCGATACTGCTTCATCTATGACACCTCCCCTGTCTGTTCTGCCGTTCCTGCGGCTGCCGACTTTTTCCTGTACTTTTTTCGAAGCCCGAATGTCAGAAGTCCAAGAGATGCCCCTGCAGCTGCCGCTCCAAAGCAGAAGATCTCTGCCCCGAGAAGCGAATATCCGGAAAATACCAGAATCATCAGCACTCCGAAAGCAAACAGACTAAATGCCGCAATCCCCATCAGAAAACAGGTTACAAGAATCCATGCTAAATTCCAGATCAAGACACAACAATTATGTAGCAGGCGTCAGAATGTCCCCCACCTCGGAGCCCCTGTTCCTTTTCTCCATCCGGCTCTTTTTCCGCCTTCGGTTTCCATCTCTTTATTTCCTTCTGTTCTTTCTTTTGACTCTCCGCGGAAGGCTCTCCATCTTCCCTTAAGAGCATCTTTGATCTTCCGGATGCTTCCCGCAATCCTTCCGAAAAACGCGCCTGCCTTTCCCGCAAGTTTCCTGCTCCCCTCAGAAACTTTTTCTATATCCGGTCTGCGGATCACAATCCCTTTTGTCTTTTCCTCAAATTTCGGATCAACATGGTAGGCCTCCAGAATCTCTGCTGCCAGCTCCCCGATATTGCCGAAATCGCTGATCGCCTCTTCCTCACTGAGCCCGCTTTTCATCTTCAAATCAATGTGCTGCGCATATTCATCTATAATATCTTCCTGCTCCCTCTCCTCCAGCACTCTTAAATGTTCCCTTAATTCTTTTAAAAACCCTTCTTTATTCATGCTTTCCCTCCTTTAAGAAACGGCAGACCCGATCCTGAAACTCATTCCACTCTGCTTCCAGCTGATCACGGTGCAGAATCCCTGCCGCGGTCAGATGATAATACTTTCTGGGCGGTCCCTCTGTGGACTCACTCAGATAGGTCTCGAAATAATGTTCATTTGTCAATCGTTTCAGGAGCGGGTAAATCGTCCCTTCATTTACGTCAATGACCTTGGATACTTCTGTCACCAGTTCATATCCGTACATATCCCGGTTCCGGACCGATTCTAAAACAATCAGTTCCAGAACACCTTTTTTAAACTGTGGATTCATTCCATCACTCCTTCTGTTATTATACTATACCTACTACTTGATTATGTCAAGTACTGGATAAAAAATAATAGCAGGCGTCTTCTACTGCCCGCTATTATCTCTTTATTAAAAATATTTTTCTATTCTTCTGCAGAATCACTTTCGGAATCTGTGCTTCCATCATCCGAAGTGCTGCCATCGGAAGAGGTAGCGTCATCCGCGGAAGAGTCATCTTCTGTAGATTCTGTATCCTCCGTCTCAGTCTCTTTCAGATTCTCCGTGTTCATCTCCAGTACATTCGGAAGGGAAGATGATACCGTATACACATTTTCCTTGTCTCCTGCTGTCATGTAATAGTCAGAATCTGCTCCATCTCCGATATAGATGGTTTCCGTCGTACCATCCTCTCCTGTCACTGTAATGGTATAAGCAGGGGAATCCAGCCCATAACTTTCCAGTGAATCCGGATCTTCGATCTGTCGTTCGGCCTGTACATCGGACACGGTGTCTGCAATATTTTCAATCGTATCCTGCACAAGGGCCGTCTCTGTATCGTCTTTCAGATGCCAGGTATCATCCTCTTTTACAAGGGATACACTGCTTCCATCTTCGGAAGAATAGGTGATCTCCACCGGATTTTCGATATCCACCACCTGGATTTCCTCCGCCTCAGCTTTGGCCTGTTCCGCCTCTTTCTGGCTCTGATTGTAGCTTCTAAGCGCAAAGTACACAATACAGAGTACGAGAAGAACCGCCAGAAGTATGATAAGTCCTTTTTTCTGTTTCATCTGTCCACTCCCTATGCTTTTCTACGTTTCATCCAGATTACAAATCCTCCGATCAGAACAACCGCCGGCACACCAAAGATCAGCGCCGTACTGATGGCACCTGCATGCTGTACTGTATTCAACTCTGCGGACAGGCTCTTTGCCTCAATGGAAAGATTTTCCACATCATCAAAATTGTTCATAACGAGGTTGAGGAACAGTCTTGTATTGTCCAGATTGGAGAAGTACTCCGTAATCTGGGAATTGATCATGCTCTCCGAAGCGAGCACAGTCAGCTTCGCGTCATCTTCCTCCGCTACTGCTGCAAGTGTATATTCTCCCTGTGTCTGAGCGTCCTCTGTCACTGCGTAGCCGTCGGAAGATGTCGTCATTACCTGTGTCACAGAAAGTGTATCTCTTAAATCCTCCTGTACGGTAAATCCGGCTGAATTCACAAGAAGCACCATTTCACTTTCCAGACCGTCTCCCAGATCTCCCGATGCGGAAATTTCAGGGAAGATATAATAATAGTTGCCCTGATAGCACCGCTGCATATCCGCAATGTATCCGTCCGTCTTTGTCATTCCGTACTGCTCCATAAACGCATTCAGGTTCGGTGTCTCCGTGGAAGCATCGCCCATCACGTAGATAACCTTGCCTCCCTCTGTCATATAATTGAGCAACATCGTTTTTTCCTGCTCGGAAATGTCACTTGTCGGAGCATCAATCAGGATCAGATCACAGTCTGACGGGATCTCTTCTACCATCAGAAGATTCAGCTCTTCTGTCGTGACACTGGATTTTTCCAGTTCGTCGCTCAGAGAAGTAGATAAGGTCGTCTCCCCATGTCCCGTTGTATAGTAGATTTTCTTTGATACATCCGTTGTAATCTGATTGATCGCACTTGTTAACTGGCCGTCCGCATCAAACTCGGATTCAGAGGTAGATCCTGTCGTATAGTAGGAGCTGTAATCCTCTACAACAATATCCGTAAACGGAACTGTCGTGGATTTTCCGGTTTCCTCACAGGATACGACAATGGAGTTGGACTGGGCATCCTCATTTTCCTGAAGAGCCTGCGGATGATCTACCGGATTGATCCACTCTACACTAATCTTATCGGTCAGAGCAGTATACCGTTCCAGGAATGTTTTGATTCTCTCATCCGTGGATGATTTATCTGCATATACCGTAAACTTGATATCGTATTCCAGATCTTTCAAAAGGTTTCTGGATGTCTTGGAAATTCCGTAAATATTTTTGTTGCTGACATCAACCTGTCTGAACTTCTCCGGGAGCTGTCCGACAATCAGATTGATAACAACTGCAATCACGATGACAACCGCGATCATACCCACACTGTAAAATCCATAGCGGGTCTGAAGACTTCGGAATTTTTTCATCAATTTCTTCATGTCTTACCCTCCTAACTGAATCTTCTTTTCTGTATTGACTGAACGGTCAGGAATAAAAATGCCCCGATCAGAGTCAAATACATCACAATCCCTCCAATGTCCAGAAGATTATTTTCTGCTACACTGGTAAAAGTCGAAACGAGTGCAAACTTTTCAAAGATTGTAGAAAGAATTCCTTCATATAAGGAAGAGTTTACGACATAGATCACAATAAGAGCAATCGTACCGATGCCCTCAATCCCAATACTCAGCACGCCGTTTTTCGTCATATTGTAAATAAACAGCACGCAAAGTGTCAGGATCATCCAGATTCCTGCCATTCCTCCAAATGCGGAAGATGGAAGGAAACCTAACAGTCCATCCCACAGATAGATCACCATCAGAACACCGAATGTTCCAATGGCCGCAATAATCTGGCTCTCCGTCATAGCGGAGATAAAGCTTCCGATGGCAATATACACGCATCCAAGTAGGAAGAATACCAGAATTGATGCATAATCGTTCTTAAAGTAAGCAGTTCCCTGTGTACTGATAATCAGCGGATACGCACAGAACAGTACGCACGGAATCAGAAATACCGTCACCATGGCAAGGTATTTTCCCATGACCATCTTTCCTACGCTTACCGGAGATGTCAAAAGCAGCTGGTCGCTCCGGCTTCTCCTTTCTTCGGAAAAGCTACGCATCGTAAGGATCGGAACCGCCACAAGGAAAATAAACATAACTCCTTCCAGCGAATAGGAAAAATACGGATACCCTCTGTTTAAATTGTACGCCATGAAGTAGATACCTGTCATAAAAGTCAGAAAGGCGATAAAAATACTCCCCGTCATGGAATAAAAATACGACTTAAACTCACGCTTATAGATTGCCAGCATGTGGACGTCCTCCTTCCTGAGTCAGCTGAAGGAAGATGTCCTCCAGTGTATTCTGTTTTCTGTACATGGAGAGCAGCGCGCTGTCTTCTCTTGCAAAGGCACGGAAAATCTCCTCCCGGATGTCAACATCCTCTTTTGTCTCAATGACCGCCCGGGTAATTCCAGGATCGGATGGCAGATAACTGACTTTCTGAATTCCAGGAATCTGTGAGAGAATCTCTTCGGTTTTCTCCGGAAGCAGTCTTGTCTCGATCTCGGTCGGCGCATATCCGGAAAATTTCTTTTCCAGATTTTCCGGCGTATCGCTTGCCACTAGTTTCCCCTGGGAAATGATAATAATGTAGTCACACACTTCCCGGATCTCCGCAAGAATATGGGAGCTTAAAATGACCGTATGATCTTTTGAAAGCTCCCTGATTAACTCTCTGATTTCGATGATCTGTTTCGGGTCCAGTCCGACTGTCGGCTCATCCAGAATAATCGTCTCCGGGAATCCAAGCACCGCCTGTGCTAACCCCACTCTCTGACGGTATCCTTTTGATAAATTCTTAATCAGCCTTTCCCTAACATCGTAGATCTTAACCATCTTCATAATTTTTTTGACTTCGGCTTTTCTGTCTGATTTCTTTACCTTTTTCAGCTCTGCCGCAAACATCAGATACTCCTGCACTTTCATGTCCATATAAAGCGGCGGAATCTCCGGAAGATATCCGACAGATTTTTTTGCCAATTCCGGCTCTTTCAAGATATCATGCCCATTGATCAGAACTTCCCCTTCGGTTGCCCCAAGATAGCCGGTCATGATATTCATGGTGGTGGACTTTCCGGCTCCGTTTGGGCCAAGCAGTCCATAAATATGCCCCTTTTCTATTCGAAAGTTCAGATGATCCACAGCAGTATGACTGCCGTACTTTTTCACTAATCCGTTGACTTCGATCAATGTACTTCCCTCCTCTGTTTTAGTCTATGCAATACCTTATCAGGAAATTGTGTCTATTCTGTGCCAAAACTGTGATGAAAAAAAGAAACACCCTCCCTTGCCACCAGACCTGGAATATACTATAGTAGAGGATATCAGAGGGAAAAAGAAGGAGGAAGCAGCATGGAATTTGCAGAGGAATTACAGATGGACTCTCAGGAGTCCGCAAAAAGAATGGAAGAAGGACTTCTTTATCTTCCATCCGACCCTGAGATTATGGAGAAACAGTTTGACTGTCTGGAAAAGCTGTATGATTATAACCAGACAAGACCGCATGATCAGGAACTGAGAGCCAAAATGCTCAAGGATATGTTTGCCGAAATGGGTGAGGGATGCTATATCGAGCCTCCTCTTCGTTCCAATTGGGGAGGATATCATACACATTTCGGAGATCATGTCTACGCTAATTTTAATCTGACTCTCGTTGACGACGGACATATTTATGTCGGCAGCAAGACCATGATCGGGCCAAATGTCACCATCGCAACCGCGGGGCATCCGATAGAGCCGAATCTTCGGTATCTGGAGATGCAGTACAATATGGATGTACATATTGGAAAGAATGTATGGCTTGGCGCAGGATGCGTCATCCTTCCAGGCGTGACGATCGGGGACAATACCGTCATCGGAGCTGGCAGTATTGTCACAAAAGACATCCCTGCAGGCGTAGTGGCTGTCGGAAATCCGTGCCGGGTACTGCGTGAAGTAGGAGAACATGACCGTGAATACTATTACCGTGACCGGAAGATCGATATAGCGATCCTGGATGTTCTTTCCAAACTTGACAAAGACTGATCCCTAAGAACTTTCTTTAGTGAACAAAAAGAGCTTTGCTCGGCCCGTTTCCGGTGCTTTGCAAAGCTCTTTTATTCTTACTCTTCTGTCTCGTGTTTCTGCGGTCTTTCAAAATCCAGATCGATTTCCCTGACCTCCTGTTTTGTCGGGATCGATGCTGCCGCCCCCGGTCTTGTAACCGCAATGGCCGCCGCTCTGGATGCCACCATCAGACATTCTCTTACATCCATTCCGGATACAAGTCCGGCGATGAAGTATCCGGTAAATGTATCTCCTGCCCCGGTCGTATCCATCACCGGAACACGGAAGCTGTCCTGGAAAAATCGTCTCGATGCATCCTGATACACACATCCGTCTTCGCCAAGCGTCATCACGATCCCCGCTTTCGGATATTTTTCAGCCAAAGTATCCAGAATCTCTCCTAATTCTTCTTTTCCTGTCATCTGCGCGCCTTCAATCTCATTGACAAGGAAGAGGTTTACTTTACCAAGATCGCAGGATTTAAGCTGCTCATTATACGGAGACGGATTCAGGATGATCCGCATCTTCTTTTTTCTGGCCGCTTCGATGACATAGTCCACCAGATTAATCTCATTCTGCACAAGGACGATATCCTCTTCGCTGAAATCCGCCAGCACTTCATCGATATAATTTTTTGTAAATTTCCGGTTTGCTCCTCCGTACAAAAGAATACAGTTCTGTCCGTTTTCATCCACCTGGATGATCGTATGTCCCGACGGTCCCGGAACTTTCCATATATAATGCGTATGAATATTTTCCTTCCGGCAAAGATCCACCAGCATCTCTCCATCTTCTCCGATCATTCCGGCATGGTGAACTTCCAGTCCGGCCCTTGCCAGGGCGATGGACTGATTCAGCCCTTTGCCGCCGCAGAAAATCTTTCTCTCCACTGTGTCCAGTGTCTCCCCCGGCTCCACAATATGGTCCACCGTGTAGGTGTAATCCAGATTCAGAGATCCAAAATTGATGATCCTCATCAGTATGTTCCTCCTTCTAATCCTTGATTTTTAATACTTCCCTGTCATAGGTCCACAGACCGTTTACTTCTTCCTCAATATCCGAAAGCTGCGTGTAGACAGCCGCACACAACCCCTTTCGCTCCAGTTTTCTGACCTCTTCCCAGATTTTTTCATAGGCATGGTGCAAGCTCTTCTTTCCGGGGAAAATCCGATATCCGTATATTGCCGGACACGCGCTGTGCCCTTTTTCTCTCATAGAAAACCCTCCAAATTCCGAAAGTATAGACGCTCGCTCTTTCTCCGTCTTCACTCCCAGCCGGAAGAAATAGTTGTGAGTACTCCGTACGTCCCCGCATCTCTGGTCAAACCAGCCGCTGGCCGAGTCTACAAGACGGGTCGGATCCAGACGTTTTAATTCCTTTGTAAGCCTTCTCGTATCAAACTGTCCCCAGCCTTCGTTAAACAGTGTCCAAAGGACGATGGACGGATGCCCGTAAAGTGCACGCACTGTCTGCCTCATCTCATGTTCAAACTCTGTCCGTCCCTTTTCATTCTTCCTTGACAAAAGCCGTCTTACCTTGTCCGTGACCGGAATATGCCAGATACTCATGGCAGTCGCCCCGTAGGTCACATACCAGTGATGGTACGCTTCTCCTCCGTTGATCATATCCTGCCACACCAGCATTCCCAGGCGGTCACAATGGTAGTACCAGCGCTGAGGCTCGATTTTGCAGTGCTTCCTAATCATGTTGTAGCCGAGATTTTTCGCCTGACTGATATCAAAAATCATCGCCTCATCAGACGGCGCTGTGTAAAGCCCATCCGGCCAGTATCCCTGATCCAGAAGCCCTCTTTGAAACAGGACTTCGTGATTCAGGCAGATTCTTGGAATTCCTTTCGGATCCTTTTCTACCGTGATGCACCGCATCGCAAAGTAGCTTTTTACCTTATCTTTCCCCATCCGTACTTCAAACTCATGCAAATACGGATCCCATGGTGTCCAACTTCGCTTTCCTCTTAATCGGATCCGGACGGGTTCATTCGTTCTGCCCTCACAGGCTCTTCCCTCCAGAATGATCTTTACCTTCTTCGCTACATTTGCAAAAACGGTAATCTCCACTTCACCGGTGTCATAAAAGGGCCGACACTTGATCTCCTCGATATAATTATGAGGCACTGCCTCCATCCATACCGTCTGCCAGATTCCGCTCTGAGCCGTATAGAACATGCCGCCTTTTTGAATTTTCTGCTTTCCCTTTGCATGCCATCTTTGATCCGATACATCGCGCACCCGGATACAGAGGGCATTTACCCCTTCTTTCAGATACCGCGTAATATCGATTGTAAAAGGGAGATACCCTCCTTTATGGCATCCGGCACGCCGTCCGTTTATATATACAACACACATCTGATCGACTGCACCAAAATGCAGCAAAAGACGTTCACCAGACTGCGCCGGATTTTCAAACGTTCGATGATACCAGAGCGTCTCTTCCGGACGAAGTCTCCGGTTCACACCGGACAGAACACTCTCCGGTGAAAACGGGACCAGAATCTTCCCCTCATAGGAAGCCGGCGGACGTTTTTTGAATTCCCTGCAAATCCTGTAATCCCAGTACCCATTCAGGTTGATATAGCTTTTTCTCTGCATCAAAGGTCTCGGATACTCTGAAAGGACATGCTCCGTGTCCAGGTCTTTTCCCCATCTTGTATAAAGCGTTTTCATTTTGTCCGTTCTCCTTTCAGACTTTCTTCCATCTTCTGAAGCTGACGATAAAAAGCATCCAGCTCTTCCTCGTCAAACGCTTCCCACCAGATCTCATCCCCCTTTTCAAAAATCTCCTTCACCTGCTCTGCCTTTTCCCTTCCCTCCTCGGTCAGGCTGATCAGACAGGATCTGCGACAGGCCGGATCAACCTCCTTTTTCAGAAGCCCCGCTTTTACAAGCCGGTCTACCGTCCTGGAAATCGTCGTGACATCCACAAAGCATCTGTCCGCAAGTTCTCTTTGTGTCATAGTACCATATTTTCTAAGAGAATTCAAAATTCTTGGCTGCCCCTGCCCCACTTTCAGTCCAATTTCCTGAAAATACGGTCTGAGCACCGCTCTTCTCGCTGCATTTACCTGAAACCATAATTCTCTGATCTTACTTTTTTCCATTTTTCATCTACTCCAGTTCAAACTGTCCTGTATAAAGCTGATAATACCGGCCTTTCTGTTCCAGAAGTTCCTCGTGATTTCCCCGCTCAATGATTTCACCCTTTTCCAGTACCATAATCGCCTTGGAATTGCGTACCGTAGAAAGACGATGGGCGATGACGAACACACTCCTCCCTTCCATGATGGCATCCATTCCCTTTTCAATCAGACGCTCGGTTCTGGTATCGATGGAACTGGTTGCCTCATCCAGTACAAGAACCGGCGGCTTGACAGCCGCTGCCCGCGCAATGGAAAGGAGCTGCCGTTGGCCCTGGGAAAGATTACTTCCATCCCCGTAAAGCATCGTGTCATATCCTTTTGGAAGCTTCCGGATAAAGGAATCCGCATTGGCGATCCTTGCCGCCTCACGCACTTCCTCATCCGTAATTCCCTGATCTCCGTACCGGATATTGTCTGCAATCGTTCCGGTAAACAGATGGGTATCCTGAATGACCATGGCAAGGGATCGGCGCAGATCATCCTTTCGGATCTTCCGGATGTCAATCCCGTCATACGTGATCACTCCGCTTTCAATCTCATAAAACCGGTTAATCAGATTGACAATCGTCGTCTTGCCCGCTCCGGTCGAACCCACAAAAGCAATCTTCTGTCCCGGCTTTGCATAAAGCGAAATCCCGTTTAAAATCCGCTTATTCGGCACATAAGAAAATATTACGTTGTCAAAACGCACCTCACCTTTCAGTGGTGTGAACACCACCTGATCTTCCTTCTCTTCTCTCCATGCGTATTCTCCGGTCTTCTCCTCACATTCCACCAGAGTCTCTTCTTCTCTTCTTACATTGCAGAGGGTAATGTGTCCTTCATCGATTTCCGGTTCTTCCTCCATCATCTGAAAAATCCGCTCCGCACCCGAAAGAGCCGCCAGCAGGAAATTCACCTGCTGTGTAAACTGGTTCATCGGCATGGCACTCTGGCGCACATAGACAAGATAGGAAGAAAGACTTCCGATATCCAACAAACCGGACAGGGCAAAGAGCCCTCCCACACAGGCCGAGACTGCATAATTCACAAAAGAAAGGCTCACTATCGTCGGCACCATCATACCTGCAAAGGTCAGGGCATTCGTTGATTCTCTACGAAGATTTTCATTCATCTCACAAAACTTCTTGAAATCTGCCTTCTCGTGATTGAACACTTTCTCCACCTTCTGACCTGCCGCCATCTCTTCTACAAATCCATTGATCTTTCCGATCTCCTCCTGCTGTCTTGTAAAGTATTTCCTGCTTCTGCTGCCGTTAAACTTGATAAATACAGCCATCAGAAGCAGGAATACCACAACGATCAAAGTCAGCCTGACACTTAATACCAGCATCATGGTAATCGTTCCTGTCAGCATGAGAAAACTCTGAATCAGCATGGCAAAGCTGCTGTTCATCGCCTCCTGCACCGTGTCTACATCATTCGTAAACCGGCTCATCAACTCTCCGTGGGTATGGGCATCAAAATATTTCAATGGAAGCTTCTGCACATGAGCAAAAAGATCCTGCCGGATTTCCTTGATGACCTTCTGTGCCGTGATAACCATCAGCTGGTTATAACCAAAGGTTGCCGCCACACCGAACAGGTAAAGAGCCGCCATGCCCGCTACCGCCTTCAGAAGTCCTTTCACATCCCCCGGAAGAATGAATTCATTGATAACCGGTTTCAGTAGATACGTTCCCAGAATATTAGCCCCGGTACTGCTCAGCACAAGCACCGCCACCAGAAGGAACATCCACTTATGTCCGCCAAGATAGTGCATCAGATGCCCCATCGTCCGCTTTAGATCTTTTGGTCTTTTATATCCCAGATATCTTGCCATTAAAGCTCCGCTCCTTCCTTTTGAGATTCATAAATTTCCTGATAGATTTCGTTTCTTTTCAGAAGCTCCTCATGGGTGCCGATATCCGACACCTTCCCGTCATCCAGAATCAGGATCTGATCTGCATGGCACACAGAGGAAATTCTCTGGGCTATGATGATCTTCGTCATATCCGGAAGCTCTTCTTTTAGCATTGTTCGGATTTTCGCCTCCGTCGCCGTATCCACGGCACTCGTCGAGTCATCCAGAATCAGTACCTTGGGCCGCTTCAAAATCGCCCGCGCAATACAGAGCCGCTGCTTCTGTCCACCGGACACATTGACACCACCCTGTCCCATCTCCGTCTCATAACCGTCTGCAAGCCGATCAATAAACTCATCCGCACAGGCAATCCGACATGCCTGTTCAATCTCTTCCATCGTGGCATCTTCCTTGCCCCAGCGCAGGTTCTCGATCAACGTACCCGAGAAAAGCGTATTCTTCTGAAGCACCACGGCAATCGCATCCCGCAGATGCTCCACCTTGTATTTTTTCACCGGAATTCCATCGATCCGTACCTCCCCTTTCGTCGCATCATAAAGACGAGGAATCAATTGAATCAGCGTTGATTTTGCCGCCCCGGTCTGTCCGATAATTCCAAACGTACTGCCCGCCGGTATTTTCAAGGACACATCCGACAGAATATATTCCGGTGCATCCTTCCTATATTGAAAGTAGACATGGTCAAACTCGACCTCCCCGCGCTCCACTTTGTGATCTTCCGCCTCCCGGTCAGTAATATCCACCTCCTCATCAATGATCTCCAGAATCCTGTTTCCCGATGCCATCGAACGGGTCATCATCAGAAACACATTAGAAATCATCATCAGCGAATTCAGTATCTGCATGACATAACTTAAAAAGCCCGTCAGTTCCCCGACCTGCATTTTGCCGACCTGAATCATCCTTCCCCCAAACCATAAAATACTCAGAATCGTACCGTACATCACAATCTGCATGGCCGGCATGTTCAGCGCCGCCAAACGAAACGCTTTCTCCGACTGGGTTTTCAGATTGAGATTGACCTCGTCAAACTTCTCCGTCTCATACTCCCCTTTGACATACGCCTTTACAACCCGGATCGCCGTCAGATTCTCCTGAATAATCCGATTCACCATATCGATAGCTGTCTGCATCTTCGTATACAACGGCTGAACATGGCTCACAATGGAAAACAGTAATACCGCAAGAATCGGGAGTGCCACCAGAAACACAAACGCAAGCCTTCCATTCAATGAAAATGCCACTGCTGTCGCCGCCACCAGCATCACCGGTCCCCGGCAGAATGGACGAAGTCCGGTAGACACCGAATTCTGGATATTTGTCACATCGCTCGTCAGCCTCGTCACAATCGACGACACCCGGAAATGGTCGATATTAGAAAATGAAAACCCCTGAAGACTCTCATACTCCGCCTTCCTCAGCTCCGCTCCAAGTCCCTGCCCCGCAAGAGCCGAAAACCGCGAACTCCCGATCCCCAGAATCAACGCAAACAGCGCACAAATGACCATCTGAAATCCCTTTCTGTAAATGTACTGCCTGTCTCCGTTCACCACACCGACATCGATCAGATCAGCCATAATCAACGGCACGATCAACTCAAACAACGCCTCCGCTGTCACACACACAATCGCCAGAACTGCATATTTCTTATACTTCCCCATATAAGAAAAAATTCGCCTCAGCACATCCCACACCTCCAAACTCTTGTATATACAACTATTGTATGCTCACCATTTATCAATGTCAATATTGGGGACGTGTTCCGATGCACCGGAACACGTCCCCAATGAAAAAAATCAGTCTTTTCTTTCTGTTGTACTTAATCTGTATGCAATAAAGAAGATGGCTGCCGCCACAATCAGTGTAATGATAGCTGTCTGGTACTGGTCAAAGATCTGTGTGATTTTATACCAGGAGCTTCCTGCTTTTTTCCCAAGGCCAAGAAGGAGCAGATTCCAGATCCCGCTTCCTATGGCAGTGTAGCACAGGAATTGTGCAAAGGGCATTCTGGACATGCCTGCCGGTATGGAGATCAGGCTTCGTATAACAGGTACGCATCTTCCGAGGAGGACTGCTTTGTTTTCGTGCCTGTCAAACCATTTCAGTGTCTTTTTGATGTCTCCTTCTTTGAATCCTGCTTTCCTGATCCACCGGTTTGACAGAACATGGTCCAACCGATCGAGTGGTATGATTCTTCCTGCCCAGTACAAAATCACCGCCCCTGCCAGTGATCCTGCCGTCGCCGCGATGAGCATACCCTGTATATTCAGATCTGTATGTTCTGTCAGAAATCCGCCGAAAGACAGCACTACTTCAGACGGAATCGGAGGAAAAATATTTTCAATCATAATCAGCAGGAACATTCCAAAATATCCGTATTCCGACAAAAGTCCAAGTAAGTGTACTTCCATTTTTCTCCCTCCCGGTTCACATGGCTATATGACACTTTATCGGTTTTTCTTTTATTTTATGCATTGTCCTGCCTGATTTTCTTTATTCCAGATTTTCGTCGTACAGACTGTGAAACTCTTCATTTCGACCGAATACATGTAGCAACGGGAAGACCTTGATAAAACAGTCATATCCGGATTCTCTGAGAAATTTTCTCAGTCTGACGTAGTCCTTGGAACTGCATACACAGTCCATCTGTATCTTTTCTTCTCCGGAATATCCTCCCGTAACCTTGCTGATTGTCACGCTCTTTTTGATTTTCTCTATGACAAACTCTTCAATTCCATCCAGATTAATTCCAATAATCTGGATCTCATACAGATCCGGCCCGATCTGAAATACGATATAATTCATGCACCAGACATAAATCAGTTGTGCCACAAACGTATATGCCACGATATCAAGCGAAAATGCAAACAGCATAACGATACGAATAAATACCTCAATAGCCAGAAGGATCTGCTTGAATTCTACAGCCGGAAACACTTTCTTTTTCAGTACTTTAGCAATCGTATCAGATCCCCCGTAAGAAAATCCCATTCTATACGGAATTCCAGCCCCCGCTCCATACAAAATCCCGTAGGCTCCGATGGCAACAAGTTTTTCCTCAAAAACAATTTCCACATTAATATAGTTCATCACCCACAAAATTGTCGGATAAAGAATGGACAGACAGATAATATTTGCTACATCCTGCTTTCCAAGGGTAACATACGTTACAATTAGAATCAAAAGGGTCAGCCCGTAATTCACCACCGCATAATTGATACCTGTAAATTCTGCAATTGTCATGGAAAATCCGGTCATACCTGTTACTACAAATTCATTCGGGATTGCGATCCAGTTGACTGCCACACTGCAAAGTATACATGACAGCACCAGAAGTCCCAGCGTCTTAATATTTGGTATTTTCATTTTACTTTTCCTTTCCAACAAATCCATTAAAAACTCTCGAAGTCCATTCATAGTCATTATATCCCCTTCATTTTCTCTCTCAAGGAAACCTGCACAAATAATTCAGGTGGCCAACTATTTCGACAGTGTTTTTTCATAACTCTTCAACATTTTTTTCATTTATTTGCACAAAATTATGGAAAGAATTCCAATAAAATTGTATAATAGTTTCAGAGCAAAAGAAAAGGGAGGACTCACAATGAAGCAAAACAGTATGTTAGCAATGATTTTGGCTGGCGGGAGAGGTACTCGTTTGCACGAACTTACCACAAAAGTAGCAAAACCTGCCGTTTCATATGGTGGAAAATACCGTATCATCGATTTCCCTTTAAGCAACTGTGCAAACAGCGGCATTGATACTGTAGGGGTTTTAACACAGTACGAATCAATTCTTCTGAACAGTTACGTTGCAGCAGGTCGCCGCTGGGGACTTGATGCAAAAAACAGCGGTGTTTATGTACTGCCACCTCGTGAAAAAGCCGATGCGAACTTGGATGTTTACAGGGGAACCGCTGATGCGATTTCACAGAACATCGATTTTATCGACACTTTTTCTCCGGAATATCTTCTGATCCTTTCTGGAGACCACATCTACAAGATGAACTATGCAAAGATGTTGGCTTACCACAAAGAATGTAATGCCGATGCGACGATTGCCATAATTGAAGTACCATTAAAAGAAGCAAGCCGTTTCGGTATCATGAATACAGATGAGACCGGACGTATTTACGAATTTGAAGAAAAACCGGAGCATCCAAAGAGCACACTCGCTTCCATGGGTATCTATATCTTTAACTGGAAGCTGTTACGCAAAATGCTGATTGCCGATGCAAAGGATCCTGATTCCAACCACGATTTTGGAAAGGATATTATCCCTCAGCTTCTTGTTGATGATAAGCGTCTGTACGCTTATAAATTCAAAGGCTACTGGAAAGATGTCGGAACTATTGATTCTCTCTGGGAAGCAAATATGGATCTTCTTGATGCTCACAATGAACTTGATCTGAATGATTCTTCCTGGAAGATCTATACTGAAGACGTAACAACACTCCCTCATTATGTAGGTCCTGACGCAGATATTCAGCGTGCATTCATCACTCAGGGTTGTTTGATCGACGGAATGGTTAAAAATTCTGTTCTGTTTACAGGTGCACGGATCGGTGCCGGTGCCAAAGTTATTGACAGCGTTCTCATGCCAGATGCAGAAGTCGCAGAAGGTGCAACTGTAATCCGCTCTCTTGTTGCGGACGGCGTTAAAATCGGAAAAGATGCTGTTGTCGGAAGTGCTGACAGCGAGCACATCGAATTAGTGGCGAAAAACGTAAAGGGGGCTGAGTAATATGAGCAGAGCATTTGGAATTGTAAATTTTGCCGGAAATCATATCGGCGTTGACGGGATGACTGTATACCGTCCGATCGGAGCATTCTCCTTCCTCGGAAGATACCGCGTTATCGATTTTCCGATTTCAAACATGACAAACAGTGGGATTGATCACATTCATGTATATATCAGAAGAAAACCTCGTTCACTGGTAGAACACCTTGGAACAGGACGTCATTACAACCTGAACTCCAAGAGAGGCAAACTTCTCACACTGTTCTCCGAGTACAACGGTGAAAATGATGTATACAATACCGATATTGCGGCATATCGTGAAAACCTGGAATGCATCGAAGACACTCCGTATCCATATGTGATCCTTGCGCCAAGCTACATGGTTTATTCTCAGAACTTCGACACCCTGCTTCAAAATCACATCGATTCCGGAGCTGATATCACGTTGCTCTATCATACGGTAGACACAGCAAAAGAAGAGTTCTTAAAATGTGATATTCTGAATCTGAACAAACAGAAAGGTGTTCTCTCTATCGAGCCGAATAACGGAAACGCAAAGAACCGTAACATCTTCATGGATACATACGTTATGAAGAAAGAGCTTTTCCTGGAACTGATTGCCAAAGCTAAAAAGCTCTCCTCCATTTACACCTTATCCCAGATCGTTAATTTTGAATGCGGCGAACTGGATGTACGTGGAGTTTCCCACCATGGATTCTTTGCTTCCATCACAGACTTCAAGAGCTATTACAACGCAAATATCGACCTGATCGATTCCAAAGCGGCATTGAGTCTCTTTGAAAAGAACTGGCCGATTTATACAAGAACAAACGATTCCTGCCCGACACAGTACTTCGAGACAGCTTCTGTAAAGAATTCTGTTGTCTCCAATGGCTGTCTGATCGAAGGAACCGTTGAAAATTCCGTAATCGGACGTGGTTGCGTAGTGAAAAAAGGCGCCGTTGTACAAAACAGCGTAATCCTTCCTGGTGCATCCATCGGCAAGGATATTACGATAGAAAATTATGTCGTAGACAAAAATTCCAACATCTGCCATGTTTCCAATCTGATTGGTACGCCGGATAACCCTGGTTATATCAAACGTGGTGATACCATTTAATTACAAAAATCTCGGGGATGCTTCATGCATCCCCGTTTTTTATTTTATTAATTATAAAGGATAAGTGAATACGATTGTATCACTGACGTCGTACCGATAGCTGTTTTCTGCCATCTTTTCTATATCCTTCTTCGTAAATTCTCTTGTCCCATCTGTCTGGAATATTGCCTGACCATTGACGGAAACGTGAACTGTCCCGTTCTGTTCCGTCCACGCCCCCGATGATAGATTACAGCTGCTCATTCCTTCAATATCACCTCGAAGCTGTGTTTCTGTCGATGCCGCTACACCATACGATACATACTCTCCGCTCTCTTTATCTACCAGCATTTCTGTGTAAATCGTAGCTGTCAGAATCAGATCATCCCCGACATTCTTATCTTTCATCCGTTCTTCGTATACAATATTGCACTCTTCTACATTTATGCCGTAGTATGCTCGAAGAATCTTATGCTGGTTTTCTACCTCGGCTGGTGCTTCTTCTACGGGGATACCTGCCTGCTTTGCATAGGCAGAAAGGAAATCTTCCTGGCTGATTTCTCTTGGTTCATAAATCCGCATCTGCGTTGCCGCCAATCCTTCATCTTCCGTCACCTGAGTGATTTTCCCGTCTGAATCGCGGGTAAATGTAAATCTTGCTTCCTCCGTTCTGCCTCCCTGCATATACTGGACGTGAACAGTCTCTGTATATTCACTTCTGTCTTCCAGTGTTATCTCCTTTACTTGAAGCTCCGTTCCTTCCTCCTCTGCCACCAGGAGGAATTTCACAGCCGGTCCTGAAGTGAGAAAATCCTGCATTCCGTTTTCTGTAAAATAGTCTCCGATCTTATCTTCCCAGTTTTTCATGACAGAAGCATTCTCTCCTGCTGTTTCTCCCGCATTCTCCTGCACCTGCTCAACGTCCACTCCTTCTCCCATTACGGACGGTGTGAACAGAAGATCTCCATTCGGCCCTGTCATCATGGCCTCAATCACTGCCTTCGCCTCCGCGTTCACTTCTTCTTCCCTGACTTCGGTTTTCTTTTGATCTGTCTCCTTTTCTTTTATCGTCTTATCCTCGGACTGACATCCTGCCAGAAGAACTGCCATCATAAGTGTCAGAACCCATATCCGTCTCCATTTCCTTTTGCTTCTCATACTTTTCCCTCCTTTCAAAAGAAAATAGTCATTCTATTGTTTCAATTATATCATGTTTTCATTTTATTTAATTGATTATTATATGTTTTGCGAATTTTTGTACATTTTACACAAAAAGAGCGTCATGGTTTTCACACATCACGCTCTCATTCTTCATTCCACTTCTTCTATTGTCTAAAACAGTGAAATCCCCATCTTGTTTGACAAGTATTCCAAAATCTTAATTCCTCCGGCACTATTTCCCTTTTCATCCAGGGCCGGGCCGAATACGCCGATCCCCATCCGATCCACAAGCGGAACTGCAATTCCGCCTCCGACACCACTTTTTGCCGGGAATCCAACTGTCATGGCAAATTCGCCGGAACCATCATACATCCCGCATGTCAACATCAACGCACGAATCGCTTTCGCATACTGTGGCTCGATCAACTCTTCCTGATCCATCGGATCCACACCATGATTAGCAAGCACCAGACTCATATACGCAATATCGTGAGCGGTCACATTGACCGAACACATCCGGAAATAAAAGTCCAGGCACTCTTCCACATCGCCCTCTAGAATCCCGGATGCTTTCAGATAATACGCCAAAGCCCGGTTCCGGTCTCCTGTCTCCCGCTCAGATTCGTAAACAGCCTGGTTCAGACTAATTTCCTCGTTGTTGCAGAGTTTCCTCGTAAATTCCAGAAAACGTTCAAATTTCTCATCTGCATCCTTTCCTTTGATGCAGCTTGCCACAGTAATGGCTCCCGCATTAATAAACGGATTAAACGGACGGGTCTTTGTCTCCAGTTTTACGATGGAATTGAACGGATCTCCAGTCGGCTCCACACCAACCTTTTCATGGAAAAGATGATCCGCTCCACAGTCCCGAATCGCAAGAATCAACGATACCAGCTTGGAAATACTCTGGATTGTAAACGGAATTCTCGTATCTCCCGCTTCCAGCACATTGCCGTCCAGATCCATTGTACAGACCCCGAGATAATATTTATTCACATCCCGCAACTGTGGAATATACTGCGCTGTCATACCCAGCTTGGTAAATGCTTTCCCGTAGTGTAGGGCATCTTTCAGAAGCTCTTCTGTCAGCATCGCGCCTCTCCCTTCCTTTCTCATCCTGTCATATCGATAAAATTATCCATAATTTTTCCATCCGTGTCAAGAAGAAAGAAACTCTCTGATCCGACTGTCCCGGCACTATCTGTTTAGGCGCTGTAATTTCCTATCTGTTGTATGCATCCTCGTACAAACGCTCCTGAGAATTCAGAGGCTCTTCCTCATTATGTACCTTGTAGTACATACCGTCCCCATGCATCTCACGTGCCTTCTGGTTGTCATGATTCATTGTATCAAAAATGTATTCCAGCTTTTTCTGGATGGCCGGATCATAGACCGGTGATGCAACCTCCACGCGTTTGACTGTATTTCTTGTCATAAAGTCCGCAGATGCTATGTAGTATTTTCTCCGCTCCTTCGTGCCAAACATATAAATCCGGGAATGTTCCAGAAACCGTCCTACAATACTGATAATACGGATGTTCTCGGTCTTTCCTTTCACTCCTGCCACCAAACAGCAGATTCCACGGATTATCATCTCGATCTTCACACCCGCACAGGAAGCCTCAATCAGCTTGTCAATAATCTTCTTGTCCGTCAGGGAATTCATCTTGATTCCGATATATGCCGGCTCCCCTTTCTTGGCATGTTCGATCTCCTCGTCCATCATATCCAGCACCCGGTTCTGCAGACAGTGAGGCGCCACAAGAAGATGCTGCATGTCTTCCACTACTTCCCCTTTTGCAAGGGCACGGAATACCTTTGCCGCCTCGATACCGATATCGGTATTTGCTGTCATCAGGGAAAGGTCTGTATACAGTCTGGACGTCTTTTCATTATAGTTTCCGGTTCCGATCTGTGTAATACACTCAAACTGCTTATCTGTCTTTCTTGTGATCAGGCAAAGCTTGGAATGTACCTTATAGCCATCCAGCCCATAAATTACCTGGCATCCGGCATTTTCCAGACGACGGGACCACTCAATATTATTTTCCTCATCAAAACGGGCACGAAGCTCCACAAGCACGACAACTTCCTTTCCATTCTCCGCAGCTTCAATCAGCGCCTCAATCACCTTACTCTGCTTTGCAAGACGATACAAAGTCATCTTGATGGAAACCACGCTTTCATCCTCTGCCGCCTCATTCAGAAGGCGTAAGAACGGCCGGATCGACTCGTATGGATAGGAAAGGAGCTTATCTCCCTCTTTAATCTGCTCAATAATGCTTCTTCCGTCCTGGAACATCGGTGACTTCTGCGGGGTTCTTTTTTCGTAAAACAGGCTTTCATTTTTCCTGAGCATATCCTGAATCCGGAATACAAAAGAGAAATCCAGCGGAACCTCGGAATGGAACACATACTTCTCCTCCAGACCCAGATAATTATCCAGCATCAGCATACTTCCGATATCCAGATCTCCGGACATTTCAAGGCGAATCGGGGCAAGTTTTCTTCTCTGCTTCATCAGATCCGCCATAAATTCCCGATAATCCAGATCCTCGTCATAGAGCGCATCTGCGTCAATGTCAGCGTTTCTCGTAACACGAATCAGCGCTTTACCCTGAATCTTGTATCCCGGAAATACCTTGGATACAAAGTGAAGAATCAAATCTTCACCAAGAACATAAGAGCCCTTTTCTCCCGGAATCTCAATCATCCTCTGGAAAATGTTGCTCGTACACGGCACAATTCCCAGACGTATCTTCTTACTACTTTTGGTCGTCAGAGAAACAACAGCATAAATTTCATTATTCTTCAAAAACGGGAACGGCTGTCTTCTTCCGACTACAGTCGGGGAAATCAGCGGAAGAATCTCTGACTGGAAGAATCGTTCCATCTTCTTCTCATCTTCGATCTGATCCATGCGGTACAGACGGACACCTTCTTTGGCAACCTTCTCGATCAGCTTCTTGTATACCTTTTCCTTCCTTGTATTCAGTTTTCTAACCTCTGCAAGTATCGCGTCAATCTGCTCCTGTGAGGACATCTTCGTCTTATTATCCCTGATATCCTGAGGCAGTAGCGTCTGGTCGTACAGGGAACCAACCCGGACCATGAAAAATTCGTCCAGATTCGTCTGATAAATCGATACGAAAGTAAAGCGCTCGCAGAGCGGTACGGATTTATCCTCCGCTTCTTCCAGTACCCTTTCATTAAATTTCAGCCACGAAAGCTCTCGATTCATATATTCGCTTCCCATATATTCTATCCGCTCCTTCATTCCTTTTCTGCAGTATCCTTTTTCCTATCGGCAGTTCCTGTATGGAACACTGCGAAATACCCTCTTCGCATTCCCATCCACCTTTGTCTCCATACAATAATAACGAACTACCATATCGCTTTTTATCTGTTTTCTACTGCGTTTTTCTCTTTTCATCATATACCCCTTTTCCTGAAAAATCAATTTATAGTTTCTGTTTGAGTATATAAACTTTACAACAAAAAAAGAATAACATAGTGCCCCTGTAATCCGTGTCAAATCTACATTAAATTCATGTAAAACCGCACATTTCTTTCGTAAAATCAATGTAAAAACAGACGTAGGCACACAACTGTATCTCCTACGCCTGTTTTATAAGCCGCTCATTCAATGTCACATTTTTTCCTTTATACCCCCGAATGATCCTCACATCTTTTATATACGATTTTTCTGATGGAATCCGTAGATAATTTAAATTCATCTGCAAGCGAATCTATACTATCCCCATTTTGAAATTTATCCCGGATTCTTTCATTCCGTTCCTGATAATAGGTACGGGCTCCCGATACTGCTCCCCATCTTTTCTTTTCCTGCGAACGGGGAATATACACTGTTTCTCCCGACACATATTTTTGCAGTTCTTCAAGCAAATGATCCGGAATGATATCCCGAGCATTTCTATATCTCATGAAGAAATTCCTCCATACTCTTATATTCGTGTATTTCTCCTCCACCTTCTGTAATAATAGTTCGTATTTCCTCTTCCAGATGATCTGCATAGTCAGCAAACTCATTTAACCTATTCACATTATAATGTTCCATAAGCCCCATTCTCTTTATCCCAAAATCATCACATACAATGTTCAACTCCTGCTGAAGTAAAATTCCCCACATATAAGTTTTAACCGGATCATTCTTTCCTGAATAATATCGAATGCGCAGCCATGTATAGGATAATTCCGCATACCAGTCCGCTAACATCTGAAAGTCCGTATTATAATTTATGTTGTCTTTATCGACAGTACTTTCCTTTTCCAGAAACTCCCGTACAACACACACCGCTTCATGACACAATTTTCTTTGCATTTCTACATCATACTCATCAATTACATTGCTATATAACTCAAGAAATCTCTTTGGGACTTTTTTCATAGCGGCAAGTTCCTCAATCTGATTTGTCTGAGATTTTCTGAAATATTCATGATTAGAAAAAGCTATTGCCTGAGCCAGATAATCCAGTACATAACCTGCACACATTTTTGCATCGCTTATCGTAGCAAACATCATTTCCGTAAAAATATTCTTTGCCTTTTCGTAAGAACTCAATGCACACTGCCTCATTTTCTCAGGATTTGAAAGATTTTCTTCCTGACGCTTTTTTAATCGTCTAAATCGCTCAGCATCTTCTTGGGTTCTGGCATAAAGAATTTCTCCATCCGCAAGACAAGTTATATTATATTCTTCCAGCTCAGCAAATTTTTCCAATCTCTGCCAGTCAATTCCCCAGATATCAAATCCTACCCCTTCCAAAATAAAGGTACGCCCAAAATGATATCCTCTTTCTGTAGTCGGGACAAAATAGCCGACCGTCTTTACCTGATCATCTATTCTTAAAGTCGTATGAGAAACAACCAGGGCTATATCTTCCGGATATTCATTCTTCACTACATCAATTACCCATTTTGTCACAAATTCTCTATTTTCCATATCCATCTTACCTCCTGCTTATTTTCCGGTTAACCGTTAATATAATTATACAAGATGCTATTATTCAGATGATACATAAGAAATAAATGTAGAAATTCTTTCCTCTGAATAGCAATTGATAATGAAGGCTGATTATACCTTTATTACGCTTTGCCGGTTTTCAAAGCCCCTCTCATAAAACTATGTTGAAATATTTGAAATAAACAAAGGGAAAAATAAGATCTGAAATGCTGTGCAACACAAAATGAAAAAAGCCCGATACTTCGAGCTTTTTAGACTGCGGATGACAGGAATCGAACCTGCACGTCGGGGACACCAGATCCTAAGTCTGGCGCGTCTGCCAGTTCCGCCACATCCGCATAATATTATGTTCGACCCAGACTTTACAAGGCCGTGTATAAAATAATAGACAAGCAGTACTGCTTGTCTATAGTGAGCGTGCGGGGATTCGAACCCCGGACAACTTGATTAAAAGTCAAGTGCTC
>CAUWJP010000038.1:0-23392 GCA_963559135.1 uncultured Sellimonas sp.
TATAGTATTTGTAGTGTTTCATTGGACGTTTTAGATTTTGTGTATTGTATATTTTATTTGGTAAGTGTGATGGAGGAGTGTGTTTATGGAGCTTCGTGTTCTTCAATATTTTCTTGCGATTGCAAGGGAGCAGAGTATTGTTCATGCTGCTGAGTCGCTGCATCTTTCGCAGCCGACGCTTTCTACACAGATTAAAAATCTGGAGGAGGAGCTTGGTAAGAAGCTTTTCATTCGGGGTGGTAAGGGTTCCCGCCGGATTACGCTTACGGAGGAGGGTATGATTCTGCGTAAGCGGGCGGAGGAAATTCTTGAACTTGTCCAGAAGACGGAGTCTGAGATCTCTGCTTCTGATGATGTTCTGATCGGTGATATTTATATTGGTGCCGGTGAGACTGATGGTATCCGTCTGATTGCACGGGCGGCAAAGCAGATGCAGTCTCGTTATCCTGGCATCCAGTTTCATATTTCAAGTGGAAATGCTGTGTTTGTAAGGGAATCTCTTGATAGAGGACTGATCGATTTTGGCATTGTTTTTGGTCCTGTTGATCTGACAAAATATCATGCCATGAAAGTTCCGGTTCGAGATATCTGGGGTGTGCTGATGCGTAAGGATTCTCCTCTTGCCCAGAAGGAAGTGATCCGAAGAGAGGATCTCTGGGAGCAACCTTTGATCGTCTCCCAGCAGGAGTCCAACGGTGGCCAGGTGCTGCAATGGCTGAAGAGGGATCCGGCTGATCTGCATATTATGGCCACCTATAATCTGATTTACAATGCTTCCCGAATGGTCGATGAGGGACTTGGCTATGCGTTTAGTTTTGATCATCTGATCAATACAACAGGGGACAGTACGCTTTGTTTCCGTCCGCTTGACCCGCCGCTTGAGACAGAGATGTCGATTATCTGGAAAAAATATCAGGTATTTTCCAAACCGGTGGAGAAGTTTATTTCTGCTTTGCAGGAATCTTTTTCTCTGAACGAAACATAATTTTCTTTTCTCCTTCTTTATTTGACAATCAGATATATTCTCTTTTATAATATTAGTATTACATTTGTAAGATTGAAAGGAGGGATCTGTTATGACCCGTTTGCCGCAGATTTCCGAGGCGGAATTTGAAGTCATGAAAATCGTATGGCAGCGTGCCCCGGTCAACACAAACGAAATCACGGAATCTCTGGAGAAAACGACCGCCTGGAGTCCGAAAACAATCCAGACTCTGATCAAACGACTGGTCAATAAAGGAGCACTGACCTACGAAAAGCAGGGACGTATCTTTGTCTACACTCCTCTGGTCGGAGAAAAGGAATATATTGGGCAGGAAAGCTCTTCTTTTCTGAAACGTTTTTACCATGGGGATCTCACCGAAATGGTTTCCTCTTTCCTGGAGGAGGACCGTCTTTCGGAAGAAGACCTCGATGAACTGCGCGCATTTTTGTCCAGAACATCCAAAAAAGGAGGCCGCTGATCATGGAACATTTTATGATACACTTTCTGTTCTGTAACCTTCTTCTTTGTGGAATTATCGGTATCTTTTTCTTCCTCCGGACAGTATTCAAAACACTGCTCGGTGCACGGATGCGGTACCATCTCTGGCTTGTGCTGCTTTTGCTTTCTTCCATTCCGTTTCTTCCAAATCTCCCCTTTGAATTTTCCGGGAATGTTCTGTGGTCTTTCTTACCGTCAAACCATTCTTCCTCATTCCATGTTGTCTCCGGGACAGAACAGAATGTACAGTCGGCCGTTGCTTCCGCCGGATGGATGAATGATTTTACGGAATCCGTCACGCAAAGAATCCCGTCTTCTCTTTGGGGCTTTCTTTTTGTCGTCTGGATTTCCGGCGTCCTTTTTATGGGAATCTTTCTGATCCGTTCTGCACTCCGCCTCCACACACTGAAACGCGCTTCCCTTCCTTTGCAGCACGAAAAAGCAAACGCGTTGTATCAATCATGTCTGGCGGAGCTGCACATCCGACGTCAGATTCCTGTATACAGCAATGCCTTTTTAAAGTCTCCGATTATGGCCGGTGTCGTTCATCCCAGAATTTACCTTCCGATTCACCTGATTTCTGATTATCAGGAATCAGATCTCCGGTATATTCTGCTTCACGAACTGTTTCATTACCGCCATCAGGATTCGTTCATTGGCCATCTGATAAATTTTGGGAGCATGGTCTACTGGTTTCATCCACTGATGCGTCTTTCTCTTCGCACCATGCGGCAAGACCGGGAGATTGCCTGCGATGCTTCTGTGCTGGCCCTGCTTGATGAAGCTTCCTATACCGACTATGGGCAGACACTCATCCGATTTGCCAAGAAAACGTCGCTTCATCCATTCCCTTTTACAACTGGGCTTGGCGGAAATAAAAATGAGATCCGAAAGAGGATCCTTTGTATTGCTTCCTACGAGAAGCCTACATTTTGGAAACGCTTCAAAAGCGGATGCGCCTTTTTCCTGATCTGTCTTCTTTTATCTGCATCGGTCCCATTCCTTTCATCCAATGCGGCAGTCGAAAACACCTCGCTTCCAGACAAGGGGAATTCCGATACTGCGTCTTCCCTTTCTGCCTATTTTCAGAACTATGAAGGCTGTTTTGTCCTGTACGATATGAAAACGGATAACTGGACCATTTATAACGAGTCCTTGGCCCGCAGCCGGGTATCACCGAATTCTACCTATAAGATTTTTGATGCCCTGTTTGCTCTGGAAGAAGGGGTAATCACTCCGGAACACACCTTTCTCCCGCAGCCAGATGAATCATATCCTTTCGAAGAATGGAATCAGGATCAGACACTGCAAAGCGCAATGACCTCCTCCGTCAACTGGTATTTTCAGGCTCTGGATCGTCAGATGGGAGCATCTGTCCTGCGTTCCTACCTTAAGAAGACCGGATATGGAAATGAATCCCTTCAGGGGGATCTTTCCACTTACTGGATGGAATCTTCCCTGAAAATTTCTCCGGTGGAGCAGGTTCAGCTTCTTGTTTCCTTTTATTGCAATGACTGGGATTTCGATCCCTCGCATATTGAAACGGTTAAAGATTCCCTCTGTCTTTCTTCCTCCGACAATACAGCCCTTTATGGAAAAACCGGAACCGGACAGGTAAATGGGCAGAATATCAACGGCTGGTTTATCGGTTTTGTGGAGTCTTCCGGATACCCGGTCTTCTTCGCATCAAACCTCCGGGGCAAAGATGCAGCTGGAAGCACGGCATCATCCATCACCCTCTCTATCTTATCGGATCTGGGGATTTATTCCGATGAATCCCTTTAAATGCACGTAAAATGAAGCGGACAGGAATATTTACTCCCTGTCCGCTTCTTCCCATTGTTTTCCAAGCCGGTACTGATATTCCGGCACTTTCGCAAGTTCCTCCTCTGAAATCTCATTTCCCAGATATTTGAATGTCCCGTCATCCGAAAACTGCACGGTCAGCTTATGAGTCATCGCATTGTCATTGCACGCTGCCATGCACACCGCTTGCACCGTCAGTTCCACGATGCCGTCTTCCTTTTCTTCAGCCTTTACGACTTCCGGAATGGAAGTTCCGAACGTAGTAGGCGAATAGTTCCCGGTTCCAAGCCGTACCCACAGATAGGTCCCTGTCTCTTCATCGTATTCTGCATAGGCTCTGAGTTCTTCTTTCGTCACCGGAAGATATTCCATGATCAGGCTTTCAAATTCTTCCGCCTCGATCCCGTCTGCGTACCTGTCATAATCTATGATCGTTCCATATTTCATTTCATAGAATGCCTCAAACACTCCATTGTAATCCAGGCCGGAAAGATCAGAAGTATTCCAGTTTGAATAGAGCAGATTGTTTCCCTGATATCCAAGTGCCAGCACACACTTTCTGGAAAGTTCTCTATACGTTTCTTCCATAGGCCGGCCCCGTATCATCGTGGACGCATTCACAACTTCCGTAACTTCCGGCGGCTGAGGCGCACACAACTCGTAGGAAAACCACCCTTTTTCCGTGTAGTTCCACCATTTCACCCTCGTATAGGAAGTGGAAGAAATGACAGGTTCCCCTTCACCGCTCCACTCGGAAATCGTATCCATCACATACATATCTTCCCCATCAAACTCAAACTCTGTCCGGTTCAGACCTCCACTGGACTTCACCTTATAGAGAACGGTCGTTCCCTTTTTTCCATCCTTGCAGTCTGCCAGAAAGTCTTCCATCGTTTCATAATGCTCCATCGTCGAATAAGCATCCGCGCCGGTCACCGTCAAGCCCTCTTCCTTCAACACATCCTTCATGGCAACGATCTCCTCATCGGACAACACTTCATTAGATGCTTCCCCTTTATTCACTTTCTGATACTGGACGGAAATCAGCTCCATTGCCGCCTTGCACTCTTCCTCTGCCTCTGTTTTCTTTTGAGCATCCAGTGGCAGATTATATCCCTTTTCCCACTGTTCTGTCTGTTCTGCTTCTTTGCTTTGACTGTTTTCTTTTTTATCTCTGCTCAGAATAATGCCACTCAGACCAATCAGCAAAATCAAGAGTATCACAAGCACGGCATATTTGATATAAATTTTTTTATTGCCCATAATAATTACTCCACTCCTCCTCTGTTAGTCTTTGCTTATACCAAAAATTGGTCATCCGTTCCTCCCTGAAAATCACGCGATTGGATACATATTGAAAGGTCCCATCTTCCATCGGGCGTACAACCAGTTCACTCTTCATGGCACAGTCCAGCATCTCCATCTCCCATACCGCTTCCACGGTGAGCTGGATCTTTCCGTCCTCCAGTTCTTTGTATCCGGTCACTTCCGGATAAGGTCCATATGGTGATCCTCCATCATGACGTCCCCTCGGACGGTAGAGAAAAGTTCCGCTCTCTGGCTGATAATTCATGTGCTCCCGGATCGTTTGTCTGTCAAAGGAAAAATAACTTTGCAGGACTTCCTCGATTTCTTTCTCCGGCACATTATATTCTGCCCCTTCCTCAGCTTCATATGGAACAATTTCTCCATATTTTGCACGGTAAAGCTGTTCATACAGATCGTAAAAATCCAGTTCTTTACTGTCCTGCTCCGTCCAGTCGGTAATCAGCAGATTATTCCGCTCATATCCGACGGATGCGATATAAGTCTGGTAAGCCTCCCTGCATGACCGATCCAACGGCCTTATCCGGAAGGCTTTTTGTCCCGGAGCGCCATCGTATCCTGCCGGACGGGATTCCTCCAAAAACAGATATCCCTTGTCCGTATAATCCCATGAGACGACTTCAAATTCATGATAATAATAAACCTCCGGACTGTTGTTCTCCCACCGCAGGGAAGATTCCGTCACATCTATGTCGCCGTTCTGAGTCTCCAGATCGTAGCGGATCCATCCTCCTTCCTCCGTCACACAGAAAAACACTGTCGCTGCTTCTTCTCCTTCTTCTGCGCTTTCGCAGAAGTCTTCGATCTGTCCGTAATGTACCATGTTGATCTGATTGTCCGTGTCAACTGCCGCATATCCCTGCTCTCCGATGGCCTGTATAATCTGCTTCCGAAATTCAAGCGTATCTTTTCCCCCGCTGTCTTTCTTCTCTTCATAAATCTCCCGGAATCCTTCTGCAAGCTGTTCAGACTCCTTAGAAATTCTCTCTTCTTTTTCCTGTCTTTCTGTTTTTTGCTGATTTTCCTGCTTGTACCCGCCCTCTCTTTCCATGACAGTACTGCATCCCGCCCCGGCAAACAGAAGAATCCATCCTGCAATCATCCACTTCTTCCAACTCAAGAAACTCTCTCCTTTTTCATCTGTTACCACTGTAAAATATCTTCCCTGAAATACTCAGAATCTATCTGCTTTTCTTCCTTGCTTCTTAATATTACACTTGTAAGATTTCAAAGTCAAGAATATTTCACCGTCATATCTATTCTGACGATTGACTGACGGTGAAATTATCTTATCCGCACACACACCGTGTACATGCTCTATTTTCTCACTCATATCGAAACGGTCTGTATCAGCCGGAAAACCTGCTCCACGCTTAAACTCAGATTCTTTCCGGCCTGTTCCTTTTTCATGGCTTCTTCCAGCGTCGTAATTCCTCTTACAATAGGAAAGAATGCATCAATCCCTGCCTGATTGCAAACTCCGGCATCCTCTGCCACACTGCCCGCAAAAGCTATGACGGGTTTTCCGTACTTCTTCGCAAGTCGGGCAATCCCTACGGGCAGCTTTCCCATGTCGGTCTGGGAATCCAATCTCCCTTCTCCGGTGACCACCAAATCGGCATCCCGGATCTCCTCTTCCAGGCCAACCGCATCCATAACGATTTCAATCCCGGATTTCAATGTCACATTTGGAAAATAGCTGACAAAGGCAAATCCCAGTCCGCCGGCCGCCCCGGCTCCTTCCATGCTTCGATAATCTTTTCCCAGGTATTTTGCCGTTTTCCCGGCAAAATGCCTCATTTTTGCATCCAACTCTGGCTTTTCCTCTTCCTTGACTCCTTTCTGGGGGCCATAGACATACACTGCTCCCTGTTCTCCGCACAGTGGATTCACCACATCACAGGCAATCTGAAAAGAACACTGGGAAAGCTCCGGCATCATACCAGATATGTCAATCCTCTCGATTCGGTCCAGATGTTCGATTCCTCTTCCAATGGCGCTACCCGTTGCGTCTAAAAACCGGCACCCAAGTGCCTGAAGCATCCCAGCTCCTCCATCCGTCGTCGCACTTCCTCCGATCCCGATGAGAAACTTTCTGCCTCCCTGCCTGACGGCATCCCGAATCATCTCTCCCACTCCAAAGGTCGTCGCATGACGAGGATCCCTCTCTTCCGGGCGGATCAGGGTAATTCCTGCCGCCTCGGCCATCTCCATGACAATTGTTTCCCCGTCCGGGAGCGCACCGTACCGTGCTTGCACCGGAACTCCGTCCGGTCCGATAACTGTCACGCTTCGATATGTTCCTCCAAGACCGTCTACCAGTGTCCTGGTTGTCCCTTCTCCTCCATCTGCCGCAGGCTTGATCACAACCTTGGCGTCACAGGCTCTCTGGATTCCCTCTCTGACCGCTTCCCCGGCATCTATAGAACTCAAACTGCCTTTAAAAGAGTCCATTGCAATCACTACTTTCATCCTTGTCCTCCCGAAACATTCACTGACCGTATTTTCATGCCTTCATTATACCGTGTATGCGTAAACTCTTCCATCCCTGTTTCCTTCCACACCCATTCTCGGATTCTATCCGTATAAATCCTTCGGCCTTCTTCACTGATGGACGAAGGCGAAAGCAGCCCTTCTCTGTCATAGTGCTGTAATGTCCGGACCGTGACATTCATCTTCTTTGCTACTTCCCCGACGGTCATAAATCCCTTCGGTACTGCTCTTTGTTTTTCCATGTCTGCGTCACCTCCTGCCCCTAGTATACTTCATGACGTAACATCATAAGCAAGGCCCTTGAAAAATTTTTCTTGACCACAGCCCCCTTCTTGTGATAGACTAATAACTCGGAAAATTCAGGTCTTTATTGGAAACGTACATTCTCCCGAATGAATAACGAACAACACGATTTTTCTGCTGATTTATTATTCATTCATAAGGAGGATTTTTTTATGCCAAGAACTAAAAAACAAGAACTCATTTTTTCACTTCTGATGGTATTCTTCATGGTTTACGCCATGATCTGCTACAATATCGCGCTGAACATGGGCGGAATGAATTATGCTGTATTCGGAGCAGCCTTTCATGAACTGATTATCATGTACCCAATCGCTTTTCTTCTGGACTTTTTCTTTGTGGGCCATGTCGTAAAAAGAACCGCTTTTAAAATCGTAGACCCGGAAAAAGAAAACCCATTTCATCTGGTACTGGCAATTTCTGCCGTCACCGTAATGTGGATGTGTCCACTGATGAGTCTTGCGGCTACACTGCTGTTCAAAGATGCAGGAATCAACGTAATCCCAGTCTGGCTTCAGACTATCGCAATGAATTTCCCGATGGCATTCTTCTGGCAGATGTGCTATGCCGGACCGCTAGTAAGATTCCTGTTCAGAAAAATCATGAGACAGTCATAAAATAGAAAAAAGGACGATTCTAGAAAGGATTGAGCGTTTTCAAAGCCTCAATCCTTTCTAGAATCGTCCTATCTCTTTAAACATCATGATTTATGCAAAACATGCTACTGAAATAATGACTGATGCAAACATAAAAAAGAGTCCGCCTATTCGCATAAATGCAATATATAAATCCGTTGGTTCTCCATTTTTCACGGTAAAATAATGTTCCATTTTCCAAAGCAGCTTCGGATTGATTAACATAAACAATCCTAAAAGAAATAAAATGACCGGCCAAATAAGATTTATATCCTTCATTTTCTATCTCCCACAAATAATTTTATTTCGTGCACGAAAAACAGTATTTCCTCTATATCTGGAAACCTTACCATTATACAAAGGTTTACATAAAAAATTATAACGGATTTCAGCATAGCCGCAGATTCCCTGAAGAAGACCTAGCCTGTAAGATGTCACTTCCAAATACCGCTACCAGATCCTTAAAATAAATCGTTTTTATTTTTGATCGTCTGTTTCTTAATATTCCGTTCCTTCTCTTCTTACATCAGACTGCTGATCAGACCAACCAGGGCAAGACACCAGAGAACCGCGGCAGCCACAAGGAGGCCCGGGCTCATCCGCTTTTCAACGATGCTTTTTGTCTCTTTGTCATAGAAAAGTTTCATTTTCTGTCCTATTTTGTAGACACTCGGGCGACTGGAATTGTAGCTGCTAAGAAAAATTTTTTCTTTTCCGTCTATGGTACATTGAATCAGAGGATAATAAGATTCTATGGGTTTGGAAAATTTCTTATTATCGCCGGTCCGGTAAAAGAGGACATCTACAATCTCTCCCTGAATTTCTGTCAGGTTTCTTCCTCTTTCTTTTATATAGGAGAAAAAAGTAATGCATCCTGCCAGGATAAGCAGTACAGTCAATACGAGGGAGCCTGCTTTCTCGCTCACACTCTGGTAAACTACCGGAAAAACAGCAAGCGCCATCCCGGCAAAAGCAATCAATATGGCAATTCCTAGCGAAATGGATTTATTGCTGACCATCGTAATCTGATCTCCATTTTGCATCAGCTGGATTTCTTCTCCCTTTTCATACTCTGTTGTACTTTTTATCTTAATGTTAAATGTCTTATCCGTTGTCCTGCACTGTACCTGAAGTTCATAATAATGCTGGATCAGCCGATCTTCCTTATCTCTTCGTTCCAACAGCTTTACATTGAGTACTTTTCCTTTGAAAAGTACACCTGGCCTTTTCATTCTGAAATGTCCTCTTATGTTGATCGTACCAAGAGCAAATACTGCCGCACCGATCAGTACAAGCACGATTGTCTGGAAAGTAAAAGATCCCATAGCTTTTTCTCCTTTGTCATATTTCCAAAAAGATCCTGCCCCGGCTCATTTCCTTTTAGTTCTGTCCGTAATATGCGTTTGCTCCGTGTTTTCTGTAGTAGTGTTTATCCTGAAGATCCTGCGGTGCCGGTTTTACTTCCGGATTAATCATCTCACATCGGGCTGCCATCTTCGCCACTTCTTCCAGGACAACGGCATTGTGTACAGCCTCATGGGCATCTTTGCCCCATGTAAATGGCCCATGGTTCTTGCAGAGTACCGCCGGAACAGCCTCGTAATCTTTCTCCTTGAATGTTTCTACAATTAAAAGGCCTGTATTTTTCTCGTACTCATCAAATTCTTTTCCTTCCAGACAGCGCGCACATGGAATTTCACCATACATGTAGTCTGCATGTGTCGTTCCATAGCAAGGAATTCCTCTTCCCGCCTGTGCCCAGCTTGTTGCCCACGGAGAATGGGTATGAACTACGCCTCCGATGTTCGGGAATGCTTTATAAAGCTCCAGATGTGTCGCTGTATCGGAAGAAGGGTTGTATTTTCCTTCAACTTTGTTTCCTTCCAGATCCATTACAACCATATCTTCCGGTTTCAGTTTGTCATAATCCACGCCACTTGGCTTGATTACAAAATACCCTTTTTCCCGGTCAATCGCACTTACATTCCCCCATGTGAATGTAACCAATCCATATTTCGGGAGATCCATATTTGCCTCGTAAACAATCTGTTTTAATTCTTCCAGCATTTTTTATTCCTCCGTAATCGTATATAATACTACTTTGTTAATCTCGCGGTTTGTCGATACAATCATCCCTTTTTTATAATATCGATTCCGCTTACTTTCAATTATACCATTGTATATAATTTTTTGTCATTATTTTGGGGATGAATGATCTTAAAATGAGCAGGAATCTTCCTTTAAAAGTATTTTTCCTCAAGTGCCAGAAGATCTTCCGGACCTTTTGCTTCTTTCAGTTCCTCCACAAGTTCTTCATTTGAAAGCATCTCGGCAAGTCTTGACATATTGTCCAGATGCTGATCCGTATTGCAGGAAGCAAGTGTGAAAAACAGAATGGCATCCTTATCATGGTCAGTCGGATCAAAACTTACCGGCTGATCCAGCTTCATAAAGGCAATCTCTGTCTTATGTACGCCTTCTGCAAATTCCTGCGAATGTGGCATCGCAAGCCCTGGCATGATTACAATGTAGGGACCATATTTTTCGACACATTTGATAAGGTCTTCTTTATAATTTTCCTCCACTGTTCCGTCCGCTTCCAGAACTTCACAGCTCATTCGGATTGCATCTTTCCAATCTTTTGCACTCTTTGCAAATTTATAATGTTTCTTTTCCACAAATTCTTTTAACATCTCTCTGACTCCTAGAATAATACTTTGATTTACAACCAGCTCTATCTTCTGCGTCCCTATGTAGACGCGAGCTCATAAGTCCTGTCTCCCTTTAATTTTCCTGCAGAAGACTGGAAAAATCATGGAAATATCGTTCCCGTTCTTCGGTTGTCATCTTCACCAGTTCCTCAAAGCGATCCATGCTGATATATCCTGCCGAAAATAACAGCTCAGTATACTCTTTTTTGGAGAAACCATATACTTTCTCCCATTCACAGATTTTTTTCATACCATAGTAGTAACAGGTAAAGTATCCCGGGGAGTTCTGATGTGCCCTCACCTGACCTCTTGCTGTCACCCAGTCAAATCCAAGTTCCTTTTCATAAAGCTCAATTACTTCTTCCAACGATGCACCATAGTAAAAAAGCATTAGATCGGCACAGATCCGCACAGAAGCATGATGCCGCCGGTATGCGACAAAAAGTGGAAAAAACGGGTCTTCTGAAAAAAGATCCTGAAAGGCGCGCTCGGTTCGAAGACAGGTTCCTTCCAGAAGTGGCACCAGCTTAGCTCCAATTTTCACCGTCTCCGGTGTCTCATCAACCACAGCACGCACATACTGTACATGATGTCCCGGATATGCTTCATGAAGCGTGTTCATCCGGATCCAACCATCCGTTACATTTTTATAGTTGTATACATTCAGAAACATCTGTCCTACAAGAGGCCGGATACTGAAATCTCCACCTTCATAGCCGCCCCACGGATAAGAATCTTTACAACACTCCGGCACCGGCAGACAGATACACTCTTCGTCCTCCGGAAGCCGGACATACTCATGCGCCAGTGCCCTTGTCCGTTTTAGATACTCATTTGCACGAGCCAGCATCTCTTCCGGGGTGTCACACGGTCCTTCATATTTAAACAGGATTTCATTGATTTCCTCCATGGTAGTCGGCGCCGGTTCCGGAATATCCAGCCTTCCGGCAATATCGAATACGTCCGCCCTGGTCTTTTCAATCTCTTCCTGATACCAGGAAAGGAGCTCAGCCAAAGACACACCCATCTGTTTTTGCAAGATAGTACGGTATAGTTCTTCGTCCATCTTCACCGTCTGTTTCAGATCCTCTTCCTCCGTCTCCGCTGGTATCATTTTTTTACCATCCCGAAGTTTCTCTGCCATTTCTTCTAAAACAACTTCAGTCTCTGCCAGGGCCTTTTTCAGTCTTTCCAGTTGATTTTGTGAAAAGGATGAAAAAAATCTCTTCAAGTCCGTTCGGTACATCTCCACCATTCTGCTTTCTCTCATGAATTCATCTGAAAGATCTCCTTTTCTTCCCTTCTCTTTTGCCTGAATCAGTTCAAGTACACTATCCTTAGCTTCACAGATCTCGCGTAGATAGTCTAGCAGCCCCTGGCAACGTTCCTCGTCCGGATGCCGGTTCAATCGGGAAGTATTCTCGATTTCCCAGTGAATCCCAAGATGATCTGCCTCCGGATGTTCCTCTTTATCCTTCAAAGTATACTCCAGCGAATCCAGAAAGTCCTTAAAATGATGCTTTATCAAGGAGAATACCCGGTCTGGTTCCTCCAGTTCCTCCATCCTCTTTTTCAATTCCTCCAACCTGCTCCATGCCTGTCTCATGTGCTCTTCTGTTGGAAGAAATATCTTGCTTTTCTTCTGTTTGCCATCCAGCCAAAATTTGGACAGCAACGCGCAGTCTCTGTCCAGTTCCCGGTACTGTCGTCTCAGTTCTTCGTATCCCTTTGCCATCTCCGTTCGCTCCTTTTGTGTCCGATTGATCGGTTTTATAATCTTTTCTTCATCTTAGCACAGGATATTCGTATCTTCAATACAACCAAAAAAAGGACACTCCCTGAAAGTATGCACTTTCAAAGAGTGTCCCCGGTCATTCATTTTTTATTTCTTAGCTGAAAGACTGCTCTGTACGGTTGATGATCTCATCCTGAAGCGGCTTATCCAGGTTACGGAAGAAGTCGCTGTATCCAGCCACACGGACGATCAGATCTTTGTAATCCTCCGGATGTTTCTGGGCATTGATCAGTGTCTGACGATCAATAACATTGAACTGGATATGATGTCCATCCATTGCGAAGTAGGAGCGTACAAGATCTGCCATATGATCCAGACCTTCTTCGCCTGCTACAACGTCCGGTGTAAACTTCTGGTTCAGAAGTGTTCCGCCTGTTGCAAGATGATCCATCTTAGAGCAGGATTTGATTACTGCTGTCGGTCCGTTTGTATCTGCGGATTTTTCCGGAGAAATACCTTCAGATACCGGTTTGTGAGCTTTTCTTCCGTTTGCAGTTGCAAGGATAACATCTCCGAAGTATACGTGGCAGGTTGTCGGCAGCATATCGATGCGGTATTCTCCGCCTCTGATATTCGGACGTCCTGTAATTGTACTTCTGTAAAGTTCAAAGATATCCTTCATAATATCGTCTGCGTAATCATCATCGTTACCATATTTCGGGCTGTTATCATGAACCATCTTGTAGATTGTGTCATATCCTTCGAAGTCATGTTCCATAGCTTCGATCAGCTCTTCCATGGTGAAGTTCTTCTTATCATAAACGTTATATTTGATTGCAGCAACACAGTCAGTAACTGTTCCGATACCTACACCCTGAATGTAGCTTGTGTTGTATCTTGCTCCACCTGCATTGTAGTCTTTTGCGTTGGAGATACAATCGTTTGTTACAACAGACAGACATGGTGCCGGCATATTTTCGGCGTATAATTTTTCAATTACGTTGTTTCCACGGATCTTAACATCCACAAAGTATTCAAGCTGTTTCTTAAATGCAGCCCATAACTCATCGAATGTCTTGAAGTCTTTTGCGTATCCAAGCTGAAGACCAAGCTGTTTTTTGCTGTATTCATCGTATCCGTTGAACAGTGTCAGCTGGAAGATCTTCGGAATATTCAGGTAACCTGTAAGGATATAAGCTTCGCTTCCCCATGCTCCGGTCTCTACACATCCTGAGGATCCGCCGCGTCTTGCGTCTGCCAGTGTCTTACCCGCATTTAAGAGCTCCATAATCTGAGCTTCTGTATTGTAGAATGCCGGCTGTCCCCATCCTTTTCTGGAGATTTCACATGCTCTCTTTAAGAATTTAGCCGGTGTCTTCTTACTAATTGTTACGTTGGAGTTCGGCTGAACAAGCTTCATCTCATCCATGCAGTCAAGGATCAGATAACTTACTTCATTGACACCATTACGTCCATCCGGTGTTACTCCACCTGTATTGATATTAGCGAAATCTGTGTATGTTGCACTTTCTTTCAGTGTGATACCAACTTTTACAGGAGCCGGCTGGTTGTAGAATTTTACCCACAGACATTCCAGAAGTTCCAGTGCTTTTTCGTCGTCCAGAATACCATCTTCAACGTCTTTCTGATAATATGGATACAGATGCTGATCCAGTCTTCCCGGGCTGAAAGCATCCCAAGGATTCAACTCTGTTGTAACTGCAAGGTGTGTAAACCAGTACAGCTGGATTGCCTGCCAGTAAGTCTGCGGTTTGTGTGCCGGAACGACTTCCAGGTTTGCAGCAATCTGAAGCAGCTCTGCTTTTCTTGTTTCATTCTCTTCTTTTTCTGCCATTTCAAGAGCAAGTTTGTGATAACGCTCTCCAAGAATAATGACAGCATCGCAGGCAATGTCCATTGCCTTCAGTTCTTCTGCTTTATCCAGTGCTTCCGGATCGTTGATATAATCCAGAGCATCCATTGCCTCTTTGATCTTCTCTTTGTAATCCATGTAGCCGGTTGTGAATACCTGCTCACCACCGCATGTATGTCCAGGTCCTCTCTGCTCCATGAACTCAGTGAACATACCTGCTTCATAGCATTCATGCCATTCCGGTGTCATTTTGGAAAGAAGTTTTTCTCTCATACTTCTTCCTGTCCAGTACGGAATGATCTCTTCTCTCTGCAGTTTCCGGTCTTCTTCTGTTGTCTTGAAAGATACCAGATCTCTTTCGCTCATGACGATCATATCTTCTTCGCTGTGGCAGCAAAGTTCCGGGAATGTCGGAGATGCCTGAGGATCTTTTCCTTTTTCACCTACAATCAGTTCTCCATCTCCAAGATATAATGTCTTTTTGGAAAAATATTCTTTCAGTGTCATCGCTCTCATAACCGGAATGGAATATTTCCCGTCATTCTCTCTGTAAAAATCTGTTTCGATTTTTGCTCTTTCCAGATCAATATGAACTGGAGTTGTAACGCTGATCTCTCTAAGTTTCTGAATTCTTTCATTCATTCCACGAAGTTTTCCCATTTTCTTAACCTCCTATTTTTGTGTTCTTAAATCCTGCATTGACAAACAGAGCGGCAAGTGCTTCCATCTCTTCTTTGTCTGGTGCATGCAGATCAGTGCCTTTATATTCCATATCCAGCTTTCTGTACTTTCCGCTTCCGGTATCGTGGTAAGGCAGCAGATTGATCTGAGCCGGATGGATATCGTGTTCCTGAAGAAACGCAATGGTTTCTTTCATGTTCTGTTCATTTCCATTTACTTCCTTGATGGTTGGAATCCGGATATAGATTCTGGCGCCGTCCTGTGCAAGGCGGACCAGATTTTCCAGAATCAGTTTATTATCAACCCCTATGTACTTTTTATGAAGCTCCGGATCCATAATCTTCACATCATAAAGAAATGTATCTACATAAGGAAGAATCTTCTGAAATCTTTCATAAGGAGCATAGCCGCATGTGTCGATAGTAAGTGACACGCCCTGACGATCCAGCTCTTTTGCTGCCGCAAGGACAAAGTCCATATCCACTGACATCACTTCGCCGCCTGAAAAGGTAACTCCCCCGCCGGACTGTTCATAAAACATCTGATCCTTCATCAGTTCCTTGATCAGTTCTTTTACTGTATACTCATAGCCGACGATCTCTCTGGCGGACGCCGGACAAACATCTGCGCATTTTCCGCAAAATGTACAGGACAATGAATTCCATACCGGCTTGTGATCCTCCATATGAATCGCACCGTTTGGGCAGACTGCCGCGCAGGCTCCGCATCCTGTGCATTTTTCTCTGTCCAACTCCATCTCTCTTTCAAATCTCTGGGTCTCCGGGTTATGGCACCATACACACTTCAAAGGGCATCCTTTGAAAAATACAGTCGTACGAATCCCGTCCCCATCATGAATGGAAAATTTCTGTATATTTGTGATATTTTTCATGGCTTTCTCCTGTCAGTTCTCCCTCTTTGAACCTCAGTTTAAACTTTAGTCTAATCGTTAAATTAAATGTACAATAATGTTATAATTTTGTCAATAGGGGAAATGGGTTTTCTCCACTTTTCCTTTCAAAAAATCGGTACCGCCTCTTTCTTTGTTCCATTCTTCCCTGAATACCCATCTATTTCACCCTCCGCGCATGAAAAATCCTTTATTTGAAAGTCCCCGCTTTTTCCCCATCCCGGAAACTGAAAACTTATTGACAAAATGATAACATCTTTTCGCAAAAGATTTCACAAAGAGTTCCAGCAGGTTTCGAATAATCAGGAAATCAGATCAACATACTCCAAATATTTCCATACCCACTCCTCCGAATACTCCCGGGCAGCTACTTCCAGGGCATTATTATAATACTTCTCTTCGTCTTCTTGCGGTGTTGTATAATGTTCCGATGCATTTTTGAAAATATATGCATCAACGTACATCCGAAGCTTATGATCATCCTCATACTGGTCTTCCCACTTTACGCTATCTGCTACCGCCTGCGTGTATGCATGATTGACCTCGTGTAGCAAAATCTCAAGCATTCTTTCTCTGGAATAATACCATGACTTGTTTGTAACACTAATCATCTGGTCTTCTTTGGAGTAGTATCCATCTCTCTCGCTTTCTGCTTCATACTGTTCCACTTCCACCGTTGGCGGCTCAATTCCCCAGTACTGACTTTCCAGATCAATAAGGTCCTGCCACAGTTCCTTTCTCTCCTGATTGTCCAGAGTAATATATACATCCTCCTGCCACATGCGCAGCATGCGTCTGTTTTCGTCCCATCTCCTGTCACCATAAATTTCCGTTGACACTTCCTGTACTTTTGTTTCTGCAGAAGTTGGCCTGCTAATACTGTATCCAAGCGTACCCAGAAAGGACAAGCCTATCAGGAGCGAAAAGCTTTTGTAGATAATTTTTGTCCACAGATGTCTTATTTTCCTACCGTGATATTTCCGGATTGCGACTTGGATAAGCAAAACCAGAATGTAGAGCATAAACACCGCCGCCAGCAGCTTTGCCTCCCACCAGCGAAAAGTCAGAAGTATCCACGCCGGGGTCATGCCGGCTAAAATTATTCGGAATAACGATTTCTTTTTACTGTGGTCCATGTAAGACATCATACATCCGGTGAGAATCGTATAGGCAAGAAAAAGATAACTTCCTTTCACTACTTTTTCGTGATACAAAAAATAGGTAAACAACTCTTCTGAAAACACCATACCGATTGCAGTGGCTACAGATAAAGTCAGATAGGCTACATATTCTTCCGCAAAAACATTTTCGCTGAACAACAACCTTCGTATTTTTCGCATTTGTATCCCTCTTCTCTAATCCTTATACACAAACAGCCATGACGGTTCTCTGTCAGTACCATCATGGCTGTATTTTACCTTTTATTCTATTCAATCTTAGTAAAGCTTTGCTCCTGCCGGAATCTTGTCATCAAGAATCAGAACATTCAGTCCTTCTCTTCCTTCTACAAGATGAGTAGCAGAAATAATCATACCACAAGAATCAATTCCCATCATCTTACGTGGCGGAAGATTTGTAATTGCAAGTAATGTCTTTCCAACTAACTCTTCTGGTTCGTAATAATCGTGAATACCGCTTAAGATCACACGATCTTCACCACTTCCATCGTTTAATACGAACTTCAGAAGCTTCTTGCTCTTCGGCACTGCTTCACACTCTTTGACTTTTACCGCACGGAAGTCGGATTTGCTAAATGTTTCGAAATCCACCATATCTTCAAATAATGGCTCTACTTCCACATTGGAGAAGTCGATGTCAACTTTCACCGGTGTAGGCTCTGCCGCTACTGGTGCTGCTGCTTTTCCTGCTGTCTGAGCTGCGTTGTGCGCCTCATTCTTTGCTGCGCCCTGAGCTTTCATTGTCGGGATTAATTGAACGATCTCTTCCACCCTTGTCCACTGAGCTCCGTCAGGCACCGCACACATCCAAAAACTGATTTTTTTGGTCTTCCACTGAGATCCATAGAGCCCCAAGTCGGCTGTGTCTTTTGTGTAGTATAAGTTTTTATTTAATAGATGAGGAAGACATATCTCCCTCTACTTTTATGGTGCGCACATATCCTCAAAAACATGATACATCACTAATTATATTATAATCTTTCCCTGGAGATTTGCAACAATTTCCTGTTTTTTCTCCTGTGTCGCTTCCGCATAAATATCCATGGTTGTTGTAATATCTGAGTGGCCCATGATACTTTGGATCACCTTCAAATTCGACTCATTCTCACACAATCTTGTGCAAAATGTGTGTCTCAAATGATGGGCTGAAAAATGAGGAATAATGAGTGGTTCTCTATCCTCTTTCTCTGCTATTTCTATTTCATCTTTGTTATATGCAACTCTTGCCCTTTCAATCGCTCGATTAACTGCATTTGGTAAATATACCGTTCCGGTTGCTGTTACAAAAACGAAATTTGAATATCCATCAATCTCTTCTGAGGAAAAGCCAATGCACTTTTGGATTTCATACTCATCCAGAAAAGCATTGAACACTTCATCGATCATCGGAATGGTTCTCCGTCCTGAAATCGTCTTTGGTGTAGAAATATGCTTGACCGATTTTCTGTTTTCATCAGGTCTGTAGATAAAAGTATGATTCACACTGATAATGCGCTTTTCAAAATCCAGGTCATCCCATCGAAGACCGATGCATTCACCAATTCGCATTCCTGTTCCAAGAAGGACCGTTATAATAGGTACCCCTCCTTGATATTCCCGATGGGCTTTTAAGTAATCCATAAAAGCTTTCTGCTGTGGAATCGTAAGCGCATGTCTCGGATTATCTTCCCAGATATGGCTCTTTTTGATTTCTGCCATTAATCCGTCTGTCGGATTTTGTCTGAGCAGTCCATCCCTTACAGCCATCTGGAATGCCGGATGCAACTGTGTATGTATACTATCCAGCGTATTTGCTTTCATTTCTTCATCCAGGATAATACGATAATAGAATTTTTTCACATCAGAATATTTGATCTTACCAATCAGTCTTTTTCCAAATGTTGGTCTGACAAAGTGATTATACATATAGAGATAATTCACTTTTGTTGATGGTTTCAAATCATATTTCTGTTCGATAAACCGATCATACAGTTCATTCAGCGTCATCCTGTCAGCCAGCTGCGGATTCAGTCCATCTTCTTTGTCGCGGATGATTTTTCTTTCTTTTGCTCTGAGTTCAACCAATGTTTTTGCGTAAACAGTTCGTCTATTTTTATCTAAATCTGTATAAGAATAAGAATAGCGACCGTCTTTTCTCTGACTCTCACCGGTTCGCAACACATACCCCCGGCTGTCTTTTCTTGATTTTGCCATCCTCTCACCTCACTAATCGTGAGGAGCATCTTAGCTGTGCTTATCCTGTCGGTATAATAGTTCCAATCCTTTCTTAAGCACCTGCCCTTTTGTAAGATCGTACTTTTCAGCATAAGCTTCCAATTGCTTCTGCTCAGCATTGGAGAAACGGATGGTGAAACGATAATTCATGGGATCATCACTCTTTGGTCTTCCCATCTTTGCCATACTATTTCCTCCTTCCTTACAACACTATTATACTTTATGTCTGACAACAAGTCAACGTGTTTTGCTCCTCATGTATTACATTTTATTTTTTATAATTCATCTCTGAAATTTTCAAGATATTCATCCACAATCTCTGTATTAACCAGAACAACTCTCTTCACATGATAGACTGCTTTTGCATCTTTCGCTAATTCCTGAAATGTATGCAACCCCATAGAATATAATTGTGCCCCTTCCTCATAACGGACAAATTTCTTTCTTCCGACCTGCACCAGCTTTTCCAATTCTGGAATTTCTTTTCTGACTTTAGGCATGAAAAAACCTCCTTCCTTCGTACATAAAAAAATATCTTTCATATATACAAAAGAAGGAGGGTTCGTAGATTAGAGCAAGATCCACCCAGGTATTACCGTATCGCCATTTTATGGCTACGGCATACCTCCGGGTAAGTCTCTTGATGGGGATTCCGATTCACCATACCCTCGTACAGACATCAAAGATATCTGTAGGCTCTCTATCAAAGATAGTCGCAGCACTTTATATAACCGGAAGGGACAGCCGGTTAAAAAGTGTAATCGCACATCCAAGATGTCTTATTAAAAAGGAAGGAGGACTATGGCACCAAAGAAGAAAGAAAAGAATCTCAAGAGAAGTAACATCATCACATTAAAACTAACGGATATTGAATTGGCAGTATTAAATGAAGCCGCTGACGTTACAGAGCTTTCCCGTTCTGAATATCTGAGAAAACTCCTGCTTGAAAAGCAAATCAATCACCAGATTGAAGTTGTTGCAGACATGAATGATCTCAGAAAACTGGTCAGTGAATATGGAAAGATCGGATCGAATCTAAATCAGATCGCCAAGCATTTTAACAGCGGTGGCAGTCAGTCTCGTGCTATAGAAAATGAAATCCATCAGTGCATCACGGACTTATTCCTATTGAGAAAAGAAGTACTGAAACTGGCAGGTGGTATGAATGGCAATCGTAAAACACATTAAAAGCAGAAATGCAAATTACTCGGCTGCTATCAATTATCTTCTGTTTGAACATGATGAAAAAACCGGGAAAAAGATTGTAGATGAATCCGGACGAAGCATCCTGCGAAAAGAGTTTTATATGGATGGACTGAACTGTGATCCGATGTCTTTTGACAAGGAATGCGAACTGACAAATGCTCATTTTCACAAAAATAAGAAACGTGAAGAGATCAAAAGTCACCACTACATTATCAGCTACGATCCAGCCGATGTTACAGAAAACAGACTTACCGGTGAAAGAGCACAGGCAATCAGTTTGGATCTTGCAAAGCAGATGTTTCCCGGATATCAGGCTCTGGTGGTTACTCATACCGATGGCCACAATGAATCCGGAAATATCCATACTCACATCGTTATCAATAGTGTGCGGAAGACTGCAGTGAAAAGGCAGCTTTATATGGATAAACCACATGAGGAAGCCGCCGGTTACAAGCATCGTTCCACTGACAAATTCATGAACACTTTTAAGAAAACCGTCATGGATCGGTGCCAACAGGAAGGGCTTCACCAGATAAATCTTCTTGCTCCGGCTGAGAAAAAAATCACTCAGAAAGAGTATATGGCACAGAAACACGGCCAGCAAAAACTGGATGAGATCAATCAGAAGATCATCGAAGATGGTCTCAAACCAACATCCACTGTATCCCTTACACAGAAAGAATATTTGCGAAATGCGATTGATGAATGCGCTGCCACATCCAATAGTTTTGATGAATTCCAATCCAAACTTCTGGAACAATTTCAGATCTCTGTGATTGAGCATCGTGGCAGATACAGCTATCTTCATCCTGATCGACAGAAGCGGATTACTGAACGTGCACTGGGAACACGATATGGAAAACAACATCTGGAACAGACCTTCTTACGCAAAGATCCATTGGCTATTCTCTACGTCAGATCTCACCTGCGCCTGGTTGTAAATCTCCAGACAAATGTGAAAGCAATGCAGAGCCCGGCTTATGCTCATCGGGTAAAACTTTCTAATCTGCAGCAAATGGCAAATACCATTATCTATGTGCAGGAGCATGGATTTGATACGCAGTCAGATCTGAAAAATACACTGCTTGCATCAAAGCAGGAACTGAAAGAAATGCAGACACAGTTTGCTCAGTATCGATCCGATCTAAGGATCCTCAACAATCAGATCCGTTATACCGGACAGTACTACGCAAATAAGGGAGTTTATTCCAAGTTTTCAAATGCAAAGTACAAAGGAAAATACCGGAAAGAACATGCGAAGGAAATTCAGAAATATGAAGAAGCCAGAAATTGGCTGAGATCCTTTTATCACGATGGAAAGATGACAAGCCTAAAAACTCTGACTTTACAAAAAGAAAAACTGCAACAGCAGATAGCTTCCGAAGAAGAAGCAATAAGCAGCTTGAAAAAAAATTAAAAGATCTGGATACTGCCGATCAGAATGTTGATGCCATTCTTCAGATGCAGATTCCAGAACCAGCGAGATCAAAAACCAAAGATCTCGAACGATAACTATCACAAAACGAAGGAGGAACTATTACATGACACAAGAAGAATTTAATGTTGTATTTGAACTTCAAATGAGGAAATGTGCTGATATCCTGGCACATAAAAAGAAAGAATATACCGGTGACAATATTGACCGCCTCAGTGCATTCAAGATTGCTGCCGCTTTACAAAACTGCGATCCAAAAGCAGCACTGGCCGGTATGATGTCGAAACATGTCGTATCCCTTTACGATATGTGTTATTCCACTCTGTTGCATTTTGACATGGAACAGTGGGATGAAAAGATCACAGACTGCATCAATTATCTGATTCTTTTAAAAGCTCTGGTAAAGGAGGAACAGGCCTATGGATCACATTGAAACAGCTATCTTAAACTGCTATGGGATCCGAGAAGCAGAACAGAATATGGTCTTTGCTGCCAGGCTCACACAACACGGTCATACGATCCAGAACATGGCAGATCTGATGGATCTTTACCATCAATCCTACAGTCAGAAGACCGTAGAAAACATTGCAGGACTTCCCCATCCAACAGTACAGAAATTCATGGTCATTACCGTGGCTGTTGTTGGTGCAAGCAGACGCTTCCTGGCACAGATCACAAGGCATCAGAACGAAGTAAAGTACATGAGTGCATCTCTGCAGTACAGCAATTATTCCGGTCATGCTGCATTTGCTATTCCATATGGAATCATGAAAGCATATAAAGAAATCCAGGATATTTACAAGGAAAGCTGTCAGTCAGATCTGGATCACTATGCAGAGCTTTGTGAATTAGGCATTGATCATGATTCAGCCGGATATGCTACACCTCAGGGACTTCGAAACGTACTGATCATCAGTGCGACACCTTACCAGTGGAAGCATATGATCGGCCAGAGAACCTGCAGAAGGAATACGGATGAAACCAGGATTGTGATGCTCTATATCTGGCAAAGATTGTACAAATTAAGCCCGATCCTTTTTGCACCGGATCTGACCGGTCCATTCTGTCAGAGAGGAAGTTGCATGGAAAAACAGATGTCCTGCCAGAATCCTATTTCAAAACTTTGGATGCCGTCAGATATCTTAAAAGCAGATTATCCATTGCTCATCAGAAGGGAGGTGAGCAGCTATAAAGATTAAACTGATTGACTTTGGTCTGAAAGCAGATCATCATCCCTTCCGGCCACATGAAAATGATGCCGGTGCTGATGTATTCATGCCTTATGATTGCGTATTAAAACCAGGTGAGATTGCAAGAATTCCGCTTGGATTCGGTCTCATCATCCCGGATGGAACAGGATCTTTTTATAATGATTTATTTTCTATCTAAAATTTTATTAAACCGAC
>CAUWJP010000039.1:0-23290 GCA_963559135.1 uncultured Sellimonas sp.
CGTGTTCGGGACTTTCACCCGCTAGAGCGCGCCCATGGCGCGCAAACAAAAAGAGTACTCTTCATCCATCATGAAACGTACTCTTTGACCTGTCTTTATTTTGCTTTTATAAGATCCTGCTTCTGATGCTCCATCAGCTCTCTCACCATCTGAGCCGACTTCTCACCCTTGCTGCAGGCATGAATTTTTACGCAGCAGTCCGCCATCGGCTTATCTTCCATTTCCATCCGGTAGCGAATCTCCGCCAATATCTCATCCTCTTTTACATCCACGTCAATCCCCGTTGTCCATACGCCGAAATGAAGCTGGCCGTACGGAGTCTCGTAACATGTCAGGGTACGCTTGTCTTTTTCAAAGAACAAGCTTCCTCTCATTTCCCCGGCTTTCATGATCTCGACGATCCGGTCTCCCGTGATTTTGATCTTGCTTTTTCCAATGTTTCGACCGCTTTCAGCCGTCTCATCATACACGAAATAATGTTTTCCATTTTTAAAGAAATAATCAGCAGAAGTAAGCATTTCCACTGCTTCAGCATCTTCGGCCTTCTGTTCTCCATCGTCCATCATCTCCCACTGCATTCCTGTAATTCCAAGTAATATTTCTCTATCCATAATCATTCCCCGTCATGTTTAATATTCTTCGATATTGATCCGCTGGGTCGTGCGGATATCGTAAGGAAGGATGGAATTTGCAAATTGTTTGAATTTGTCCGCCGTATCGCTTACGTAAAACTCATAGGAACCATTGGCGCAGACCTGGCCGTCCCCTTCCACGCTGCTTTCCTCTTCATTAAGCAGATCCATCTCTGTCAGAAGCTTCTTGAGCTCCATCGCCGTCTCATACGCAGGATTCACAAGTGAAATCCCGTCTCCCAAGTATTTCATGATCCTGGATCTTAACAGCGGATAATGGGTACACCCCAGAATCATCGTATCAATATCCGTCTCTTTCATCGATGCCAGATAGTAATCGATGACTTCCTCCGCAATCTTATGCTTTGCAAACCCTTCTTCCACAATTGGAACAAAAAGCGGACACGGCTTCCCGATCACTTCCACTCCCGGAAGCATCCCCTTCATCACTTTAGAATACATCTGGCTCCGGATCGTCGCCTCCGTCCCGATCACGCCGATCTTTTTATTTCTGGTGACCCGGACAGCCGCAGCCGCCCCCGGCACAATCACTCCCATAATCGGAATGTCGGTCTCCTCTTTCACCACATCCAGCGCCAGCGCACTGGCTGTATTACAGGCGATCACGATAGCTTTGACATTCTTTGTCTGCAGAAACCGGATGATCTGCCGGCTGTATCGTATAATATTATCTTTCGATTTGCTTCCGTATGGCACTCTCGCAGTGTCCCCGAAATACACCATATTTTCGTTGGGAAGCTGCCGCATGATCTCTCTTGTTACAGTCAGGCCTCCCACTCCGGAATCAAACACGCCGACAGGCGCCGCCTTTTTATTGCTACTCACAGTCCATATCTCCTTTTTACCTTCTGTCCTATCATTGTACAATTTCTGTTTTTGCTTTTCAAGTATAAAAAAGCAGGGAGTATGCAATGCCCCCTGCTTTTGGCTCTCCAAGGTAAATTAAAGAGAGAGTTCTTTTGCAATATCGTACTGATACTGCGGAATTCCTTTTTCCATTTCCAGTGCTTCGTCGATATCAAAGTCTACATATTCGCCGTGCTTGTAACCTACGACACGGTTTGTCTTTCCTTCCAGAAGAAGATCCACTGCCTTTGCTCCCATGATGGACGCGTAGACACGGTCTTTTGCTGTCGGGCTTCCGCCACGCTGCATGTGTCCAAGAATCGTCGCTCTTGTCTCCATGCCTGTTGCTTTTTCGATTGTCTCTGCAAGCTGTACGGAATTACCAACACCTTCTGCATTGATGATGATGTAATGCTTTTTACCGCGCTTTCTGTTCTGCTTGATATCTTCGATAATCTTATCTACATCGTAATCGTGTTCTTCCGGAAGCAGGATTCTCTCAGCTCCGTTGGCAATACCACACCACAATGCAAGGTATCCTGCGTCACGTCCCATAACCTCAACAATACTGCATCTTTCATGGGATGTAGATGTATCACGTACCTTATCGATCGCTTCCATCGCAGTATTCACTGCAGTATCAAATCCTATCGTGTACTCTGTACATGCGATATCCAGATCAATCGTTCCTGGAAGACCGATTGTATTTACACCAAGATTGGACAGCGCTCTTGCCCCTTTAAAGGAACCGTCTCCTCCGATTACAATCAGTCCGTCAATCTCATATTTCTTACAGATCGCTGCCGCTCTCTGCTGTCCTTCCTCTGTACACATCTCCAGGCATCTTGCTGTCTGAAGAATCGTTCCTCCACGCTGAATCGTATCGGAAACATCGCGCGCGGACATATCAATAATATCTTCATTTAAAAGTCCTGAGTATCCTCTTCTGATTCCTCTGACTTTCAGTCCATTTCCAAGTGCTGTTCTTACAACGGCACGGATCGCTGCGTTCATTCCAGGCGCATCTCCACCACTTGTTAAAACGCCTATTGTCCTGATTTCTTTTGCCATGATTCTTATACCTCCATTAGGTTGTTCCCTGATTCCTGTATGTGGTTTTTGTGAATAGTTTAACCACGTAATATACTAAACTATTTAATTCGGTTTTTCAATATCTTTCCTATATCTTTGACTTTTCTACCACTTTTACCCGCTCTTTGCCAAAATAGTTCGTCAATCTGCTCATGAGCTCTTCTGAAATTTCCACATTCCGTCCTGCCGGGAGCTGTTTGACTACCCGCTCCGCCTGGCAGTAAATAAATACTTTCTCATTGCCTTCACTCATATGGAGCATGGAGTAGACAAGCTGTTCCTCCTGAAGGAATGATGCCTTATCCGGATACTGAATCCAGAGCTGCTTTTCCGTCTGTTCAAACGGAATAATCGTCTCACAGATCAGCTTGCTGGCACTTTCGTCTTCCTCGGACACCCGTCCCCTTACGAACACCTTACGATCCACCTCCAGATACTGCTGGTTCTTCTCGTAATCCCGCGGGAAAATCACGACTTCTACCGTGCCCAGCAGATCTTCGATGGTAATAAATGCCATCACCTTATTGGTTTTCGTATATTTAATAGTACGGGAGGTAATCATACCGCCGATGGTTTCTTTTGCCCCGTCCCGGACCTTCGTGTGACCGGTCTCATCATCGTACTGGAAATCGTGCGTCGTCGCCGTGATCGCCTTCTTCCACCGATCCTCATATTCCTCCAACGGATGACCGCTGACATAGACACCGAGCACTTCCTTTTCAAAGGCAAGCATCGTCTCCTTTTCGTATTCGCCCACGTCCGGAAACTGAATATCAAACTCCCTCTTCTGGTCCTCGTCCACAATATCAAACAGACTCATCTGTCCTGCCATGGAATATTTTTTCTCCTGATTGATCTGCTCGAGGATCTGCAGATACACCATCATATGCTGCTTTCTCGTTCCGCTGAAACAATCAAACGCTCCGGACTTGATGAAGTTTTCAATCGTCCTCTTGTTGATATCTTTGCCGGACATCCGCTCCGCGAAATCCCGGAGATTTTTAAACGATCCCCCGGACTCTCTTTCCCGGATGATGTCATCGATTACGGAACGTCCGATACTTTTGATTGCCGCAAGGCCGTAACGAATATCTCCCCCGTCCACAGAAAAGTTTCCGTATCCTTTATTTATGTCCGGAGGCAGCAGTTTTATGCCCATCTCCTTACAGGTATAGATGTATTCTGCCACTTTTCCCGGATTGTCAATGACCGAAGTCATCAGCGCCGCCATAAATTCTACCGGATAATAATATTTCAGCCACGCCGTCTCGTAAGAAACAACCGCATAGGCCGCCGCATGAGACTTGTTGAAAGCATATTTTGCAAAGTCGATCATCTCGTCGTAAATCTTGTTGGCTGTCTTCTCGTCGATGCCGTTTGCCAGACATCCCGGCACATTTTCCTCCGGATTGCCGTAGACAAAATTCTGGCGCTCCCGCTCCATGACGTCGCCCTTTTTCTTTGACATGGCTCGCCGCAGAATGTCGCTTCGCCCCAGCGTATATCCTGCCAGATCCCGCACGATCTGCATAACCTGCTCCTGGTAGACGATACACCCATAGGTCGGCTCCAGAATCGGTTTTAGCTGCGGACAGTCATAGGTAATCTGATCCGGATGATTCTTTCCTTTGACGTACTGCGGGATAAAATCCATCGGTCCCGGACGATACAGAGAGATTCCCGCAATCACATCCTCCAGATTCCGTGGCTTTAACTCCTTCATGAAGCTCTTCATTCCGGAACTTTCCAACTGGAATACTCCGTCCGTCTTTCCGCTGCAAAGAGAGTCAAAAACAGACTTGTCATCAAAATCGATCTTGGACATGTCGATCTTCTTTCCGCTGCTTTGCTGGGCAAGTTTAGCCGCATTCTGAATTACGGTAAGGGTCCGAAGTCCAAGGAAGTCCATCTTCAGAAGTCCGAGCTCTTCCAGCGTCGTCATAGTAAACTGGGTCACAGGAGAATTATCCGATCCAAGGGAAAGCGGCACATATTCATCTATGGCCTTCTGACTGATGACAACTCCTGCAGCGTGCATGGACGTATGTCTAGGAAGACCTTCCAGACGTTTGCTCATGTCAATTAGTTCTCTTACCTGCTCATCCGTATCGTACAGCTTTTTCAGCTCCGGATTCATCGTAAGAGCACGATCCAGCGTCATGTTCAGCTCTGTCGGAATCATCTTGGCAATGCTGTCTACAAAGGCGTACGGAAGATCCATGACACGCCCCACATCCCGGATGACTCCCCGTGCCGCCAGGGTACCGAAGGTAACGATCTGTACCACCCGGTCTGTTCCGTATTTTCTCGTTACATAATCGATAACCTCCTGCCTTCTCTCGAAGCAGAAGTCCACGTCGATATCCGGCATAGTGACACGCTCCGGATTCAAAAATCGCTCAAAGAGCAGGTTATACCGAATCGGATCAATGTTGGTAATTCCAAGACAATAGGACACGATACTTCCCGCCGCGGAGCCTCGTCCTGGTCCCACCATGATGTCATGATCCCTCGCATATTTAATGAAATCCCACACGATCAGGAAGTAGTCCACATACCCCATCGTACGGATCGTATCCAGCTCATAATTCAGCCGCTCCACCAGTTCCTTCGGGCTTCCCGGATACCGATTCTCCAGCCCGTCAAAGCAGAGTTTCTGCAAATATTCCCACGAGGTATAGCCAGCCGGCACGTCATATTTCGGGAGCTTGGTAACTCCGAACTCAATCTCCACATGGCAGCGGTCTGCAATCTTCTGTGTATTCTCAAGGGCCTGCAAGGCATACGGGAAGAGCCCCCGCATCTCCTCTTCACTCTTTACATAATACTGACCGCCTTCATAGCGCATCCGGTTCTCATCGGAAAGCTTCTTTCCAGTCTGAAGACAGAGCAGGATATCATGCGGCTTTTCATCCTCCACATAGGTATAGTGGACGTCATTGGTAGCTACCAGCTCAATTCCCGTCTCCTCTGACAGACGAAGAAGTCCCTGGTTGGCCGTCTGCTGCTCACCCATCCCATGATCCTGAAGCTCCAGAAAAAAGTTTCCTTTTCCGAAAATATCCTGATACTCATATGCGGCCTTCTTTGCCTCTTCATAAAGACCGCGCACCAGATTTTTCTGCACTTCTCCGGCCAGGCAGGCACTCAACGCAATAATCCCGCCGCTATACTGCCGCAGAAGCTCCTTATCCACACGTGGCTTGTAGTAATACCCCTCCGTAAAGCCTCTCGATACAATCTTCATCAGGTTGTGGTATCCCTCATCATTTTCCGCAAGAAGGACAAGATGATAATACCGGTCTTCATTGTGACCCATCTCCCGGTCAAACCGTGACCCTGGAGCCACATACACTTCACACCCAAGGATCGGATTGATCCCTGCCTTCTTTGCTTCTTTATAAAAATCGATCACTCCATACATCACACCATGGTCCGTAATGGCAGCACTGTTCATGCCAAGTTCCTTCACACGCGCGACATACTCTTTGATCTTGTTGGAACCGTCTAACAAACTGTATTCTGTATGAACATGTAAATGTACAAAACTCATTTTGTTCCTCCTTTTCCGGTACCTATTATAGCAGAAAAAAAGGCATCGGAAAACAGGACTATAAGAGAATTGTGAATATTGTACCCCCCTTTTCTTTGTGCTATGCTGTAGGTATGATTTGATGAAAGGAGACTTGATTATCACCACCTCCTGAGAGCACCACGTACCTGCTGCCATTCAGGCGATGAAAGCAGGAATCCCGGTAGGAATCGAAGTCGGAGACGTATACGGCCTGGAAGAGTGCTGGGAGCTTGTCCGGACTTATGAAGAGACGGAAACGCCGTTTATGTTTATGGAAAACTGCTGTTACGGACGCCAGGAGCTGATGGCACTGAACATGATTAAGGAAAAGCAACCGGGTGCATCTCATTCCATGAGATGCATTTCCAGTTGCTTTTCGTATACTTTATTCTTTGCCGAACTAATTTGTCTCACTCTTCGAGTTTAAATATCCTTCCAACCTTTTCCTCTTATTTGAATTTAGCATTTCATAATCTTCAATATAAAATTTCCTCAATCATCTTGCAATGATTCTGTCAGCAATTCCATAAACTTCTCGCCATTCATTGTTTCTTCACGGAAAAGGTATTCTGCCATTTTATGCATTTTTTCGCTGTAGTCCTGCAGAACCTTTTCCGCCCGTTCCTGCTGTTCTTTTACAATCGCAATCACTTTCCGGTCGATTTCCTCGGCTATGGCTTCCGAGCACTGCATGCTGCTTTCCTCCCCCAGATAAATGTTCTCTACCCGTTCCATAGCCACCATTCCAAATTCTTCCGACATCCCATACCGGGTCACCATGGCTCTGGCGAGCTTCGTCGCCTGTTCAATATCATTTGCCGCACCTGTAGTAATCTGCTGGAAAACGACCTGTTCTGCGGCGCGTCCTCCGGTAAGAACAGCAATTTTATTTTTCAGTTCCTCTTTGGAGAGAAGATGACGCTCTTCTTCCTCTGTCTGAAGTGTATAGCCTAACGCCCCGGACGTCCGTGGTATGATGGAAATTTTGGTAACCGGAGTATTTTTTTCCAATACGGCTGCTGTCAGTGCATGCCCGATCTCATGGTAAGCTACAATCATTCTTTCCTTTTCCGAAAGAATCTTGTTTTTCTTCCGGTAACCTGCCAGAACGGTCTCTATACTCTCTTCCAGATCTTCTTGGATGACATAGTTTCTCCCTTTTCGGACTGCGCAGAGCGCCGCTTCATTAATCATATTGGCAAGTTCTGCCCCGGACGCTCCAGATGCATTTCGCGCGATCGCTGACAGATTAACATCTTTTCCCATTTTTACCTTTCTTGCGTGCACTTTCAGGATTGCTTCCCGTCCCAGATAGTCCGGAAGATTCACTGTGATTCTCCGGTCAAATCTTCCCGGACGCAGAAGTGCCGGGTCCAGACTGTCCGGCCGGTTGCAGGCTCCCAGAATGACTACCCCTTTGGATGTGTCAAAGCCATCCATCTCTGTCAAAAGCTGATTCAACGTCTGCTCTCGTTCATCATTTCCGGAAAATCCTTGTGCATCCCGCTTCTTTCCTATCGTATCGATCTCGTCGATAAAAATAATGCAGGGTGCTTTCTCCGAAGCCTGTTTGAAAAGATCTCGTACTTTTGCCGCGCCCATTCCGACAAACATCTCAACGAATTCGGATCCGGAAATGGAGAAAAACGGAACATTTGCCTCACCGGCAACTGCCTTTGCAAGAAGAGTCTTTCCAGTACCCGGCGGTCCTATGAGAAGCGCTCCTTTCGGCATGCTCGCCCCAATCTCCCGATAGCGTCCCGGATTGTGCAGGAAATTGACGATTTCCATCAAGGCTTCTTTCGCCTCATCCTCTCCCGCCACGTCATTAAAACGGACTCCATCGACCGCTTTGATATAAACTCTGGCGTTTGATTTTCCAAAAGACATGAAATTTCCTCCGCCGTTTCCCATATGCTTTGTCAGATAACGCATCATGACAAAAAACACAAGAATCGGGATGCCAAAACTGAACAGAATACTGAGCACCATGGACATAAGCGTATTGTCTTCCTGCGCCACCTGCGAAAACTCCGCTCCTGACTCATACAGCCTGTCGACAAGTTTCGCATCAGACATCCGTACCGTATAATAATATTTTTCCTGCTGCTCTGTAAAACGTTCCAGAAGGCTGGAGGCTCCCTGCATGATATCTGCTTGGATTCCCCGGAGCCCCCATCCCTGTGGTGTTTCCGGTTCACTGCCTCCTTCGCTATCATCTTTTAAAGTAAAATAGATTTCTGTATTTTCTACCTGAACTTTATCAACGTTTTTATTTTCCAATTCTTTCAGGAATTCATCGTATGACATTTCCTCCGCCTGAGTGCCAGAAAACAGGGTCCTGCTGATGAACGAATTGATAAAGACCAGTGCCAGCATGACCACCGCACAAATGATAATGATATTCTTTTTGCTTTTTTTCATGGTGAAACCTCCTGTCTTTTATTAATGATCTTTCCGTTCCTCACCTGATAAACCTCATCGCAACCCTCAATCGTCCGAAGTCTGTGCGCAATGATAATCAACGTTACCTTCCCTTTCAGCTGCCTGATATTTTCCATCACCTCCTGCTCGGTTTCGTAATCAAGCGCCGATGTTGCTTCATCCATAATCAGAATTTCCGGCTCAAAATACAGCGCCCGCGCAATGCAGACACGCTGCTTTTGACCTCCTGACATTCTTGCCCCAAATTCTCCCATCTTTGTATGGATGCCGTCCGGAAGATTTTCAACCCACTCTTCCAAACAGGCGGTCTTTATGACTTCCCTGATCTTTTCTTCGTCTATTTCCTCCTCCTTTACTCCAAAGGCAATGTTATGTTTTAAACTATCATCAGACAAATACATGGACTGTGAAACGTATCCAATCCGGTTAAGCCACGTTTCCCGGTCCTCATAAATGCTCACGCCGTCCGCCTGAACGTCTCCTGCTACCGGTGTGAGAAGCCCCAAAAGCAGATCAATCAGCGTTGTCTTTCCCGACCCGCTTGGCCCGATAATGCCGACCGACGATCCTGCCGGAATTTCAAGCGAAACTTTATTCAAAACCCAGCTACTTGAATTTTTGTACCGAAAACAGACATTGTTCAGACTGATGGAACCTCTGATTTTTTCCAAGTCCTGTTTTTTCCGTTTCGGGAACTCCTCTTTTGGCTCCTCCCGGCTTCCGATGTTCTGAAATTCCTGCTCCACATTGTCAAGAGACGGTGATAAATAGGTGATCGACCCTAGATAGCGGTTCATACGGTTCGCAATCGGAAGAAGACGGATCGACGCCACGGCAAAGGTAGAAATCTGCGGTACCAGAGACGAGACATCATTTCCGGAAATTAAAAGAAACAGGATATAAAGGAGAATTCCCGCCATAAAAACCATCTCGATAAAAAGCTGTGGTATTGTATTCACCACATTAAATTTTCTTGTCGCCTCAGCGGAAACGCGTCCACTTTTCGTATAATTCTCCCAAAAATACTGTTCACTTTCCGTCACCTTAATCTCTTTGATCCCATGTACGGACTGATTCAACCATTTTAAAATATCCGCCTCGCTGGACCGTACTTTCACTCCCGTCAACTTCTGAAGCGGCTTGAACAGATACTTCATCGTACCTGCCGCACACAAAAGCAGAATGGTGACAAAGACAGTCATCTGAAGATCCATGACCAGGAGCACAAGGATTACTCCCGCCGCCGTAATGAATTCGGTCAGCATTTGAAGCAGTGTCGTCAGCAGCGTAAATACATTCGATACATCCATGTTGATATTCCGGATGATTTCCGAAGAGCTTTTGGATAGATAATATTCATATGGCTTATTCAGATAGATACTGAACAGCCTGGCTGACATCAGCAGTTTATTGTTGGAAGCGAACCGGTACTGGATAGAATACATGAAATAAAGATACACATTTTTGAAGATATATAACACAAGGAGACCGATGCACAAAATGACGAGAAAATCTCTTGCACTTTTCAGTCCCAAAAACTGATAAATGCTGTACATCCATTTGTTTTCAAAAATGCTGTCTGAATCCAGAATCAAAGAGACAAACGGGAGAATCAAGGACACTCCCATCGTTTCAAGCAGTGCCCCCACAACCATCATACACAAAAGCATTCCCACTTTTTTCTTTTGACTCCGGTCAAAAATCCGATAGAGTTTTTGCAATGTCTGTCTCATTTTTTACTGTCCTTTCTGTGTATTTCCGGTATAAAGCTGATAATATCTTCCTTGTTCTTCAATCAGTTTTTCATGAGTTCCTCTCTCAATAATCCTTCCCTTTTCCAGAACCATAATACAGTCCGCATTGTGTACGGTAGAAAGCCTGTGGGCAATGACAAAAGTTGTCCTTCCTTTCATCAGGCTGTCCATCCCTTTTTGCACAAATTTCTCAGTATGAGTATCGATACTGGACGTCGCCTCATCAAGGATCAAAACAGGCGGATCTGCGACCGCCGCTCTTGCGATAGCAATGAGCTGCCTTTGTCCCTGGGAAAGACTGCCTCCATCTCCGGTGATAACCGTATTGTATCCTTCCGGAAGCATACGGATAAATCCATCCGCATTGGCAAGTTGTGCCGCTGCAATACATTCTTCCTCCGTCGCATCCAGTTTCCCGTAACGAATATTTTCCATGATGGTTCCGGTAAACAGGTGGGTATCCTGAAGCACAATACCAAGGCTCCGGCGCAGATCTGGCTTCCTGATCTTATTGATGTTGATTCCGTCATACCGGATTTTTCCATCCCGGATATCATAGAAACGGTTAATCAGATTTGTGATAGTCGTTTTTCCTGCTCCCGTGCTTCCCACAAATGCAATTTTCTCACCTTCATTTGCGTACAGCCTGATATCGTGGAGTACCATCTTCTCAGCCGTATAACCGAAATCCACGCCGTCCATTACGATATCACCCTTTAATTCCACATACGTTGTAGTACCGTCAGCCTTATGATAATGTTTCCATGCCCAGATTCCTGTCCTTTTTTCCGCTTCCACAACACTTCCATCCTCAAGCCTTCTGGCATTTACAAGTGTCACATATCCTTCATCCGATTCCGGTTCTTCATCCATCAGTTCGCAAATCCGGCCGATTCCGGCCATTGCCATAATCACACTGTTGATCTGCTGGCTGATCTGTGCAAACGGCTGATTAAAATTTTTATTCAAAGTCAGAAACGATACCAGCATTCCCAGCGTCAGTCCGGTGTAACCATTCATAGCCATCACGGCACCTATGACTGCACAGACAACGTAGCTGATATTCCCAAGCTGCATGATAACCGGCATCAGGATATTGCCGTAAGCATTGGCCTTTCTTGCACTGTCCATCAGTTCACCGTTCACTTTCCGGAACTCTTCCAGCGATTTCTCCTCATGGCAGAATACTTTGATGACTTTCTGTCCACCCATCATCTCTTCGATGTATCCATTTACCTTCCCAAGATCTTTCTGCTGTTTTACAAAGTAACGCCCGCTCAGCCCCGCCACTTTCTGTGTTACCAGCAGCATAGCCACGACCATCATAATCGCCACGATCGTCAGTGGAACACTGACCATGACCATGGCGCAGAAAATGCTGACAATACTGACGGCACTGTTGATTACCTGCGGTATACTCTGACTTAAGAATTGCCTGAGTGTATCTGTATCATTCGTGTAGACCGACATAATATCCCCGTGGGCATGCGTGTCAAAATACCGCACTGGAAGAGATTCCATTCTTTCAAGCAGCATCCTCCTGACTTTTCGCATCGTCCCCTGACTCACATTTACCATAATTCGGTTATACAGGTAGGAACAGATCACTCCCGCCAGATAGATTGCCGCAAGCTGAAGGAGCGCCGCCGCGAGAGGTCCGAAATCCGGATCTTCCGCCATAAGCAGCGGAGCAATATAATTGTCAATCAGTTTTTCCAGAAACAAAGACCCCTGCACCGTTGCAAGAGCAGATCCAAGGATTCCGGCAATTACGATGATGATATGCAGTCGGTACTCCTTCCATACAAGACTTAAAATCCGTTTCATCCCATCCGCATTTCTTTTCTCATTACTCATCGAAGTCTCCTCCTCCCTTTGTCTGGCTCTCATAAATTTCTCTGTAGACCTTGCTAGCCTTCATCAGTTCCTCATGGCTTCCGAAATCTGCGATACGTCCGTTGTCCATAACAATGATTCTGTCTGCATCCTGAACACTTGCGATTCTCTGGGCGATAATAAATTTCGTCGTTCCCGGTATCTTCTCCCGGAATGCCTTGCGAATCTTTGCCTCTGTCGCCGTATCCACCGCACTTGTAGAGTCATCAAGGATCAACACTTTCGGTTCTTTTAACAATGCCCTCGCAATACAAAGCCTCTGCCTCTGTCCGCCTGATACATTGGTGCCTCCCTGCTCGATATAGGTTTCATATCCATCCGGTAAATTTTGAATAAATTCATCCGCCTGCGCCAGTCTGCATGCCTGAATACATTCTTCCAGAGAAGCATCCTCCTTACCCCATCTTAGATTTTCAAGAATCGTACCGGAGAACAGCTGGTTTTTCTGAAGCACTACCGCCACCTGGTTTCTTAATGCCGTCAGATCGTATTCTCTGACATCCCGGCCGCCCACCCTGACGGTGCCTTCTGTTGCGTCATACAGTCTGCTGATCAGACTGACCAACGTCGATTTGGAACTCCCTGTACTTCCCAGAATACCGATTGTTTCACCGGAATGGATATGGAGATCCACATCGTCAAGTACCATCTCGCCGCTGCCACCTTTCTTATAGGTAAAGCTCACATGTTCAAAATCTATGCTTCCATCCACGATCTCTGTTACAGGCTCCTCCGGCTGGACAATATCCGGCGTCTCATTCAGAACTTCCGCGATACGCCTTGCACTTGCCGCACTCATTGTCACCATAACAAACACCATCGAAAGCACCATCAACGCCATCAAAATATTCGTCACATAGGAAAACAGGCTGGTAAGCTGTCCGGTCGTCAGTGTGCCGCCGACAATCATCTTCGCGCCAAACCATGACAGCGCAATGATACATCCATACATTGCCAGATACATAGACGGGTTGTTCAGAGCCAGAATTCCTTCCGCCTTGACAAACATCCGGTACAGGGTATCCGCCGCTTTTTTGAACTTCTCTTTTTCGTAATCCTCGCGCACAAAGGACTTCACAACACGGATTGCTGTTACATTCTCCTGCACGCTGGCATTTAAGTTATCGTACTTCTCAAATACTTTTGTAAAAAGCGGCATGGTCTTCACCATGATAAAGATCAGTACAAATGCCAGAAAGACGATCGCCACGGCAAACACGGTACTGATTCTGGCACTGATCATGACGGACATACACAGTGCGAAGATCAGACTGATCGGCGCTCGCACGCAGATGCGGATCAGCATCTGCCATGCATTCTGTACATTGGTAACATCCGTCGTCAATCTTGTAACAAGTCCTGCCGTACTGTACTTGTCGATGTTGGGGAAAGCATAGGTCTGAATATTTTCGTACATATGGTCTCTTAAATTACAGGCAACTCCCGCAGATGCATCCGCGGCAAACTTTCCGGCCGATACACCGCTGATCAAGCTAAGTACAGCCGCAAACAGCATCAGTCCTCCGTAAAGATATACGCTGCTGATATCACCCTTTTCAATTCCTTCGTCAATCAGTGCCGCCATCAACATCGGTATAATCAGCTCAAGGGTCACTTCAAATGCTGTAAACAGAACGGTCAGGCCCGATACGGTTTTATACTGTCCGACCTCTTTTAGCAATGTTTTTATCGTCTTTCTTTCCATATTTATTTCCCCTTTCTCATGAAGTCTGTGTACTCTCTGCCAGTATAATCTCTACAGACACCTGCCTGCCGTCCCGCTCAACAGAAACGCTTACTGTGTCTCCCGGATTATATTTTTCCAGTTCTCCTGCGAGTTCTTCGGTTGTCGTCACCACAGCATCTTCCAGGCTGATGATTCGGTCTTTTGCCTGAAGGAATCCATCACTTGCGCCTCCTTCTTCCACATCCTGTACATACACGCCCGGCTGCTGTCCCGATGCTTGGGCAGATGCCATGTCAAGTTCTGTCACGGTAATATTCAGTACTGCCTTATTTCCGGATTCCTCTTCTTTGGCAGGCGCTTCATAGGTACCATCATTAATCAGCGACTGTGCGATCTCCTGTGCGGTATTCACCGGAATCGCAAAACCAAGTCCTTCCTGACTATCTCCGGAACTCTTGGCATTGACAATCCCGATCAGCTCCCCGTTACTGTTAAAAAGTCCTCCTCCGGAATTTCCCGGGCTGACAGCCGCGCTTGTCTGCATCACCTCAAGGGAAATCGTCTTTTCGCCAGACTGTCCTCCTGTCGCCTGGCCACTGTTCTCTGTTGTCACCGTGATGGTTCGTTCTATCGCACTGATAATCCCGTCCGTCACAGTCCCGCTCAATGTTCCTCCCGGATTTCCTACCGCATAAACCGTCTCTCCAGCCTGTACCTTGCTACTGTCTCCCAGAACAGCGGTCTGAAGACCTTCCGCCTCAATTTTCAGGACTGCAATATCTCCATCTTCATAACTTCCAACAACACTGGCTTCATATTCATCCCCGGCCTCTGTCGATACCGTGATCGTATCTGCCCCGGATATCACATGGGCACAGGTCAGAATATAGCCGTCTTCACTGATAATTACACCGCTTCCTGCGCCGCTGCTGACCTGTGTTCCAAACCAGAACTGGCTGAATTCCATCTTTTCTGTTGTAATTGATACAACTGTCGGGCTGATCTCTGCTACTACTTCCGTGGCATCGGATCCGGTTCCGGAATCCTCACCTGAAGAACTTCCTGTATCCGCTTTCTGAATAACTACTCTTCCGGATATCGCATTGACAATGCCGGAACCCACGCATCCTCCGATCAGTCCAATCACAGCAGAAAGCACGATCGTCCCGATCAAATGTGATCTTTTCCCTTTATTATCTGGCTTCCTGTTCGAATCCTGATTCATGCTCTGATTGTCATATTGATATTGCTCCATATCCATGCTCCTTTCTTTTCTCCATATTTTTGATACTTTTAATCGCATACTGTTGATAGCATGCTGTTATTAAACTTTTAATAATACCCGCCAAATCGGCGGGTTGTTGTCATCAGAATACATCGAAATTCTTCCTGATTTTATAATGTATCTCTTACTTTTCTCAAAAGCACAAGGAAAATCTCTTTCTCCGTCTCGGTCAGACCGGACAGCAGATGCTTCTCAGCCTGCTCCATATCCTGCTCTACACACCGTAAACGCTCTAATCCTTTCTCTGTGATACGCACCATCTTAATTCTCCTGTCTTCCGGACTTCCAAAACCCTCTACAAGGCCTTTCTGCTCCAGTCTCGCGACAATCCCCGCAGCGGTGGACTGTGCTACTCTGAGGATCCTCTCCAGCTCTTTTAGTGAAAGCTGCTTTCCAGGAGCCTGGTCAAGCATCATAAGCGCATGACTCTGAACCATCGTGATCTCATGTATACGCATCGCATTATTCCCTTTTTTTTCCAACTCGTCATGAATTTGCTTAATCATTGCCCCACACATATTTTCATCTATCATAGTTTTCTCATCCCCTTTTGCAAATTTATAATAGTATGCTTTTAATTGTTTGTCAACTATCGCATGCTATTATTTTTATTTTTCTACAGAATATGATATTTTACTCCTCTTCCGGCTCCCGTTTTTTCAATTCCTATTATTATAAAATCGTTGCACTTCTTTGTGCGACGATTCGTTTTTCGTTGCAAATCGATTGCATCGATTCTTAAATAACAGGATTTTCAAATCTGTTCATTTTCTTCATCAGTTAAAAATTTTTCCATAAAGTTGCCCGACTATTTCTTAATTTTCTGGATAAAAGCAGCAGCAGGACAAAACCTGCTGCTGTTTCACCGATGCTCTTATAATTCTGTAATATCAAGATTTCCAATCTTCCCATCGATCACTTCTGCTCTTCCCTGAATTTCCTGTAGGTTGTCTCCCACATTTATGATGACGCGGAACTTGTACACGTCGTTGTCTTCCGTAATTTCTGTTTCAGAAATCTCCCACGTCTCATCTGCCGTATACAAGTCCAACATATAGCCAAATAATCCGTTCTGGAAGTCATTCATCCCATTTGAATCCAGATAGGTGCTGTATGCTTTTTCAAATTCTTCCGACGCCTGCTGCCCTTTTTCCACTGTTTCTTTCTGTGTCTGCTGATCTACGTCCAGTCCTATGACGGATGGTGAATCCATTACTTCCTGATACAACTCTGCATTTTCTTCGCTTTTGGTGAACGTCTGATCCAGAAACTCCTTTACCAGCTGTTCCTCCTTGTCTGGTCTTAGAAAAACAGCAGATAAGGCAAGGCAGACCAGAAACACTGCCACTACGATTGTATAAATATACTTTCTTTTCATAAACTCTCCTTGCATAACATCTTTTACAATACAATTGCAAAGTGGAGACACCTAATTCTCATATACCTACCCTTGCCAGTTCATCTTCTAATGTTACTACAGATCCGCCATCCGGCTGATAATCTCCTGATAAAATTTCTCCTGATCGTCTCCCCTGTTGAGGGTATCCAGAATTACACCGTCCTTTAAAAGGATGATCCGGCTGCAGTTGCTTGCCATCTGAGGGTCATGTGTGACCATAACAATCGTCTTACCAAATTCCCGATTGATCCGGTTTAGTGCATCGATAACGATCTTTCCAGACTTAGAGTCCAGATTTCCTGTCGGTTCATCCGCCAGCACGAGATCCGGGTCATTGATCAGCGCACGACAAATGGCCACTCTCTGTTTTTCACCTCCGGACAGTTCGTACGGATTCTTCTTGAGCAGATGGGAAATCTCAAACTGTTCTGCGTATTTCTTTGCTGCTTTTGTCATGACATCCACTTTTTCTTTTCCGAGGATCATTGGCAGCATAATATTTTCCTCCACGGACAGACTGTCCATCAGATAAAAATCCTGAAAGATAAAACCAATCTGGGTTCTCCGGATATCTGCCAGCTTATCCCCATACAGATCCGTTGTATTCTGCTCCATAAACAATACTTCCCCATCAGTCTGCTTATCAATCATTCCAAGTACCTTCAAAAGAGTCGTCTTTCCACATCCGGATTTTCCCATGATGCCGACAAACTCTCCTTCATCCACGGTAAAATTCAGTCCTTTCAGGACTTTAATATCATCCTCACTCTTTTTAAAGGATGACTTCTGATAATTCCGAATCAAATCTTTTACTTCCAGTACATGCATTACCCCTGTTTCCTCCTCTCACGTTTTAATCTGCGGATCACATACCATCCGAATAACTGTTGGATCAAATATACTATCACTAAATATGCGATCAGAATAGCCGACCAGTACTTCCAGAATTCAATTCCGACACCATCGCCTCCTCCAGTATTTTGCTGGTACAGGAAGGACAATACATACAGCACTCCCATAACAAACGCCGCTCCTGCCGAGATCATCGTTAAAATTTTGGTCTCAAACCGGATATTCTTCCTCTGCTCCTTTTCCTTCATTCCCATATAGTTCAGGAACTCATACCGTCGTTTGAAAGATGCCATCTCCGACAGATTCTTCAATGCCACAACAAAAAATCCGCTCAGCAGAAGGGTCGCCATCAAAAACAGTTTGCTGGACAGGCTGAATACCGCACGCATCCGCTGTCCCTTCAAAAACTCATCCGTATTGTACAGACTGTTTTCCATCATTCTTTCATTTTTATTTTTGATCCCGTTTTCTTCATTATAGGCAGTCAGTGCTTTGTACGCATCCGTTCTTTCCCTCGCCGGGAACGTAAACAGGTAAAGCTCGGAGGCTTCCGTCTTATCCTTCCGCACTTCCTGCCAACGTTCTTCAAAGAACTCATCGGAAAAGATGATCATATTTTCATGGTACTGATCCAGCGAATACTGTCCAATCAGACTCTGGGTAAAGGCCTTCTTCAGATCATAATGATACGTTTTCCCTTCCTCTGTATTCATCAGCATGACCATATTAAATTCCGGGTCATAGTCTCCTACAAACACGTTTTCATACAAATCATGATCATCCCAGTTCGTTATATCTTTTTCCTTCTGAAATTCTGCATCCTCCATGCCAAACCATATCTCACGTCCTTCCAGTTCACATGTCTTTCCAGACAGCTTTTCAAATGCGGATGCGGACACGCCGATCTGCTGTGCTTCATAAGCAGTTGTGACGCGCAGCATCGGAATCTCTGTTACAGTGCCGTCATATTTTTCAGCCAGTTCTTTTGCATACTCCCTGTCATCTTCCCTTGCAATCCATACACTGTCATACGGATAATTCTCCCGGTACTTATCAAGAGGCAGAAGGCTGGCAGTCTCTACTGCCAGATATGTCAACGCAAAAAAGTGAATCACCAGAAGCAGGATCAGGATCATCAGGTTGTTCTGGAACTTAGTGTACAGCTGATTCAACTGGAAAATATGTCGCATATAAAAATTTTTTCGTTTTCGAAGTCGCTCCAGCACCCACGCCAGTCCAAACACGACTATCAGCACCATGCCTGCCGGAAAGACCGCATGGGACGTCAGATACATTTCATCCGAACCCTGGTACATGTCCTCCCCGATCACAAGAAGAATCAGCCCCAATACAACCAACAGCAGCCACCGTCCGCTGACCGGGCGCTTCTCATTTTGCTCACTGGAAGACATGAATGCACTCATATTCTTCCCGTCCATCCACATAATCAGCACCACAAAAACGAGCGCCATGATTCCAATACTCAAACCGCAGGCATTTCTAATGATCTTCCAGTCAAACGCCGTGATCTTGATAAACTCCGGATAGACACCCCGGATCCAGTACTGGATGCCGTATAAAAGCCCGACTCCAAGCAGGATCCCCAAAATCAAGGAAAACACACATCCTGCCACATATTCAGTCAGCATCATGAGGTAGGAGGTACGCTTTCGCATTCCAAGAATGATAAAAGTAGAATAGTCTTTCATCCGAAGCTGAATATAGTGCTTCATAGAAAAAACCATCAGCAAAACAGTGATTACGGTAATGAGTCCGGCGGCAATCTTAAAATCCATTTTCAGTGCCGCTGCCGTCACATCATCTGTAATTGCTTTTGTCACAATGTCGTTCATGCCCCAGAACGCGATCATCTCCGCCACCGCAACAATATTGCTGATGAAAAATAAAATGTAATTATGCAGATTACTTTTAAAATTTTTGAGAATTACTTTGTTCAACATCGTCTTTTCCCCCAGCTCATAAAATATAACATATTAATGTCTGAATACATGTTATCATAGCATATATTGCACTATCAATACCCACACCAGGTTTTTCTAGTCACAAAATTCTGTATCATTTTCTCCGCGTAAACCAGCGCATGAAAATTCCTAATAAATCAATAGACCTCTTCCAGAAGAAACTATATTCTCTAGCAAGAGGTCTATTCCCTAATAATATAACTTGTATTATTCATTTTGTTTCTGATTTTAAATGGATGATCGGAAAGAAACGAAACTCACGCCAACGTCATTATAGATGATAAATCCATCTTGTTCCCTTTTAGTTCCCGCATAATGATTCCGTCTTTCATATAAATGATTCTTTGAGTCACACTTGCCATCTGCGGATCATGAGTGACCATCACGATCGTCTTTTTCAGATCCTGATTAATACTTTTCAATGCCTCTACAACAATCTGTCCGGATTTGGAATCCAGGTTTCCTGTCGGCTCATCTGCGAGAATGAGATCCGGGCTGTTCACAAGGGCGCGGCAAATGGCAGTTCGTTGCTTTTCTCCGCCTGAGAGTTCATAAGGATTTTTCCCAAGAAGATGGGAAATTTCAAACCGCTCTGCGTATTTCCTTACCACCTTTTTCATCTCATCAGATTTCTTCTTCCCGAGTATCATCGGCAGCATAATATTCTCTTCCACCGAAATACTGTCCATCAAATAAAAATCCTGAAAAACGAATCCGATCCGGTTTCTCCGGATATCCGCCAATTCATCCGGATACAGTTCTTTCGTATTTTTTCCCATGAACAAGATCTCGCCTGCCGTCGGCTGGTCAATCAAGCCGAGGATCTTCAGAAGCGTGGTCTTTCCACACCCTGATTTTCCCATCACGGCTATAAATTCCCCCTGTTCTACTTTGATATCAAGTCCGCGAAGTACCCGGATGGTATTTTTCTTGTTTCCATCAATCAAATAGTTTTTGATCAGATTTTTTACTTTGATTACTTCCATAGCTCCGCCCCCTATTCCTTCTCCACATGACGCCAGATATTCCACTTCATCACCAGATAAACCAGTACCCACACAAGGATCCAGATCAGGCAGACAACTGCCATGCATCCTGCAAACTGCAATGTTTCCAATCCGGTAAACAACCTTGCCTTTGCTGTCAGTCCTGCAAAGATGATACCGCCAAGAATTCCGAAACTCATCGGCACAACGATGAAGAATTTCAGCTGATACCGGATTTTAGCCTTTCGTTCTTTCTCATGCATTCCAAGACGTTTCAGGAAGGTGTTTTCCCATTTCCATGTGTCTTCTTCCGATTTTACTTTGACGAAATACTGAAAAATGCCAAGGCTCAAGAGAACCAGCAGAATGAATCCATTTGCGATCCTTGAGAAAAATATCTCCGACTCTGTATTGACAATCATCTGCGACTTTACATAAAATGGCTGGATATTCCGGTCCCATACGGTGTCAAAGTCGTGTGTTTCTTTCAGATATTCCAGATCGGAAGCCGCCTGCTCAATCTGTCCATCATCCAGATTCATACAAAACAGTGTGGTGGGCCCTTCTGTGAGATTCGCCGGATGACTGGCTGTGTACATTCTCCACTCTTCTCTTGTAATCATCTGCCTTGTTTCCCAGTTTTCCCGGTTGTACTCTGTAATTCTGTCGTAATTCTGCTGGAAGTAATCATCTGACAAAACTACCAGATTGTCCTGCATGCCCTGATGGAATATTCCAATCAGACTGTCCCGCTCCTCACTTTTAATGTCTCTCACCGGAAAGACATTTCGAAAATCAGCCGTATCATAATATTGCAGCGGCTGGCCGAATCTCAGATGCTTTTCTGTACGCGCCGTATCCCAGTCAATCGTATGCGCCTTGACAGAACGATCCTGGTGATACACTACATGCATCTCTTCTCCTACCAATTGGAGATCTTTTGACTCTTTCCCTGCATACTCACGCATCTTTTGATAAGTGCTTTCCGAAACAGCGATCTGCTGACCCTGCGGCCACTGAATCGGTCTTTTTCCACTCCATGATCTGAGCTCATCGCTTCCGTAGATCGATGTCATCCGCATCATCGGATACTGCAAAACCTCCGCACCATATTTCTCCGCTGTTTTCTCAAGTTCCGGAAGCTCTGCTTCATATGCGGTCACGACAATATCATACGGGTACATCGACTCAATTTTTTGCGGGATCCATGCCCCTGCAAGAGAGACTGCAAAAATCCCCAGTGCCAGGAACTGTATGACTGCCAGGAAAAAGAGTTTCTCCGTATTGCTCCAGAACCGATGATAAAACAGATTGGTTTTTGCCAGTCCTGTATAATATGATTCTTTCTTCTCCCGCCTGCGAAGCCACAAAGCCATCTCGCCTGCCAGCAGACAGAAGATTCCAAGTACTGTGAGGATATGAATAAACAGGCTTTCCGCCCATTCCCTGACGGAATACCATGCTACCGCAAGCACCACCAGAAACGCACCGCCGATCAGCCAAAGACTGCTCCACCTTTTCAGTCGGTTTTCCTTCTGAAGATCCTCATTCCTGTCCACAGAGCGCCCCAGATTAATGAAGTTCTCCTGATTCAGTGCCAGTGACAGAAGCATCAAAATCAGATATGCCAGAAACCCGATCCCAAAATATTTTCCCGTCACAACCTCTGGAAATACCGTGCCGTCTGGAATCCCCTTTTGAAGCTGTGCCCGAAGAACAGACGCTCCTACCGCACCAAGCCCCAGTCCGATCACTGCGGAACCAGTAGCTCCTGTCCAGAATTCCAGAAGGAATTGTGTGTATGCTGTCTTTCTCCTGATTCCAAGAATGACAAGCATACGGAAATCTTTTTTGACTTCTTTCATATACCATGCACTCATGGTAACCATCATGACAATACTGAGAATCATCAGGATAATTCCCAGATTCCGGAACAGACCATAAAGTCCATCCCCCGTCAGGCCACTCTCCATTGCATAAGTATCTTTCATGATTCCATACATGGAAAGAACAATAAACAGATAGGTAGCCGCAAATACTTCCGACAGCATCATCAATACCTGCACTTTCATGCGGGAACGGAACATTTTCCGAATAATCTGGTAAAATTCTTTCGGATATTTTCCCGGAAAATAATCAGCCTTCTTTTGATGCTGTTTCTCTTTCTTTTCTTTCTCCTGTACTTCAGCAAGCTCTTCTTCCTGATCTTCCAAGGTTTCCTGACAACGGCAAAAGAGAAACTCCCCTGCTGCCAGGAATATGAAAATGCAATATATAAATAATGTTCCTCCCAAATCTGGTTCTGTACCAGGTGCATAATTGATAGGAAACATACTGATTAAAAAAAACGAGCCTCCAAGCCATATAAAGGTCAGTTCAGGAAGTTTCGACAATCTTCTGATTTGTTTTCCTTTCAACATCACAAAAAACCGAATCAAATACAGCATCATTGGGATAGTGGCTAATGCCATCAGTAAATAATCTGTACTAAAGCTCCTTGCCGCAATCACTGTGTATATCATGAATGCCCCACAGGTTTCATTATCCCGAATTTGAACCGGCCAAAAAAGAAAGAGCACGATCTGTAAGATACTGAAAAGCAACCTACAGAACCATATTTTGCGTTGATATTTCGATCCATCCTTCATAACTTTCACCTCATTCCCACTAAAACACGGTATTTTATGATTAAATTCGGAACTTAAAATGCTCGATTTGCTCTTTTATTCGTATTATTATATTAACACGATACGTAATCTTATTTCAATTTCATGACAATTGATCTTTTGCATGTAATCTTATTTGCAATACCATTTTTCTTTTGCAATCTACCAGAAGC
>CAUWJP010000040.1:0-22601 GCA_963559135.1 uncultured Sellimonas sp.
AACAAAAGCAAAAAGAGGGATGCGAAAAAACTCAATCGAGTTTTTTCACATCCCCATTTTTTTGATGAATGCTCTAATGATACATCCGATACAAAGTCCGATTAAAGAAACAATCAGGTACCATATACAGTGCGCCAGTGCCGTTGTATTGTAATGGATGAAGACAGATGGAAGGAAAATCAGGGCAACAGCAGGAGAAAATGCATATTTGATTTTGTGTCCGGACAGAATCCCCATCAGAACAGAGAGAATCAATGTGGAAAAGAGCAAAACAACTACTATTCCCATCATGTCTGTCGGTCCGGCAGTCAGTGGAAAGAGATAGAACATGACAAGCTGAATGAGAAGAAGGATGAGTTCTTTCCTGTAGTATTTCATATACAATAATCTCCTTTTTGTGTGAAGTGAAAATATATAAAAAGGCAAATAAAAATCCACTGTATCGATCATTTATTCGTACAGTGGATTATTTACTTATTCCATCCATGGGTCTTTCCTCCTTATTTAATTGATATCTATTTAAAACTATCCCTTCTGAATAGTGTTTTCAATAATGTTTCGATTACTTTGCCATTGGACTATACCTCGTTTCTTTAAAATTTAAGTGTTTAACTTATGTTTTTGGTGGCCTGTCCTCCTTTTCTTTTGATGACTTAATAATAACTCATAAAATGGGATATGTCAATAGGAAATCAGAAAAAAATATAAATAAAATATAAAAATCAGAATAGTCAGAAAATAATAAATAGGGAAAATAGAAAAAAATTATATTCGTTGTGATTACAACATAATTGAAAAGTGTATTTTATTAAAATAAATATGTGATAATTATATACATAAATCAAAATGTTAAGGAGAACTTTTTATGAGTGTAAAAATGAAAAATATCAGCCAGGCAGAAGTTCTTGTTCTGAAGGATCAGATTTCCTATCAGGAAGGACAGGTAGTCAGTAAAACTTTAGCACAAAATAGTGCACTAAGTATCACGTTGTTTTCATTCTCAAAAGGAGAAGAAATAAGTACACATAAATCTGGCAGAGATGCATTTGTTACTTGTCTGGATGGTGTGGGAAAAATTACGATCGACGGAGTAGAGTATTTGCTTCATGAAGGAGAATCTATTGTGATGCCGGCAGGACATCCTCATTCAGTTTATGGGGAAGAAAATTTTAAGATGCTTCTGGTTGTAGTATTTTAAATAGTATGAAAAGAGATATCCGTCAGAACAGAGGATATCTCTTTTCTCAAAAACAACGATGCAGGCGAGTTTCAAACCTTAATGCTTGAAGAAAATAATAAAACGGAGTAAGATAAAAATATTATATTTCCGTATAAAATCAGGAGACTTGAGTGAAAGGTTTGTGAGTGATGTTTCTAACGAAATCAAAAGATATAAAGAAGTGGATAGAAAATACATGGAAAAAATTTTTAGCGGCATTACCGGTGATTATTTTTTTCCTTTTTTTATTTTGTACAGTACTGCTTATTTTTGGAACACGATGTATTATGGTAGTTTCCATTGTTACTGTAGTATTTAAGGTGAATTATAAAAAGAGACAGCCATGGAGTAGATTGCTGAAGGTGGTGATGCTTCAGTGCGTGCTCTGTCTTATGGCATATATAGCAACATTAAATCTGCCGTTGCGTATTGCGCTCAATTTTACAATACCTTTTTGTCTTATTTTTCTCAAAACAAATCAGTTTAATAAATTAGCTTATTTTTCAGAATTGATGTCATTTGTTTTTCTGCAGCTGCTTCCTCTTAATTATGAAGGATTTCGTCTTCAGACACTTGCGTTTTTGTATTCTCTCGGTTGTTTTTTGGTTGTGACAATCATTTACCGGATTATGCATCCGGTTACAAAGGAGTATGTTCAGGAAAAGAAAGGATTGCTTATTTGTGCCCAATGGATGGAGGAAAGTCTGTGTGAAAGAAAAAATCCGGAGACGGAATCTTCCCTTTATCATCTGTCGCAGGTTTTATATCAGGATGCATTTGCACGGCGCGGAGGGAAAGAAATTGTAGATGTAATGGGGAAGGTCAGTTACATATTTGCACTAACTTTTCAGAGGGCAGCATACTTCATTGGGAGCGGACAGGAGATGAAGTGGTCAGAGGATCAGCAAATCTGTATCAGAGAAAAAGAGTATGTCGGTAAATGTAGTTCGTATTTGAAAAAAGCGGGTTCCTGTGATTTTGAGGAATCAAAAATGAGAGAGGAGTTATATTTTGAAGGAAGGAGATTGCTGATTGATGGGGAGAAGCATGACACAGAAATTTATGTGGCTATGCAGAACTTTATCCGACCATTTTTAATTATTTTAAATACTTTGAAACAATATGAAGAAGGGTGCAATACATCAGGATGGGGACTTCCGAATCATCAAAAAGTGATAGGAAGGGTACGCAATCGTTTGAAGTTGGATTCTTTTGAATTTCGTTTTGCTATGCGTATGAGTATTGTTCTGACATTGACATTTACATATGCTATGATCAGCAAAGAGAACCATGCATATTGGCTGCCGTTGAATGCATTTCTTCTTTTACGCCCTATGTATGAGGACAGCAGATATCGTTTGAAGACCCGTTTCATAGGAACTGTTGCGGGGTGTGCGGTTGTGGCGCTTATCTATCCTGTCCTTCCGGGATATGGGGGACATATGTTACTGGCAGGTATGATGGTAGCCTGTATGTACACTGCTACACCGGGAACGACAGCACATGCGATTTTTGTGACTTGTTTCAGTCTTTCTATGGTGACGTTGGCGATGGGAGAGTTTGTGGCGATTACACTTCGTATTCTTTATGTGGCATTGGCTGTTGTATGTGTACTCATTGTCAATCGTTTCTTTTTCCCTACGAGTATGGGGCAACAGTTCCGATATAATGTGCAACAGATTTTTCATCTGCATCACGTATATCTTCGACTTCTCAGACAGTCTTTAGATTCATCACTGGATTACGGTATGATTTGTGATGGACAGATTGAATATCATCTGATCCATGGACAAATACAGGAATACATAGAAAAAAGCAAGCCGTCCGAAAGTAGAATGTATCAGAAATTTTTGAGAATCTCATGGCGCATGGTTGCGGAAATGGAACAGTTGCTTTTTCTGGTTAATATAAAGAAAAAAGGAACTGAGGCGGAGAAGACGATGGAAAACTATATTCTTCTTTCCGAATATGTACTTGACCAGGTGAGTCAGCATCTTCGGCTGAAGAAAGTTTGTACCGGCAACTATGAAATTAGTATGAAATATCATCGTACTGTTTCAGGAGAACCGGAACTGTCGTATCTGATGACAAGTTATGCAAAAAATTTGTCTGAAATATATCGCATGGTTTGTGAAATGGAGAAGGGAAGATAGCGGGAAAACGACATTGAACAGGCAATTCGGTTTCAGGAAAAGTATTTTTCACATGAAATTAAAATGTGATAATGCCTTGACTTTGACGTAACGGCAACTGCTACAATATCCGCAAGGAGGGAAGAAAAGTGGAATATTCAATTCAGGAATTATCACGTCTGGCAGGAGTGACCACCCGTACTCTGCGTTGGTATGATCAGATTGGGCTGCTGAAGCCTAGCCGTACTGCGGAAAGTGGTTATCGTTATTATGGGGCAAAGGAGGTAGATCGTCTGCAGGATATCCTTTTTTATCGTGCCCTTGGTGTGGAACTGGCACGGATTAAGGAATGTCTGGATGATCCCTCCTTTGACCGGCTGTCTGTTTTGCGAGGTCATCTATCTGCATTGGAAGCGAGACTTTCGGAAACCGAAGATCTGATTCAAGCGGTGCGGAATACGATCAAAGCAGAAGAGGGGGATGAAATGATGGCAGATGAGAAAAAGTTTGAAGCATTTAAGAGAAGAGTGGTAGATGAAAATGAAAAAAGTTTCGGAGAGGAAGCACGGTTATTGTATGGGGATCAGGCGGTAGACGAAGCAAGAAATTCTGTAATGAATCTTACACAGGAACAATACAAGGAATGGACAGAGCTGAATGAGCAGATCCTGAAGTGTCTGGAAGAGGCTGTGGCTGCACATATGTCACCTTATGATAAGGAAGGAGAAAAGATTACTAAACTTCATCGACGTTGGCTTATGTTCAGTGGTGTCAGGTATTCTGAGATCATGCATAAAGGAATTGCAGAACTTTATGTGATGGACGATAGGTTTACAGTGTATTATGACAGGAAGATTTCAGGCTGTGCACAGTTTTTACATGATGCTATTTTACACTGGGTGGAAAAATAAGGCAACAAAATGTACCAAATACAAGAATAGGCGGTATGGTGTTGTAAAATACAGATCTATGCAGCGTAGACTCTTGAAATTCTACTATTCGTGTGTTTGAATACGGAAGCCTGGTGGTTAAGATATGGGTGAAAGGAGGAGAACCTGGTGGAACAGAGAAAAATCGGAAAATTTATTGCAACAGAGAGAAAAACTCATGGATTCACCCAGCACCAGCTTGCGGATCGACTTGGAATCATCGGTTTGTGCCGACTATGGGAGAGTATGTAAAAGGATATCACACGATTGCAAAGCGGCGTCTTACTTGCCCGGAATGTGGGAGGACGGGTATGTGCAGACATCGTGTTGTTAGATAAAGAGAAAAGTATCAGGCCATTCGAAAACAAGAAATACAAGCAAATTTTAGAGCAGTAAAGAGATAAATTGACACTTTCCGCACTTTGTGCTAATAATTCAATCATAACAAATTGAATGGGATTCCCCTGCCGACAGATAGTCCGTCAGGGGAATCTTATTTCAAGATAGATAAAAATTTTTAAGATACATTAAGAAAAGGCAGATGAAGGATATGATTAGCAGAGATTTGAGACTTTCAGCTGATCAGGAATTATTGGTTGGAATTGACGTTGGATCCACTACGACCAAAATCGTTGCTGTGGATCCGGAAAAAGGGACAATCCTGTATTCGAATTACAGGCGGCACCATGCAAAACAGTTGAAAAGTGTCGTTCGCGCGGTAGAGGAATTTGCGCGGGAATGGCCGGATGTGCCGGTGCGGATCGCGCTGACCGGTTCGGGAGCAAAGCCTATTGCAAAGAAAATGGATGTCCCTTTTGTACAGGAGGTGGCGGCAAATGCTATCGCACTTCAGGACAGGTATGAGTCTGTAGGAAGTGCTATTGAGCTTGGAGGACAGGATGCAAAGATGATCTTCTTCCGCAGGGAAGAGGGGACGGGAGTGCTCCAGGTGGCAGACATGCGGATGAATGGAAGCTGTGCCGGAGGGACCGGCGCGTTTGTCGACGAAATCGCGTCCGTTCTGAAGGTTTCCGTGGAGGATTTCAATGCGCTGGCCGAACAGGGAACCTGTGTTTACGATATTTCAGGACGGTGTGGCGTGTATGCGAAGACCGATATCCAGCCTCTTTTGAATCAGGGAGTGGCCAAGTCTGATCTGGCTCTTTCTGCATTTCATGCGATTGCCAAGCAGACTATCGGCGGTCTTGCTCAAGGTCTGGAGATCGAAAAGCCGGTAGCGTTTGAGGGAGGACCACTTACCTTCAATCCGATTCTGGTTCGTGTCTTTGCCGAGCGTCTGGATCTTTCTCCAGAGGATATTTTAAGACCGGAGCATCCGGAACTGATGGTAGCCTATGGAGCAGCCATCTCGCTGAAGACGATGTTTGACACGAATAGCCGTACCGCTTCCGAGTACGCGCAGCTTCTTCAGAATGCAAAAGAAGAAACGAATGCCGACTCTAAGGAAGCTCGGCCATTTTTTGTGTCTAAAGAAGAGGAGGAGACATTCCGCCGCAGACATGCGACAAAACCGGTAGAATGGAAACAGCCGGAAGAGGGCGAGACGGTGAGAGCTTATTTGGGAATCGATTCGGGAAGTACGACGACAAAGTTTGTCCTGATTGGAGAAGATGAGGAAATCTTGGGCTCATTCTATGCACCGAACGAAGGGGAGCCTCTCATGGTGGCAAAGCGTGCCCTGATTGAGATGAGGGAGCGCTACAAAAAGGCAGGTGCCAGACTGGAAATTATTGCGGCAGGAACGACCGGGTACGGTGAGTTGCTTTTTGCCAAGGCATTCCAGGCAGAGTACCATACCGTGGAGACGGTAGCACATGCAAGGGCAGTGCAGAAATATGTCAGCGATGCTACATTTATTCTCGATATAGGCGGTCAGGATATGAAGGCGATCTGGATGGACAACGGCGTTATCACGAATATCCTTGTCAATGAGGCGTGTTCATCAGGATGCGGTTCATTCCTGGAAAACTTTGCATCCACATTGCAGATTCCATCAAAGCAGATTGCCGAGGTAGCATTTTCATCCAGGCATCCGGCGGTTCTTGGAAGCCGGTGTACGGTATTTATGAACAGCAGTATTATTACAGAGCAGAGAAACGGAAGACAGCCGGAGGATATTATGGCCGGGCTGTGCCGTTCTATTATAGAAAATGTCTTTACGAAAGTTGTCCGTATTTCCAACCGGGACTCTTTGGGGAACCGGATTGTGGTGCAAGGCGGTACGTTTGAAAATGATGCAGTAGTCAGGGCGATGGAGGAATACCTTGGACGGGAAGTATTTCGGGCTCCGTATCCGGGCATCATGGGAGCCATCGGAATTGCGCTGATCGCAAGGGAGCGCCACCAGAAAGAGCCGGATCGACGTACGTTTATTGATTTGGATTCGCTGGATGAATTTTTCTATAAGCAGGAATCCAATTCCCCATGTCCGTTTTGCCAGAACCATTGTAAGAGAACAATCGTCACCTTCTCAAACGGCAATGCTTGGATTACGAACAACCGGTGTGAAAGAGGAACAGTGCTTGGTATGCCAGAGGATTCTAATGTACGGCAGCAGTTAAAGGAAAAGACGCAGAAAGCCAACGCCGTGCCGAACCTGTTTCGGAAGAGAGAGAAGCTTCTGTTCCAGAAGTACCCGCATCCGGAGCTTGCGCCGAAAAGGAACATCACCATCGGAATCCCGCGCGTTCTTTCCTTCTGGGAAACGATGCCGTTCTGGACAACATTTTTTGAATCTCTCGGATTTGATGTAAAACTTTCCGATCCAAGTACGAGGAAAATTTACGAAAAGGGACTCTCGGCGGTGACCTCGGATACTGTCTGTTTCCCGGCCAAGCTTGTTCACGGTCATTTGAGAAATCTGGCGTCTAAACAGGTAGACCGGATTTTCATGCCGTCGATTACGACAGTTCCGACCGAGAATACGGAGAAGACAAGTGAGTCCATGTGCGCGGTTGTAAAGGGTTATCCGATTGTTGTGCGCAATTCAGACAATCCAGCGCAGATATGGGGAATTCCGTATGACGCACCGTTGTTCCACTGGTATACGAAGGAAGACCGGGACAAACAGCTGACTCAGTATATGAAAGCGACCTTCCAGATCCCGGAAGAGATGGCAAGGCAGGCAATGGAAGCGGCAGACCTGGCGGAAGATATCTTCCATATGGAACTGAAAAAAGCGGGAAGCGCTATCCTTGAGGAAGTGACTCGTACCGGAAAATTTGCGGTCGTACTGGCGGCAAGGCCGTATCAGAATGATTCGCTGGTCAACCATGATCTACCGGATATGTTTACGCGAATGGGAATCCCAGTGTTGACGGCGGACTCCCTGCCAGAGGCAAATGAAGTGGATTTAAGTAAAAGTCGGCTGGACATTGTAAACAACTACCATGCACGGATGATTTCCTCCGCAATCCTTGCAGCAGGCAATAAACACCTGGAATATGTACAGATCGTAAGTTTCGGCTGCGGCCATGATGCGTACCTTTCTGACGAAATCATCCGTCTGATGAAGGAGATTTCCGGTAAGACGCCGCTTGTGCTGAAGCTGGATGAAAGTGATATTCAGGGACCGCTCCGGATCCGTGTCCGGTCCTTCCTGGAGACGGTATCTATGGGCAGAGAGAAAAAGGAAGGTCTTGAACTTCATGAGCTGAAAGATCCGTATCCGGTAAAATATACAAAAGAAAGCAGAAAAGAAAAAGTTGTGCTGATTCCTAATACGTCCCACGCCTTTTCCAGACTGATGGCAGCAGCCTTTGCCGGCCAGGGAATCCGCACGGCTCCGTTGGAGATCGGACGAGAGGAAGCAATTCGGCTTGGAAAGCAGTATGTGCACAATGATATCTGTTTCCCGGCACAGATTGTTATCGGAGAGGCCCTTGCGGCGCTGAAGAGTGGAAAGTATGATACCGACCATGTGGCAATCGGCATGGGAAAATATATTGGGGACTGCCGTCTTACCCATTACGGGGCGCTGCTTCGTAAGGCTCTGGATGATGCGGGTTATGAGAATGTCCCGATTCTGACCAACGACGATGTAGATTATCACAACCTGCATCCGGGCTTTCAGATGAACCTGCTCTCCGCCATACGGATTGCATTTGGACTTCCGATGATCGATGTGCTGGAGGAGCTTCTGCGGAAGATCCGGCCATATGAGCTGGAAGAAGGAAGCGCGGACCGGGCATTTGAAATGGCGCTGGATCAGGTGATAGAAGGACTGGAACACTCCGGCATTTCCGGAATGAAGAAAGGCTTTAAAAAGGCGATTCAAATCATGAAACAGGTTCCGTATGACCGGACAAATCCGCGGCCGCGGGTACTGATCGTCGGAGAATACCTTCTGAATTTCCATCCGGGTGCTAACCATGATATTGAAAAATATCTGGAAAACAACGGATTTGAGATCATTGAAGCACGCATGACAGACGTAATCCGAAAGACTTATTTCTATAAAGACAGCCAGAACCGGGAATACCATCTTAAGAAATCCGTCAAGGATAAAGTATGGTTCCACACAGCAAACCAGATCTTCAATTTGGCCCACGATCTGACGGATTCGATTGAAAAGGAGCATCCGCTCTATCATCCGGCATGCAGAATGCAGGATCTGGTTAAGGACAGCGATCCAATTATTCATCATACATTTGACGCGGGAGAGGGCGTGCTGATTCCGGGAGAAATTCTGCACCATGCCAAGAATGGATGCAAGTTCTTCGTTATTTTACAGCCATTTGGATGTCTCCCAAATCATGTGGTCGGAAGAGGTATTTCCAAGAGACTGAAAGAGCGGTATCCGGATATTCAGATTCTGACACTGGATTATGATCCGGACGTCAGCTTCGCCAATATTGAAAACCGGCTTCAGATGCTAGTAATGAATGCGAAAACCCAGAAAGAATAGTGGGGAAACCGCTTTCATCCGTTTTCCTCTGTTTTTTTAGAAAATGCACATAGAATTCTTGCGATTATACTTTATAATAAAAAATGAATCCGAAAAGGGGACACTGTCCTCTAGGACAGGATGGAAGGAGGAGTAAGGATGAGGTGGATGCTAAGAAGGATGCTGATTGCAGATGATGATATGCATCTGAGAAAGTTGGTATCGACTTACGCAGAACTGGAAGGCTTCCAGTGTCAGGAGGCGGAAAATGCACAGGAAGCAATCGACCTGCTGGAAAAGACGGATTTTGATATATTGATTCTGGATATTATGATGCCGGGGAAGGACGGGTTTGAGGCTCTTGCGGAGATCCGGGAGCATTCCCAGATTCCGGTTATTATGTTGACTGCAAGAAGTGAGGAGTATGACAAGCTTCTTGGATTTAACCTGGGCGCGGACGATTATGTTTCCAAGCCGTTCAGTCCGAAAGAGCTGATGGCAAGAGTGAATGCGGTGCTCAAAAGGACCGGAAGCGCGCCGAATATGATTTTGCAGTTTGGAAATCTGAGGATTCAGATTGATGCAAGGCTGGTGGAAATCGGTGAGAAGACGATTAATCTGCCGCGCAAAGGAATTCGACCTGCTTGTCAAGCTGGCACAAAATGAACACATTGTCCTGACAAGGGAACAGCTTCTGGAGACGGTGTGGGGATACGAGTATCATGGAGATACAAGGACAGTGGATTCCCATGTCAAATCTCTGAGGGAGCATCTGGGAGAATACCGGAAGCTGATTCAGACTGTGTGGGGAGTTGGATATAAATTTGAGTACAGAGAGTAAAAAAAAGCATTGCTTTTTTTCCAGCATGATGGCACGTCTCTGGCTCATCATGATGGTTCTTGTTATTTTTACGATCGCCCTGATGTGGGTCATCCAGATCCTTGTCCTGGAGAGAAATTACACGAAAGTGGCGATCGAAGGGATACAGGAGCGGTTGGAACCGGTGGAGGAGCAGCTCAACAATGAAGACCTGGCAGATAATGATCAGCTGATTCCCTATCTGAGCAAGACGATCAACGGTAAGCTGATGATTGTCGATTCTGACGGGCAACTGGAAGCGATGTACAGCTACGGGCACCAGCTGGATATCGCTGCAGATGGGCAAAATATCAGGCCGTGGAAGAATATCAGAGACAGCGAGGAGTATCAGTCTATTCTGGACGGGGAGCCGTTCAACAGGGAAGTCCGGAAAGGATCACAGCTGATATCTTACGAAATCGGGATTCCTATCCTCTATAATGGGCAGCAGGAATATATTATTCTGACGCAGAATTTTACGGAGTTGAATCAGGTACTGGACATGAACCGCAGGCAGCTGATCTTTTTCAGTGTTCTTCTGATCATCGCCTCGTCGATTCTGGCACATATCCTCTCCAGAAAGTTTACAAAACCGATTCACATTATCAAAGGTACAGTCGATGACCTTGCAAGTGGTGATCTGACTGCGGTGCCAAACCTGAAGTTGAATGATGAAGTCGGACAGCTGGCCCGGTCGGTGGAGGAACTTTCCCGGGCGCTTCGAAGAGTCGATGATCTCCGGAAAGAGGTCATTGCCAATATCTCCCATGAGCTTCGTTCTCCGTTGGCCCTGATCGGGGGCTATGCGGAGATGGTTCGTGACATCCACTGGAAGGATGAGGAAAAGCGGACGGAAGATCTGGACCTGATTATCCGGGAGTCAAAACGCATGAGCGAGATGGTAAACGACATCCTGGACTATTCGCAGCTTCAGACTGGTTACCTTCAGCTGAAAAAAGAGTGGTACAATCTTTATGAAATTGTGGAATCAGAAATCATGTTCTGTGAAGCAAGCGCCAGAGAATACGGGATTCAGATCCGGCTCGCTTCAGATGAAACGGAGATCCCGGTATATGTAGATGCGCTGAAAATGAGTCAGGTGATCCGAAACCTTCTATATAATGCTCTGAATCATACGGAAAACAAAAAGGAAGTGATCGTATCCCTGAAGGCAGGAGACGATGGTTGTCTGGTAGAGGTGAAAAATCTTGGGAATCCGATTCCGGAAGAGGAGCGCGAACTGATTTGGGAGCGGTATCAGAGAAGCCAGCACCAGGCAGGACGCAGAGAGGGTACGGGGCTTGGGCTTTCTATTGTCAGCACTATTCTGAAAGCGCACTGTATGGTTTATGGAGTGGACTATCAGGATCAGATGACGGTCTTTTGGTTCCGGACCTTAAAGGACAAGAAGACAAAATAACAAAAAGACAATTCAAAGATCATTCAATAGGGGAAGGGGACATCCCTTTCTCCTTTTCTAAAAAACAAGTCTATTTTATCAATTTGGCTTATCATAAAAAGATCACGAAAAGAGGATGTTATGAATATGGTATGTGAACTGCTTTTTCTGGCAGTACTTTTTGGTGCAGCAGTATCGGACTGGAGTGAAAGAATGATTCCGGACCATTTTCCGGTGCTTCTTCTGCTTCTCGGAGTATTTGCTGCTTTTACGGATAGGTGGCAGCATCTGTCTTTCCAGCAGGCTGTGGCAGGAGCGCTGTGCAGCGCCTTTCCGCTGTTCCTTTCTGCCCTTCTTGTAAAGGGAGCGTTTGGCGGTGGGGATATCAAACTGATGGCGGCAGCCGGATTCTGCCTTGGAGTAAAACGGGGAATCCTGGGACTGTTTCTGGGGCTTCTGGCGGGTGGAATCTATGGCCTTGTTCTGACGGCTGTCCGAAAGCGCAAAAAGAAAGAGCCCATTCCACTTGGCCCCTTTCTTGCCTTTGGCCTTGTGGCCGCAAGCATGATTCCGCTAAACTGATGCTACACAAAAAAGAAGTGAGACTTGATTGCTCAGGCAAAAAATGTCATAATAAGCGTTATGAAGAAAAATGGACAGGCGGAGGAACACCATTGTATACATTGACAGGAATAATTATTCACGGAAAAGGAAATGGAAGAAAGGTAGGAATGCCTACGGCGAATCTCCGGTATCAGGAAGAAGAAACGCTTCCCGAGCGCGGAGTCTACGGAGTTCTGGCGTGGATTGACGGGAAGAAGTACGTAGGTGTTACCAATGTGGGAACAAGGCCTTCGGTGGACAATGATCCGAAGATTACGGTGGAGACGTATATACTGGGGCTTGATATGGACCTGTACGGGAAAAAAGTGACGATTGAGTTTTATATTTTCCTCCGGGGGATTCAGAAGTTTGATTCCCTTGAGGAGGTAAAAAAGCAGGTGGATCAGGATATCCGCCGGACAAGAGACTATTTTCACGAGAAGTTTCCGGGAGGGGTTGCAAATGAGGAAGAGACGAAAGAAAAAATTTAAAAAACGAGTATTGCTTCCGGGTATTCTTCTTGCCATCGCAGTGATTCTGATGGCTGCGTCGGTGTATGTAGAGGGTTTTGCCGATTGGCATACGGAGCATATCTATCCGGCTTTGACGGGAAGCATCGGACGGATTTTCGGGCTGGTTCCTACCTCTGTGGCGGAGATCGGCCTGTATCTTTTTGTACTGATAGTGATTTTTGGTTTTCTGTATATTCTGCTCTCGATTATCCATAAAAACTGGAATTTTTACCGGACGAAGAAGACAGCGGTCGTACTGTCTTGGATCGTTTCGATTCTTATATTTCTGTATGTGATCAACTGCGGAATCAATTACCGGAGCACATCGTTTGCAGAGCGAAGCGGAATCCTTCCGCGGGAGTACAGTGTGGATGAGTTGCGAAGCGTCTGCCTGATGCTGACTCAGACAGTGCAGGATACGGAGCCTACCGTTACGAGGGATGATGACGGGGAGATTCTCTTTACGACCGATGCCGGAAAAAATGCGGTCCGAGCCATGCAGTCGTTGGGAGAGGACTACCGGGAGCTTAAAGGTTACTATCCGGAGCCGAAAAAGCTGATCTTTTCGGAATTCCTTTCCATACAGTCTTTGACGGGAATTTATTCTCCGTTTACGGTGGAGGCAAATTATAACGGTGACATGACCGCGTATAATATTCCATTTACCATGTGCCACGAACTTTCGCATCTGAAAGGATTCATGCAGGAGCAGGAGGCAAACTTCATCGCCTGGCTTGCGTGCAGCCGATCGAATATAGCAGAATTTCAATACAGTGCGGCTCTTTCCGGATGGCTTTATGCGACTAACCAGCTCTGGAATTATGATCAGGTATCCTACGAAGAGCTCTACGGGATGCTTCCGGAAAACGCAAAGAAAGACCTTCAGAGAAATGATGAGTTCTGGGCAGAACATGAAGGCAAGATTGCGGAGGTGTCCAACCAGATTAATGACGCCTACTTAAAGTCAAACGGTCAGGAAAACGGTGTGGAAAGCTACGATAAGATGGTGGACATGCTTGTTGTTTATCTGTTAGATCATGCGTCCGGACAGGGCTCATCCTAAAGGAATCGTGCTTGTGCTTTTTTAAATGATAGAAAGAAATAGGAGAAAGACATGAAAGTATTACGACAGTTTTTAATTATACTGATAATTTCACTTCTGGGAGAGATCCTTAACAGGATCCTCCCGTTTCCGGTTCCGGCCAGTGTTTATGGACTCGTATTGATGCTGGCGGCATTGTTGACCGGAGTGATCCGGGTGCCTCAGGTCAAAGAGGCGTCGGTTATTTTAATCGAACTGATGCCGGTGATGTTTATCCCGGCGGCAGTAGGGCTGATGACAGCATGGGATAAGCTGCGTCCGGTAGTGGTGTCGGTAGTAGTAATCACCTTTGTGACGACACTTCTTGTCATGGGTGCGACTGGAATTGTGACGGAGAAGGTCATCGAGAAGACAGAGAAGGAGGTGGAAAAATAAGATGCAGAGTTTTATTGAACATTCTCTTTTTTTCGGGCCGGTAATCAGTCTGGCCGTCTACGAAGGGGGACTTCTACTCAAGAGGAAGTATAAACTTGCGGTGTTGAATCCGCTTCTGATTACGGCGATTGTGTTGATTGCCTTTCTGGCGCTTACCAATGTAGAGTATGAGTCTTACAATGCAAGCGCCAAATATATCAGCTACTTTCTGACTCCGGCGACGGTTGCCCTTGCGGTGCCGCTTTACGAACAGCTCAGGCTTTTGAAGGAAAACCTTGCGGCCGTTCTGTGCGGATTGTTGACGGGAGTACTGACAAGCCTTGTCAGCATTTTTCTGTTATCCAAGCTATTCGGTTTAAACCACGAGCAGTATGTAACCCTGCTTCCGAAATCTATCACCACAGCCATCGGGATGGGAGTCTCGGAGGAAATGGGCGGTATTACCGCCATTACAGTGGCTGTCATCTGCGTGACCGGAATGATTGGAGATATCACGTCAGAATGGCTCTATAAGATCTTGAAGATCCGTCATCCGATCGCAAAAGGACTTGCCCTTGGGACTGCCTCCCATGCGATGGGAACCGCAAAGGCCATGGAGATGGGCGAAGTCGAGGGTGCCATGGGAAGCCTTGCAATCGTTACAGCAGGACTTTTGACGGTTGTGGGCGCATCCTTTTTTGCGCAGCTTATGTAAATTACTGGAAAATGTGATATACTGATAATGTTGCTATGAAATGCGGAGCAGTCTGCAGTGTTATAGGATTAAAAGAACGGACAGGAGGATAAGACTATGATCATGTTTCAGAATGATTATGTGGAAGGAGCGCATCCAGCCGTCCTTCAGAAACTGATAGATACGAATATGGAGCAGAGTGTTGGATACGGGGAAGATTCGTACTGCGAAGAGGCAAGAGCGCAGATCAGAAAAGCAGTTGGACGGGAAGACGTGGATGTCCATTTTCTTGTGGGAGGAACACAGACCAATCTGACTGTTATAGACGCCGCACTTCGCCCGTATCAGGGTGCACTATGCGCGCAGACCGGACATATTAACGTCCATGAAACCGGTGCTGTCGAGGCGTGCGGACATAAGGTTCTTGCACTTCCGGGGCAGGATGGAAAGATTACAGCGGCTCAGGTCAAAGAGGCCTACGACAGCCACTGGGCGGATGGAGCGCATGAACATATGGTACAGCCAAAGATGGTATACATCTCACATCCGACGGAGCTTGGCACACTGTATACAAAACAGGAACTGACAGACCTGAGAAAGATATGCGATGAATGTGGACTGTATCTCTTTCTGGATGGCGCAAGGCTTGCCTATGGACTTGCGGCAGAAGGGACAGATGTGACACTTTCAGACATCGCGGCGCTGACAGATGCCTTCTACATCGGAGGGACCAAGGTGGGTGCACTGTTCGGGGAGTGTGTTGTAATCAGCCAGCCGGCGCTGAAAGAGGATTTCCGTTATCTGATTAAACAGAAAGGCGGAATGCTCGCAAAGGGACGCCTTCTTGGCTTACAGTTCCTTGCTATGTTTGAAAATGATCTTTACATGGAGATGGGGCGTCATGCAGACCGGCTTGCCATGAAGCTGAAAAAGGAGCTTCAGGAAAAAGGATACCGTTTCTATATGGACAGTATCACGAACCAGCAGTTCGTGATTGTGGAAGATACGAAACTGCAGGAACTGGAAAAAGAATTTTTGTTTAACCATGAGACACGCTATGACGCAGACCATACGGTGATCCGGATCTGTACGTCATGGGCAACGAAAGAAGAACATATTGAAAAACTGGTTGCGACATTTTAAAACGCCCGGCCCTGATGAGAAAACAGGAGAATTCTCCTTTCATCGGGGCTTTCGTACAACCTAAAAATAAATGGAGGGTTAAACTTCTGCCGAAGAGCGGCTTTCCAAGGAATATCAGAAACAGAAATCGATGATGACACTGGTAGCGGATGCTCTGGCCAGGGTAGTCAGTTATGTTTGGAACAATATTTACATCTGCCCGGAACCGGAGATTGTGGGAGCAGTAGGTGCTGCGCTTTACGCACTGGAGCAGATATAGGTAGAAAGAGAGGAAGAGATGAAGAAGGCGGCAAAAATCTGGAGAATCGTTTTATCTCTGATTGTAGTGATTTTATATGCAGTTGTATGGCGGCTTCCGGTAGGAGGAGAGAACTACAACCTGATCGAGGCATGGATACATGCGCTCCGGGCTGATAGTTATATGCAGTTCTGGCTTGGATCATCGGCGGGGCCGACGCTTGGATTCTGCCATATTTTGGGAACAATTGCAGTACTGCTTTATGTGGTGCGTCTGATTCTTATGATTTTAAAAAAAGAGGTTCATGCTTTGGATCTGGCATCGCGGGCCATGGTGTTTCTGTGTCTGATTGCCTGTATTCAGGCGGCAAATGCTTATGCCGCTGCATATGGGACGGAACTGAATAAGGAACAGGCTAAGTTGGTGCCGCTGCTTTTCGTATCTATTGCCAGCCTGCTTGAATATGTAGGTTTCCGGTTCCTGGATGAATGGTATGAACAAATGGCAGCTTACCGGGAGGTCAAAAAGCAGGAAAGAGCGGCAAAACTCCGTAGAAAACAGGCTCTTTATTTTCCGGGACGGTATCCGAAAGAGCTTGGAATCCTTATCTGGGAAAACTTCCGATCCAGCATGAAAGACGGAGTGCTTCTCATTGTGGGCGGTATTTTTACCGCGATATTCCTTATTGTTGCCTTCGGAGTATTCCTTTCATCAGAAAACATTCCGCAAGTGCCGGGAGTGCCGGAGTGGATTTTGAAATTACAGGGGATTTTTACAAATTCCACAGTGATGATTATTTTCCTCTGCGTTCTTTTGATGTATAATTTGATTTCCAATTATACGAAGGTGAGGAACCGGGAATACAGGACTTTCCTGATCCTAGGCATCCGTACCCGGACGATCTATCTTCTGTTTGCGGTAGAATTTGGCATCAGTATGGTATTATCCGCCATTCTTGGCCTGATTGCCGGAGGGATCATCTATTCCGTGCTCAGAGAGGCGCTTCAGGGAAGGATAGTGCTCCCGTCATTCTTTTCCGCTTACGTGATTGGATGGGGCGGGATCGCGTTTCTCCTGACACTGATTTTTTCTACCATGCTGAATCAGGAGAATATCCTGCGTATGGGGAATTCCACTGTGCTTTATGAAGAGAAAGAAGCGGAGACCGTGCCGTCTGCCGTGTGGAGACAGATCGTTCTGGGACTGGTTCTGATTGATGCGGCGGCGACATGGTATACATCAACCGCCTGGAGTGAGAATAAGGGAAGTTATCTGTTTGTTGCCCTTGCTGTGTTTCTCATCCTGACCGGTGTGATGATAAGAAGCGTCAAAAAAGTCCGGCTGAATCCGAAAAAATATATCAAGGATGTGCTTTGGAACAAGGAATGGAGATACCGGTTTAAAAAGAACCGGTGGAGCATCTATGTGATGGCGGTTGTACATATCTGTGTCCTTTCCTTTGCCGGAATTCCACTGATCAGCGGCCTGATTACGCCATCGGCAGAGACGCAGCTACCATATGATATTGTCAGCATGGCCTATGACCAGGATATGGACCGCGTAGAAGCGGTCATGGAAGAGTATGATGTGAAAACGCAGGTTTATCCGATGGTGCGGGTCAACTCAGTAAGAGGAAACAGCAGCCTGGAGGACGAGCGGATGGTGAGCATGGAGCAGGGACAGTATATCGGAATTTCTGAGGATACCTACCGGGCTTTGAAAGAGGCGCTTGGGAAAACGCCGGAGAATCTGGATTTAAAGGACGGACAAATTCATACGGTTTATCAGCAGAATGTATCCATGCCGGCCAGAAATCTGGATTACAGCGGATCCAGAACGGGAAATTATCTTCGGTTCGGACAGCCGCTTCTCTATTACAGTGTAGACCGCAGGCACGAGATTTACACTGGTCATGAGGAAGTAAGCAGAGAGAGGGATATCCTGATCGGAGTGCTGGGAGAAGGAGAACAGGAACAGCTTGTTGTCTTTTCCGATGAAGAATTTGAGCGGGGATACGAATCCGTGCGGAAGAAAAATGAAGAGAATATGACAATTCTTCTGGAGCAGGGAGAGGCAGCATGGGAAGAATATATGGTTCAGAATGAGGACAACCTGACGGATGGGCCGACTAATCTGATTTTGTGGGAAGTACCAGAGGATCAGTATGAGGACGTCGTTTCAGCACTTTCTTTCCTGGAGGAAGAGCATCCGATCGACCGGCTCTTCGATGAGAGGGTAGGAAATTTGTATCCAAAAGATGAGATGATTGGAAAGGTGAAGGAGAACAATGTCCGGGATTTGACAACACAGGCTGTGGCAGCAGTACTTATCTTTATATTCGGACTGTTCCAGATCTATTCCAAGACACAGAGTGAAGCTGGATTGATGCAGGAGCAGGATCTGTTCCTGATCCGTCTTGGAATGAAAGAAAAAGAGCGTCGTAAGCTGATGCGTCGACAGATTCATCAACCATTCTGGATTTCCGCGGTCGCCGGAATTCTGATCGAGGCAGTATTCGCACTGTTGACATTTGAAGTGCGGTCTTATCATACAGGGGATATGCTGCAGTATACGGCAGCGGCAGCTATCTTTACGATCATCTACTACCTGATATGGGAGATCTGGCTGACAGTGATGGAACGAAAAATATGGAAAGAAGCTGAAGGCAGGAAATAAATATAAAAATGGCTTCCGGCTGACGTTTTTGGCACAGGCTGATAGAGGAGAAATCCTCCGTCCTGTGCCTTTTTATGTCTCGAAACAGTAGTCCTGTCTTTTATGACGGTTTTTCTTTCTTTTGTGTTGTGGTACTTGAAGATCAAAATTCAGAGAATTATAATGAACGCACAAGGGGACAAGGAGGGGCTTATGATTCGGATTGCAGTCTGTGATGATCAGGAAATCGTGTGTGAAAATGTCAGGAAGATGATCTTGAATGAAGAGGAGAACCGCTACGAGGTGGATGTTTTTCAAAGCGGAAAAGAGCTGCTGGAAGCGGGGCGTAAATATGATATTTTGTTCCTGGATATTGACATGCCGGGGATGGATGGGATTGAGACGGCAAAGGAGATCCGCAAGACAGATAAGCAGGTCGAGATTATTTATATTACTAATTATGGGGGCTATGCAGGCTATGCTTTTGGAGTTCATGCTTTCGGCTATCTGCTCAAACCGGTCAAAGAAAAGGAGATCAAGCGGCAGCTCAGGGAAGCATTGGAATACATGCAGAAGGAAAATCAGAAGCCGATTGTGGAGCTTCTGACGAAGTCGGGAAGAATCCGGCTTCCGGCGGAGGAAATTTATTACTTTGAATATACATTCCGGATGCTTGAGGTGCATACAAAGGACGGCGTCTATTACCAGCAGGAAAAGATCAGTGAATGTCTGGAAAAGATGCGGCCGTATGGATTTGCGATGCCGCATAAAAGCTTTGTAGTCAATCTGGATCAGGTCAGGGGAATTAAAGGATACGAGATCACTATGATGAACGGGAGCGTTCTTCCGCTTTCGCAGAAAAAGGGAAGGTCATTCCGGGAGGAGCTGAATCTGTTCCTGGCAGGACGGCTGTGAGGAAATGGTTATGAATATAGGATTTACAGAAGTAGAAAGAATCATCATCGCGCTGGCAGAGCTTCTTTATTGTCTGGCATACACCTATGCAGCGTGGTATTTCATGAAGAGGAACCACAGGGCTGAGGAAATTCCGCAGATGGTCCGGATACTCACTGTTTTGATTTTATTTTTGACTTCGATTCTGACCTTTAGGCAGGAAAATGCGCTGCTTTATGCAGGGTGCGGCATGCTGATTCTGTTCGGTCTGTCATCGTTGTTTTATCTTAGAACAAAGGCGGGGATCGTGGAGACGATTCTATTTGCATTAGCCATATTTGGAAGTTATCTGGTGTTTACGATGCTGCTTGATTTTTTTGGATACGGCTTCGGTTCATCTATAACGTGGATGGTTGGGAACTGGTATTTTCTGATGAGGTCGGTAGTTTATCTTCTTCTGGCGGTGGAATACATCCTGATCTCCTGGTGTTTTGTCAAAGTATTCCGTGAAAAGGATCAGGTATTTCTTTCCAACGGGCAGACAGCGGTATTTCTGCTGATTCCATTCCTGATGCTGGCACTGATTCTTGCATTGTATCTGAATGGGGACACATTGTTGCTGATCTACGGATACGGAAGCCTGGCAGCGGCGGTGCTTGGGCTTGTACTTCTTCATCTTTTGGTCATCTATCTGTTTGGATATATGATCGGGCAGCAGAAGAAAAATCTACAGTACCAGCTCTATGAGCAGCAAAGGGAGATGATGATGCATCAATATCGGGAACTGGAAGAGAAGTATCAGGCGTCCAGAAAGGTGATTCATGATGTAAAAAATCATATCCAGATGATCGGGGAACTGTATCACATGGGTGATCTGGAAGCAGCGGACCGGTATTGTAATGATATCGGAGGAATGCTCAGAAGCCTGGAACGGGTTACCTACACGGATCACCGGATGCTGAACATGATTCTCAATGAAAAACTGAATATTCAAGAAATGAAAGGGGCCAGACTTCACATCGAGATCGGTCAGGCGGATCTTTCGTTCATGAAAGATATTGATGTGACGACTGTCTTTTCCAATCTGCTGGACAATGCAAGGGAAGCAGTCGCTGAGTGTGAGGAAGACTGTTATCTCTCGCTTAAGATGGATGAAGCAAAAGATTTTCTTGTGATCTGTCTCCGGAATTCCTGTCCGGCAAAGAGGAAAAAGCGAAAGGGGCATGAAGGACTTGGACTTGTCAATGTCCGGCATATTGTGGAATCCTACGGTGGGACAATGCAGGTTTCAAGACTGAAAGACGGATACCAGACGAGCATCACCATACCAATAGAAAGAGGGAAAGAAAAATGAAAAAGAGAAAAAGAATCATTTGTGTCATGATGACAATAATCGCGCTGATGCTTCTTACCACGGGATGTGCATCGAAGCTTTCCGAAAAATTCGATGAGGGAGAAGTGCAGAAAAAAGCGGAGGAAATCGCAGAGCTTTCCTGTACCGGAGAGATCAGCAAAGCATACGGAATGCTTAGTGAGATGATGAAAGCGCAGATTACGGAAGAGCAGATCCGGGCCGGAATCGAAGGGACAATAGAGCCCCTTGGAGACTTTGAGAAGATCAGCGGAACCAATGTCAGCGGGCAGAAAGACAAGGACACAGGGACCGAATACGCGCTGGCCATTGTGATGGCCCAGTTCTCGGACGGGAAGGCACAGTTTACCATTTCCTTTGATACAGAAATGAACTGTATCGGATTTTATATCAAATAAGACAGGAGGGATCAGGTATGAAGACGTTTGAACACTACAGAAAGAGCGAGATTTTTGCCATGCTTCTGATGTGGATGATTACGATTGGAGTTGGGATCTATATTGCAGTGATGTATCAGAAGATTCCGGATGTGATACCGACTCACTTTGGCTTCTGGGGACAACCAGACAGTTGGGGAAGCAAAACAAGTCTTTTATTCCTCTATGGAGTGAGTGTGCTGATGGTTATGATTGAACAGTGGGCGCTTCATGCGGCGGTGAAAAACTCAGTGAAGACAGGAATCGGCAGTATGATAAACAGAGATACCATTGCGGTGACAGGACCTTTTCTCGCAGGATTATTCGGATGGTGTAGCGTGGGGACGATCTGGCTTGGAAGACTTGGGAAATACTTTGTCTTTGTGATCTTCGGACTTGTTGCGGCTCTTTTCATTTTTATCATTATCAGGCAGGCACAGGAACGGAAATATGCGCAGGAGAGCGGCGGTATCAGGGCAAATAGAGAAAGAGAAGTATACAGAACCGAAAAAAGAGACGATACACTTGGAATTCCGGATATAAAGTTTCAGGGAAAAGTAGATCTGTGGGCATGGGCTCTTTTGATCTTTATCAATGTACTGGTTATCTGGTCCGTTATCCCGGCTGCAGGAGGCGGGAAAGAGGAAGTTGTATCCATAATCACAGCTCTGGTTGTACTTGTTCTGGTGGATCTTCTGATGGTACCCATGTATTTCAGAAATTATATTCTGCTTGGAGAACAGGAGTTGCTGATCGTATTCGGGTTTTTAAAAAAACGAATCCATTACCGGAATATTGAACTCCTGGAAGAAACACACAATCCACTTTCATCTCTCGCTATGTCACTTGACCGGATTTACATTCATACAAATTCTGGAGATGACGTCCTTGTGGCAGTCAAAGAGAAACAGGCGTTTATCGAGGAAGTGTATCGAAGGGCAGAGATTTGGGAGTGAAAGAAAGAGAGAGTTTTGAGAAAATGAAACAACGTGGGTACGATGAGGCCGTAGATAGAATTCTGTATACAAAATACGAAGCTAGAGTCGGCAAGGAGGCTGCAAAGAAGCGGTGGAGCAGATTAGATAAAAGAATCATTGGAAAAGAATATGAGATAAAAGGAGGGGCTGTGAAATAACAGCCTCTACGGAAAAAGAGGACTTTTCGTTCAAAATGA
>CAUWJP010000041.1:0-22557 GCA_963559135.1 uncultured Sellimonas sp.
CATTATGAGTTCAAAAACGTAGACAGTAAAGCTACCCAAGATTTAAGCGCTTACCGAATTTTTGCCAGAATCTTTGCAATTCTATTACAAAACAATGATTTTGTTCGGCTAGTTTTTCCGCTTTCTCTTCTGACACATGTCTCTGCCATATTCTGTTTGTAAATGGATTGAATTGTTCGACGAACGCCGTTGAAAATCGAAAGGCAGAATGCCGTTCGGATAATGATTAAAGTAATATAAAGAATCGGCAGAGACAAGATGCCGTGAAATGAAAATTTTCTAAAGTCTGCTAGATGGTCTGGAGTTTAGAATTTTCTCCAGACCATTTTGTTTACAACACCGGTATAACTTTGAATGATCTTGACGACTTTGTCTTTCCCTGTAATCAATACTCGTTTCATCTATTTCTTGTATTCTATTATTCTAACAATCTATTCTTTATTTTTTTTGCAGGTGTTCCTGCAATAATAATATTGGACTCTTCAAAATTTTTTGTCACAACAGAATTAGCCCCTATAATATTGTTGTTTCCTATTTTGACATCTCCACATACTACTGCATTTGTAAATAATGTAACATGATTTCCAAGTCTTGGTTCTCTTTCGCCACCACCATTTGATACAATTGCAGAATTTACAAATAGCCTTGCATCTTCACCAACATCTCCATTAGTTATAATAGAGCCTAAGTGGACTATACATAACCCCTTTCCACAACTGTTCAATCTAACTTTCATACCATATTTAAATCTTAATCTATTTAATTTGACCAAGCTCAAATAGTACATCCATTTTTTTCCAGTATTAAGGTAATATTCCGTTTTTCTAAGTCTTTTTTGATACTTAAAAATAGCATCGTTTTCCGTTAGCGGAAATCCCCCCCCACTAATGTTCTCTTTGGATATTTCGCACCTTCATATTTAATCCATTCTTTCAAATCCGATGCAGAACTAATTATCTCATGTTCCCATACGGTTGAAGTATCTCTTGCGTATGTTTCATTCATTTCTATGTTCATTATTTACTTCCTCCATGCAAAATAGTATCAATCCCGTCTATATAAATCCCTTGTATATACTTTATCTTTCACATCATCTAAACAATCATTATATCTATTTGCAATGATTGCCTGACTCTGCTCCTTAAATTTATCCAAATCATTCACAACCTTACTTCCAAAGAAAGTGCTTCCATCTTCCAATGTTGGCTCATAAATAATAACAGATGCTCCTTTAGCCTTGATTCTCTTCATAACTCCCTGTATAGAAGACTGGCGGAAATTATCTGAATTTGATTTCATAGTAAGACGATATACACCAATCACAACCTCTTTTTCCATAGAAGCATCATAAGTATTTTCATCATCATAAGCATAATACCCTGCTTTCTGTAAAACACGATCTGCTATGAAATCTTTCCTGGTTCTATTTGATTCAACGATAGCAGACATCATATTCTGTGGAACATCTTCATAATTAGCCAAAAGCTGCTTAGTATCCTTTGGTAAGCAATAACCACCATATCCAAATGACGGATTATTATAATGTGATCCAATTCTTGGATCAAGACACACACCGTTAATGATCTGCTGTGTGTTCAACCCTTTCATTTCGGCATATGTGTCAAGCTCATTAAAATATGATACTCTGAGAGCCAGATATGTATTAGCAAATAACTTCACTGCTTCCGCTTCTGTAAATCCCATAATCAAAGTATCAATATTCTCTTTAATAGCGCCTTCCTGCAATAATCCAGCAAATATATTTGCAGCTTTTACAAGTCTGGCATTTTGAATATCTGTTCCTACAATAATTCTTGATGGATACAAGTTGTCATACAGCGCCTTAGATTCACGCAAAAACTCAGGGCTAAAAATAATATTGTCACAATGAAATTTTTCTCTAATACTTGCTGTATATCCTACCGGAATTGTCGATTTTATAACCATAATCGCATCTGAATTATATTCAATAACCAACTTGATCACAGCTTCTACTGCTGATGTATCAAAGAAATTTTTCTTACTATCATAGTTTGTGGGAGCAGCAATAACTACAAAGTCTGCATCTTTATATGCGGATTTTGCATCTAATGTAGCTGTCAGATTCAATTTCTTCTCTGCCAGATATTTTTCAATATATTCATCCTGAATCGGAGATTTTTTTTGGTTGATTAATTCTACTTTTTCTGGAATAATATCTACTGCCATCACTTCATGGTGTTGTGACAACAAAGTAGCTATGGACAGTCCCACATATCCAGTTCCTGCAACTGCAATTTTCATGTTCACATACCTCCTGCTTTACACTTCTGTTTCTACTGAATTTTAGACTATATCATAAAATTCTTTCAAAATGGATGTTCCATTTTCTAAGATTTCTTTTGTCTTTTTATAATAATTTTCTGCAGTATTTTCTACATAATATGGATTAATTATTTCTTCGCTTTTCCCGGTAATCTCTTTCATTGCCTGACCAATTATACTACTGTCACAAGTAACATCAATAACACTGTTACCATGCACTCGTCCCCTTTGTCTATCTCCAATATTAATTGTATACCTTCCTAATGACGGTGTTTCAATAATTCCAGAAGATGAATTTCCTATTAGTGCTATAGAATTTTTTACTAAATACAAAAACGAATCCACATTCAAATTTTCATAGTAATACGCATTTTCATGTTCATCTACATAATTAAGCCATGAAGAACGTATAATATCAGATTTTGTATCTGCATTCGTCCCCATAAAAATAACGCTCATTCCATCAAGATTTTTCTGCAATGCAGTCAATACTTCTTTCACCTGATCTTCCATTTTCACATCAGTTAGTGTTTCGGGATGAAAAGCTACAACCCAATATTTTTGTGGAATAAGTTCTTTTACTTTTTCAATTACTTTCTCTTCATCTATCTTGCAACAATTTTCTGCCCCTAATGCCCCAAGATAAAATACTCTTTTAGGATCTTCTCCTAACTGTATTACACGTTTTCTATATTCTTCTGTACTGGTAAAATGATACTGACTCATTTTGGTAATAGAATGACGTATAAATTCATCATAATTGCCATATGTAACTTCCCCACCATGTAAATGCAAAATTGGGATTCTTTGCATAGCTGCTGCAATCGCAACCGCCATCATTTCATATCTATCTCCAAGTATAATTAATAAATCAAATTTATTATTTTCAAAATAATTTCCAAAACAATCTAAAGCTGTTGCCATGCAATGCATCACATTCGCATTACTGTCATTCTCTATATTTAGCGGAATCTCCAAATCGATTTTAAATCCATCCTGTCGTATTATATCTACAGAGTGACCAAACTTATCTTCTAAATGTGAGCCTGTAACCAATACTGAAAACTCAATATCTTTGTCATTATCTAATAATCTTAAAAAATTTTTTACTATTCCATAATCTGCTCGTGAACCAGTCGCATACGCTACTCTATACTTTCCCATACTAACCTTCTTTTACTGATTTATAATAGTTTCGGCAATTTTAAAATCAAGTTCTGTATCTATATCTATACTGCGCTCTGTCAGCATTTTATATGCGTAACAATCTTCTCTATACAGATTTGTATTTTCCAAAAAAGCCTTCACATCTGCCATATAAATTGCCCCATTTATCCTATAAAATGTTTCTAACTTCTGTCTTTGTTTATTACTGTCTGCCCGCAAAAATCCAGATAACGAATTATTTTCTGGTAAAGTATTGCTCCACAATGGCGAATGCTCCATTTCACAAACTGATACAACCGCTATTGCATCTTTCTCTTTAAATAATTCATAAGCTTTTTTTATATCTTCGTACTTTCTCAATGGAGATGTTGGCTGTAAAAGCGTAAATGTATCAAATTCAATTCCCATCTCCTGATATTTTTTCAATACTTCTTTTACAACATCCCATGATGACGCTACATCTGATGCATTTTCTTCTGAACGATAAAAAGGTACTTCTGCTCCATATTGTACCGCAATCTCACCATACCTTTCAGAATCCGTAGAAACCAATATATGTGAGTAAATTCCTGATTTCTTCGCTGCTTCTATGCTATATGCAATTAACGGTTTTCCATTTAATAATTTTATATTTTTATCTTTCAAGCCTTTTGAACCGCTTCTTGCAGGTATTATTGCTAAATTATTCATCTTCTCTATTCACTCCTTTACAAGAAATCAATTCATCTATTTCAAAATCTTTTTCAGCTTCTTTCCCCAACACTTCATACCAATGGATCGGAGAAATTCCATTTCCAGGTCTTTTACAAGTGATATTCTCTTCGGAAAACATTTCACCTCTCATGATTTTTCTTTTTGCCACAATAGATTTTCTTGCAACAAAAATATTGCTTCGTTCAGATTCTGTTACTTCTTTCGTTTCATTTCCAAGCATAATTTCAGCTTTATGTACACCTACACATAATTCTTTTAGTTCTTCCGGTGTAATAGACGCTTTATGATCAGGTCCTGGCATAGCTTTATCTAAAGTAAAATGTTTTTCAATAAATTTAGCTCCCAATCCAACAGCTACAAGAGAAGCAACAATTCCCTCTGAATGATCTGAAAGTCCAATTTTCCAATCTGGTGCTAATTCTTGAAGTTTATTCATAGCACGCAAATTCATGTCTTCCGGATCTGTTGGATATTGTGTGTTACAATGTAATACCGTAAAACTTGTGTCTTTACTTTGTTGCAAAACATTTACTGCATATTTAACTTCATCAATTGTAGACATTCCTGTTGATAGAATTACTTGTTTATTTTGACATTCAATTGCTGCTACCTTCTGTAAATAAGGAAGATTTGTAATCTCTCCTGATGGCACTTTCCATATATTCTGACCGATTTTTTGCAAAAATGAAAAAGATTCAAAGTCAAATGGCGTAGAAAAAATCTGAATATCTAAAGTAGCAGCATACTGTACCAATTCCAAATATTCCATTTCCGTTAATGCCAATTTTTTTAACATATCTAACTGCGAACCATTTCCATCATTTTTTTTCTGATATTCGGCTTTAGGTGCATATCTTGAAACAAGATTTTCTGGCACAAAACTTTGAAATTTAACTGCATCTGCTCCAGCTTCTTTCGCTTCTTTCATCATTTTTTTTGCCAATTCAACACTTCCATTGTGATTACAACCAATCTCTGCAACAATTTGAATATCACTCATTTCTAATCTCTCCTCTTTATAACTCTGGCAGGTACACCTACTACGGTTACATTCTCCGGCACATCTTTTATAATCACACTACCTGAACCAATAATTGCATTGGAACCGATTTTCAATTGTCCATTACACACAGATGAACTTCCCAAAAAAACACTATTTCCTACAATTACATTTCCATTTATAACAGAATTTGTTGATAAATGATTATGATCGCCTACTTTACATTCGTGTTCAATCAAAGCCTTTGTATTTATAACATTATTATTTCCTATCTCTGCATCAGCATTTATTACTGCCATTTTACCTACAAAATTCCCTATTCCCATTTTTACACCGGACGATATAATTGCAGAAGAATCAATAATATTGATTATACTCAATCTTCGATTTCTAATTCTGTCAAACCACAGTTTACGGTATCCAACATCTCCAATAGAAACAAAATAACAATATTCTTCATAGTTAGGAATATCTTCAAGTCCCGTACCCAAGATTGGTAATCCCATATGCATACCTTTTTTGTTGCTATCTATGAATCCACATAATTCATATTCTGATTTATTAATTGAATCTGCAACTGACTTTGCATGTCCACCAGCTCCTATCAGAATCAGTTTTTTCATCTAAAATCACCTCAACTCTATTTTCTAAAATATTTTTTTATCTTATTTCGATTTCGTATTCCACATATAATAACAATTAATACGATCAAGATAATTACTAATATTCTTATTATGTTATTTTGATATAAAGCTAAGGATAAAAGCATTGCTCCTAAACATAGACCTATATTTATTACCATGATCCTTTTTTCAAATAAATCCCTATATATGGTTCGTCTACAAACAATATAATGGAACAACAGTGAAAAACCATACCCTATTACCGTAGTATATGCAGCAACAATATATCCAAATCTTGGTATCAGCAAATAATTCAGTACAATATTAATTATTGTTGCTCCTGCTGTAGCAATTGATATGTATGTCATTTTTTTTAGGAAAAACTCTATATTAACATACAATGTATATATAAATTGCACCTCAATAGCCAAACATGCTGGCGGAATAACATATACCGCCTCTGCATAAGATTTTCCTCCAAAAACCAGTATCATTTCCGGCCCAATAAGCATTAATCCTATACATCCAAGTGTGAATCCTGTTACATATTTTGGAACTACTTTTCTAATTATTGAAACTTCATTCTTTTCCAATTTATCAAAAAACCAAGGTACCCACGCCTGATTAAGAGATGATAATACCACTGTAATAACCATTGCAATTGTATATGCAATTGAATATAAAGCGGCTTTTGTAGCTCCGCATAATTGATTAATAATTATTCTATCCGATGAATTTAGTAGCACTCCTGATAGCTCATGAATCAATAATGGCAAAGATAAAGCACATGCATATTTACACATTCTCAGCGAAAATGATTTCCCCTGAAATATAACATATATCCAAAAAACAATATCAACGACAGCTATAATTGCATAGTTTCCAATTACCCTACCCATCAATTTATTGCTCATTACATACGTTAATCCTAGTGAAGCAAAAGTAGAAACAAGCAATGTAATCCAAGTTAACGCAATAACATTTTTATATTCATTATACATTCGATGTTTAGTAATTAGTGTCTGTACTGCTGGTGTAAACAATGAATAGAGCATAATGCTACGAATGTACAGTCCATCCATATCAAATATGCTTTCCCAAAATTCCATTTTAACTTCAATTAAAAGCCACACTATAAGTGTAAAAACACTTCCCAGAATTGTAATGGTAGACATATATTCCTTTATGCTTTCATCATAATCATACTTAGCTCTACTAATAGATGAATACAAGCACAATGTAGCTATAATTGATATAATATTTGCCCAAGAAGATATATTACTAAAACTACCATATTCTTCCTGGCTCATTAACCTTGTAAAAATTGGTGTCGTTAAAAAGGCCATTCCTTTAATTATTATATTACTAAGTGTATACACCATGCCAATCTTTACAAACGAAACTGTTTTTCCTTTATTCATTTAATTGCTCCAATCTTCTGTCTTCATAATTCTGTCTGCTTAATATATATAAATACATATACCAAAAAAGGACATCATATAATCCAGGAAAAGCAATCCAATCAAAGAACATTCTAGCTGACGCAGCTAATAAAATTATTATCATAATATAATTTTTCTCTTTTATTGCTTTATGAACAACTAAAAAAATTAAAACAATTAATAGACCCAAAGCTAATAAACCAAATTTTGCATGTAACATTAAAAATGAATTATGCGTATTCCCATTATAAAAGCTCAACCATTGATATGTTCCATTAGATGTATTTGCTCCTAAAAAGAAATTACCAATATTTTCCTCTATACCTTGTATATATTCTCTCCATATCTCTGTCCGGATTGAACCACTTCCATACCTATCAAGTTTAGCTGTCAACCCTAATAAATATTTACCCAAAAAGTGATTCACGGCCCATACCGCAAAGCAAATCAACACACACCACTTAACCAATGATTGTATCTTTTGACCTTTAATCGCAAGGAAATTATATAGAAATGTTCCTACAAGTAATAAAGATGCCGAAATAATACCAGCTCTACTTCCTGTCCACAGGCATATTGCAAGTGTTAAAAAACCCGCATAATACTTTAGTGCTCTCTTTTCCTTCATTATGGATAAATAACCCATTATCACAAAGAAAATTACATATGCCGAAATATTATTTTGGCTTCCCATAGACAGCAGATTATCTGCTGCTCCACCTTTAACTACATAAATGCATATTAAAGCTATAATAAAATATGCGATATTCCAATATGTTCGTTTAGAGATTTCAAATTCATAAGTTAAAATGGCAATGCCCATATATGTCCATATCCATAACAGATCCATATAATCAGCATTTCCATTATAAAAAAGAGAAAGTATCATAAATACTGAATACAATACACCAATCAAGATAAGATATGCATTTATACCCCTTATTCCTTTTTTCAAAACACTATACAATAATGCACAAAGTCCAACTAATGCAATAACAAAATTCGCTACAAGCGACTGTATTTTCAAAATATGTCCACCCATAAAAGCAATTGCAAACAATGTATATATCATTGCCGCATTATTAATTTTTAATCTTACCTTCACATTAATGCTCCTCTAATACTTTTAATTCTAATGAGGACAAGTTCTTAACTGTTTAATTAAAAAAAACTCTCCTCTTGTTTCAATTCATAATAATGTTCTTCGTTTCTTTTCTTGAATACTTTTGCCGGATGTCCTCCTGCAATCGAACAAGGCTCTATATCCGAAACCACTACACTACCAGCTTGAATAATAGCGCCTTCACCAATTTTAACCCCTTGTAAAATTGTAACATTTTGCCCAAGCCAAACATTATCTTCTATCACGACATCACCGTCTATAGTCGTTTCGTCATAAGGAATAGATTTTCCCTCATAGTTATGATTAGAGGTTAATATCAATATTCCTCCTCCTGAATGAAAATTATTTCCAATAGTAATATTTCCATTTCCTGTAACTTTCATCCCATTAAAATGACAATTATCTCCGATATAAGTCTTAGATGTAAATTTACTCCAATGGTTTATATGTAATCCCTTTCCATATTGCTTGGCTGTTTTTTTACATAGATTTGTATAAAAACCTGTTCGTATTTTTTTTATAATTTTTCCTATCATACGCTTTTCTCCAATACTTCTGATAAAAGTCTATGTTTCTTATAAAGACAAACATATCCCAATTCTTTCAATTTGTTAAAATTTTCAGGATTACTCATATTATCTATTATTATTGGAATTGAATTGCATAATGCCTGATTCAATACCGTTGAATAAAGCGAAATTGCAGCACCAGATTGTAATAAAGATTGCTCTATCGAAATTTGGGTTGTATCCTCTACATCTGCAAAAGTAAATATCTTTTTAACAATATCCATATTAGAATATCTCGGATGTGGACGTATTGAAATTTTATTTCCACTCTTATATAACTGTTCCAATATTTTTGATATTTCCTTTAATACCTCTTCCGATTCTGCACCTAAATAATATGTATAATCATATTTCTGTGTTCTGATCAGCTCTCCATCGAATTTCAAAGAAGCCGGAACTTCAACAACAAACTGATTTTTATCTGCCTTCATAGAAGCTAATATTTTTCCATAGTATTCATCCCAAATATAGCATTCATCAAATTTAAAGAACGAATCTCTCATATAGTACATTTTTTCTCCATGCATGACATCTATATGCTTGATATTTCTTTGTTTACAGTAAGCTGTCAGTACTGAAGACGTAAAAGAGTATTCCGCACAAACCGCTATTGCTTCAGGTGAATATTCTTCAATGGCAAAACTATATCTTCCAATTTTAATCAAACATTTTAAAATAAACTGCCAAGAAAATGGATATCTACATATTATTCCTTTTATAAACTTTTTATCTTTTGCAGTTAATAAAGTTCCTTCTACCGGATTACTTTCAATTGCTTTATACCTTTTTTTCAAAGACTTTGGCAAAATGTTTTCCGGTTTACCATCTCTAAAAAATACCAAGTTTTTATGCTCTAGCCGATTCACCTGAACCTTTTTTCCATATTTGAACCAGTAGAGAATCGCCACTGGAAATGAAACCAGATTTAACAAAAAAGTGATTCCTTTTCCATTAAACTGCATCTGACACTTATACTGAAAATATGATCTTTCAATCTCATCTCGTGGATTTCCTAATTCAGCAATGTATTTTTTCTGCTGACCGACATCATATGAGAATAATGCGTCTTGCCTTCTTTCTAAAAGAACAGCCATTTTACGCAGCATATCATTCATACCCATAATTAACTCACCTTTTTAACGTACCGCATCTTTTTCCAGCATCCATAAATTAAATTTTGTAAAGTCAAAAATAACGATGCAATACTATTTTTATTATCTGCTTCCTTGAATAACTTGTAGTGCCATTTTACTAATTTTAAATATCCATGATTAGATATTGAACCTGACCGTTTTCTATACTGTGCCAGCACTTTATCATAATGATAACAGTTTGCCTTTTTGATTACTTTTAACCACATAGCATAATCGTTATTCTTTTTAATATCTGCAATCTGTATTTTGCCAATCTTCTCTGCATCATACATTACAGTCAAGCACCCCGGCCAGCAATAACGATACATTCCCATTTTCGTAATCTTCTTAGGTCCGGTTACTTTTACTCCATTTGTCACATCATTTTCATCAATTTCTTCATAGCTAGTATATGAAAAGGAGTATTTATTTTTTTTCATATACTTTATCTGTTCTTCCAGCTTAGTCGGATACCATAAATCATCACTGTCCAAAAATGCAATCCACTTACCTTTTGCATTTTTTAATGCTTTATTTCTTGATACAGCAGCGCCAGAATTTTTTTTGTTTTTTAAATAAATAATTCGGTCATCATCATACTTCGATACAATCTCATCTGTATTATCAGTTGAACAATCATCAACTATCAACAGTTCCCAATTTTTGTATGTTTGCTCTAATACAGATTCTATTGTCTTACTAATAAATTTCGCAGTATTATATGAGGGCATTATTATTGAAACTAACTCGTTCATTACTTTAATCCTTTTAGTAGTTCTTTTGCTTCGTTCTGTTTTTTATCGTATTCTTCTTTACTTATCTGTTTTGTTTGGAGAAGATAATCCCCATAATCTGCAGCAGTTACACTACCTTCTTCTGTAATTCCCTCCTGCTTAATAAATGCTTTTTCAACAGTTTTAAAAAGAATTTTTAAATCACGCCCAAAAGAAACATGTTCTATATACTCCAAGTCATACTGCAATTTTCTATCCCATGAAATTGCATTTCTACCACTTACTTGTGCAAGCCCAGACAGCCCAGGTTTTGCAGTATGACGCATTCTTTGTTCTTCTGACATAAACACCATATCTCGAACTAACTGCGGACGTGGTCCTATCAATGTCATCGTACCATTTAAAATACAAAATGCTTCTGGTAGTTCATCCAAAGAAGTAGCTCTAAGCCATGCACCAAATTTTGTCAAACGAATTTCATCTGGTAGCAAGTTTCCCTCTGCATCTTTCTTATCTGTCATAGTCCGAAACTTATACATTTTAAAAATTCGTTCTTTTCCCGTTTTCGGATCAATCAGTCCAGGTCTATATTGAGTAAACAACACTGGACTTCCCAGTTTGATTCGAACCAGCAGAGCGATGATTGCATACAGCCAACAGAATACAATAATTGCCAATCCAGAGCAAAAAATATCAATCGCTCTTTTTATGTATCTTTCGTAAAATCCCATTTTACGGTACAATTTATGATCTTTTTCTTTCTTCATAAATCTCTCCTAAAACACTTCCTTATTCAAAGCAAGCCTTTATTACTTCAATAATTCTATCCTGCTGCTCTGCTGTCATTTTATTGTCACTTGGCAGACATAATCCTCTTGTAAAAATATCCATACCTACATCAGCTACTCCGCCTGCAATATACGCATTTGATCTGGCACGTCCGTTTCCATCTCTGACAACAAATGGATTCAAACGATAAATCGGCTGCATATGCATTGGTTTCCAAATTGGACGCCCCTCAGCATTAATAGATGCAATCGCTTCCAGAATCTCTGTCGGACAAGACTTTCCTGTTTCTTTTACATAGCACACATCCTGCTCGCCACGAACCTGTTTGCACATGGCTTCCTTATTAATAATCAGACAAGACAGCCAATAGTTTGGTTCAGAATTTTCCAGATCCATCGGATTCATAGATACTGGCAGTCCTTTTAATCCCTCTTTATATCTCTCATAAATTGCTTTCTTCTGTGCAATATGTTCGTTCAAATAAGGGAACTGACCACGCACTACACCAGCAACTACATTACTCATACGATAGTTGTATCCAAGTTCTTCATGCTGATACCATGCAGCATTTTCTCTTGCCTGTGTAGACCATTTACGAACTTTATTTGCAGCCTCCTCATCGTCTGTCAGGAAGCAACCACCAGCACTTCCAGTAATAATCTTATTTCCATTGAAAGAAATAGTATTATACTTTCCAAATGTACCAGTCTGTACCCCTTTATATGTAGCACCCATAGATTCTGCTGCATCTTCTACTAAAATGGCACCATGCTTTTTAATGATTGCATTTAACTCATCTACTTTACCCGGAGTTCCATAAAGGTGCGCAACAACCACAACCTTTGTATCCGGATAAATTTCAAATGCTTTTTCTAATGCAACCGGATCCATATTCCAGGTATCATACTCTGTATCAATAAATACTGGCTCTCCACCTTCATAAACTACCGGATTTACGGTTGCGTCAAATGTCATATCAGAGCAGAATACTTTCTTTCCCTCTAATGCACCATGCCCAACTTTTGGCATACCATATGCTTCAATACCTGCAAGTTTCATTGCCAGATGCAATGACGCTGTTCCTGCTGATAATGCAACTGCGTATTTGCAGCCGATATATTCACATGCCATTCTTTCTACTTCATTGATATTCTTACCAACTGTGGACATCCAGTTTGTTTCATACGCTTCTTTCACATATTCAATTTCCGGGCCATGCATGGTTGGGCTGCTCAACCATACTTTAGACTCAAATTTTTCAAATTTATTATTTTCTTTAAACATAACTTTCTACCTCTTTTCGCCTAATCTCGTTTTTTCAGAATGTATTAACTTGTTATTAAGCAATCTCTTTGTTTACGTCTTCCGGTCTTTTAAATGTTGGAACAACACTTCGGAGAGCTTCTTTTGCAATCAGATCATCACCTGTATCACATGCATCTCTAAGTACATTAATCTTTTTATAGATTTCTTCTTTACTCAGTGCATTATCTCTTTCAATGAAAATCATACTGTTGTCTGTTTTATCGAGTTCTTCTGTCTTAACTAACAGTTCCTCATACAACTTTTCTCCTGGCCTTAATCCAGTTTCAACAATTTCAATTCCCTGGACACCAGATAAACGGATCATATTCTCTGCCAAATCCATAATCTTAACCGGTTGTCCCATATCCAGAACAAATAATTCTCCATTATTCGCAATCGCCCCACTCTGAAGAACAAGCTGTGAAGCCTCTGGAATTGTCATAAAGTATCTGATAATTCTCTTATCTGTAACAGTAACCGGACCGCCATTTGCAATCTGGCGCTTAAACAACGGAATAACTGATCCTGCACTGCCCAGTACATTTCCAAATCGTGTAGCACTGTATTTTACTTTTCCATGTGTGCTTGCACTCTGCACAATCATTTCACACATTCTCTTTGTAGCACCCATAATATTTGTTGGATTAACCGCTTTGTCTGTAGATACCATCATAAAGCGTTCTGCTCCGTACTCCTCGCAAAGCTCTACAAGATTCTGTGTACCGAATACATTATTGTAAATAGCTTCCACACAGTTATGCTCCATTAATGGAACATGCTTATGAGCTGCGGCATTAATAATAATCTGCGGATGGTATTTCTCAAACACTTTCTCAAGAGCTTTCCTATGTGTGATAGAACAAATTTCAATCTGCAGATCCAAACGGTTTCCGTAAGCAATCTTTAATTCCTGTTGAACATCATAAGCTCCATTCTCATAAATATCCAAGATGATAATCTTCTTTGGATTCATCTTTGCCAACTGTCTACAAAGCTCTGATCCAATGGAACCACCACCGCCAGTAATAAGTACTATCTTGTCTTTGTAGTAAGCATTTGTTCTTTCATCAGAAACCACTAATGGTTTTCTAAACAAAAGTTCTTCAATATCAAATTCTCTAAGATGCCTCTTTCCACCTGCGGTATACATTGTTGGATAATCATAAACTTTCAACTTATATCCTGCATTTTTGTAATATTCATAAAGAGCTTTTTTCTTATCTGCATCCATTGATGGGATTGCAAAAATAATCTCTTGTACTTCAAATTCGCCTAACTTCTGAAGTGTTGCCTCATCTTCTGACCAAACTGGAATGTCATGAATTTCACGCCCAACTTTCTCTTTGTTTACATCAATGAATCCCCTTGGAATATAGGCTGCTTCTGAATTATTCAAAAGTTCTTCAGCTAAACTAACTCCTACTCGACCAGCGCCAATAATTGCAACTTTGATTTTCTGAACTTCTTTATCATTTCCTGCTTCTATTCCAGAAAACAAACGTAATAATATAGAAAGTAGCTTCCCTCCAACTGTTTTCTGATTTCCGCATTTATACGCATAGCGATACAGCATACGTAACGCTAACGCACCTAACAAGTTCATACTGGCTAATGACAACATTCTGGCAAATGTTATTTTTTGCACTGGAAGCAGAAGTTCCAGACACAGATACACAATAAAAGCGATAGAATCAGTAAAAAGCAAACGAATATAGCACTGAATTCCACCATATCTCCATACCTGTCCATAGATTTTACCCAAAAGACGTGCTGCAAAAATGCATCCAGCTGACAAGCATACTTGTTGAAGTATTCCTGTAGATGATAATTTGTCCATACCACCATAAATAACTAAAAGTATAACTGCAACGATTGCGTATACAATCAAATCATACCCAACTAACATCCATCTTATATTTGGAGAATTTTTTTGTTGAGTATAATTCAAATTCTTATTTTTTTCATTTGTTGTATTCATCGCTTACCCCCCCACGAAAATTGAGGAGGTTTATCCTTCCTATAATTATTAATCCTTATCATTCCTTTGTTAATGATGTAAACAAAACACTTCCTTGTTCTGTGCTTGTGTTCATTGCAACCATACTTGTTGATTTCACAATTGTTCCTGATTTTAATGTGCAACTATCTCCAACAAGGCAATATGGCTCTACTACACTATTGGCACCAATGACCGTTGCCTGCCCAATAGTACTTCCACAGCCGACAACAGCTCTTGGTTCAACAATACAGCCAGGCATTAAATTAGCTGATGGAGAAATAGTAGAATCCATATGAAATAAAACTGGAATATTGTAAAGTGCCTCCAACTTTTTATTCCACTCAAGTCTTTCTGTTCCATCGTCACATGCAGCTATTGCACAGTTATATTCCGGATAAAAACTTTCCACATCCTCCAGTTTTCCAATAGCTCCTTCTCTTTCATTATCTACAAAAGCGATTTTCTCAAAGCATCCCATTGACTCTGCTATCTCTTTTACATAATCTCCATATCTTTTAGAGGCTACAATTAATAATTTTCTTCCCATTTTCAACACACTCCTCATAATTATTTATTTTTATTAGGTAAGTTCTTCAACACGACGACTAGCCTGTGAATGTTCTTATTAAAAAGATCATTCGCAGGCTAGGTCAAACCTCCTTATCATAATTTTTCGGCTTATAGTGTGGGTCAAAATAAGCATCCAAGAAACCATTCAATTTTCATAGTTCCGCTACTCACTCGACACAATCATGCAGAAAAATCATCATAACCAGATTCGACTAAGCCAGCGAAACCCCTGTAAAATCAAGTTTTTTCTTGGTTGTCCCTATTATACCGCTATCTCCTTTCAGGATATTAATGATCTGCGGCAGTTCATCCAGAGATGTTTTTCTCAGGAACTTCCCTACTTTTGTGATATACTGATCCGGATCCTTTAAAAGGTGGGTTGGCATATCTTTCGGCGTATCTGTCCGCATAGTCCGAAACTTCAAAATATAAAAATGCTTTTTACGAATTCCTATGCGCTTCTGTTTAAAAAAGACCGGTCCTGGTGAATCCAGTTTGATTGCGATCATCAGCGCAAGAAAGAATGGCGACAGGAACACCAGCGCCATCAAAGATAAATAGATGTCCAGATATTGTTTTTTCTTCAGATAGTTTCTTTTTCTCATGACTACACTCCCATTTTCAAAGGGCTTTTACGGCTCCCTTTAGTTATCCCTTTCTCATTTCTTTTTGATTTTCTATCGCCATTCCGCAGGGAATCCTCTCTCCCTCCGGAATTTTACTTCCTTTAATAATTGCTCCACAGTCCAGATGGACGCCGTCTTCCAGCACGCAATCATGATCAGTCAGGCTTCCAATTGAAAGAATACATACCTTCCCAATCGTCGCTTCCGTATGTACAACGGCTTTTGGCAGAATCACTGTCCCCTCACCAATCGTTGCCGACGGACTGACATATGCTTCTGGATGAATCAAAACTGGAACTGTAAAGCCAAAACGTTTTCCTTTCGTATACATTTCCAGTCTTTGCTCATAGCTTCCAACTGCCGGAAATACTTCCTGATATTCTTTTTTAAATAATGGCATTTCGCTTAATTTGCCAATTGCTGCTGGTTTCAGATCATCCAGAAAGCTGATTTTATCGTATAAAGGCTTACCTTCCGCATCGGTCATGGCACGTGCCGTCTCTGCAACTACCTGCCCATGTCCTCCTGCTCCTAAAATCAGAAGATTCTTCATCTTCCTTCCCTCACTCCTTACTTTTTTGCACAAAAATAAGGACCTCCACATTTGGAAATCCCTGCTTTGTTTTCTATCTTTTATTCAATTTTTTTCTTCTATAATATAATAACTTCGTAGCTTTCTACGCTCCCCTTATTCTTTCCCTTTTAGACAAATACTAAGAAGAACCGTCCGTTTTTTCCCGAACAGTTCTTTTTCTATAACAACGTACCGTTTCCGTATCCTCTTTCTTACCACATTTCCGAGGTACTGTGAAAGAGGGGCTCCGGCCCAGACGATATTTCCTTCTTCATCGATTTCTATTTCTGACCGTTTTACGATGTACTCTTCTTTTTCCTCAGCCTGTTCGATCGTGATCAGGCTTTCCATGAATTCCTGCTCATCCTCCCTAACCGGCAGAAATTCTTCTTCTCCGTCGCTTAACAATTTGGAAAGCTTCGGTACTTTTTTTAATTGATAATATAATGTTTCCGGAGTCTGCGTTTTAACAAACACATACCCTGGAAACAGGATTTCTTTTTGTATCTTGTGTTCGCCTTTTAATCTCCAACATGTCTCCCGTTTGATCAAAAAGCTTTTTTCACATATCGTCTGTGGCAGCATCTTATCCAGTACTTCTGCTAGTTCTTCTTCTTTCCCTGTCATGGTCTGTATGACATACCACATAACTCTCCTCTCTGGGAAGCTTATCTGTTTTTTGACATAGCTTCGCCATGTCTGCAGTGAAAAAAATTTTAAGTCTTTCACCCCAGACTTCTTTTTTCCCTTTTTGTCCGTTTTTTTCCACAACCATGACTTCTTATCACAGCTGTTTTCCAAACTTCTTTTCCTTTTTCACAATCCCTATTCGGACGTGCTTTTTTTAGCTTTTTGATACAATTTCAAGGCCAGTCCAGAGTCCTTTTCTCTGATACTGATCCACCGGGCATTCCAGACGTGCCAGACGCTTATGTCGATCAATTTTGCGGATCTGGCTTTCCCGCCCGCAAAGCGGTCCTTCTGTCACACAAGTCTGTCCTTCTTTGATATAGCCCCGCGACATTGGGATGTGGTGCTCTCGCCCGCCGATCTCCTGAAGAAATCTGGTTTCTTCCGCACCGACAGGAATCAGGCTCTGGGCATCTTCAATTTCCGGTATCGTCTGATCTTTGATCACCAGAAAAATGTACCCTGCAAAGAGAGGCTCACGGATCAGATGCCAACTACCTTCGTAGCGTTTCATCTTCTCATAGGTAAAGACAAAGGCCTCTCCGTCCTGTCCTGTAAGCTTTTGCTTCCACTTTTCTGCTGTTTTGTCTTCATTTCCCGCCTCACAGCGCACTGCGTACCAGATGACGCTCACCACCTACTGTCATTTCGCAGAGTGTAATACTCTGCGAACCCGTTATTTTTGTATACGAAACAGTGAAAACTTCTAAGCAGTTTTCACTTTCTAATTATAACACAACAAACTAAAAATGCAATTCTATAATACTGGAACATGTGGCAAAAGACGGGATTTCCTCATGAGGACAAAAAAGTGGACAGACTTTTTGTTGGGTAGTCTCGCTTTTCGCCTGTAGAAATCTTTGAATTATGCGTCAAATCCTTGGTCGAACAATCTCTGTAGAGACAATTCTTTTTGCTTTTTCTTGATCCAATCTACTATTTTAGTTCTGATTTCATTTACGTCAATATTCTTGTCACATGTTTTCCATTCTGAACAAATGCCCTGTTTCCCTGATCATTTTCCCATTGCTTTTGTCATTTCCGAGAGTATTACACTCTGCGATTTGTTTAATTCTACCGTTATTTTTTCCTCTTCTGCTACCATATGCGGTATGTATCGTTTATCCTGCAATCAACTCGGAGAGTTTTTCCATATTATCACGCTTTAGTTCCATTGATGGATGTACATACCGGTTCAGCGTGATATTAACACTTGCATGGCCCAGAATTTCACTGAGACTTTTGATGTCAAAGCCCAGTTCAATACACCTGGTTGCAAAAGTATGGCGTAGTGCATGGTAGTTTGCCTCCTCGATTCTTGATTTTTCCAAAATCTTTTTGAAATGATACTGGAGAGTGCGGGGCTCGACGTATCTGTTTTCTTTTCCCGTCAGGAGGTATTCGTTTCCATATCTCTGATATTCCCCAAGTATTTCCGCTACACTTTCCGGGATCGGAATATGCCGGATCGACTTGCTGCTTTTTGGCGGAGTGATGATGATTCTGGTCCTGCTTCCCCACTCCGGTCGTGGTTTCTCTGGTCTTTTATTTTGAATACGCTGCATTGTTTTCCGAATGAACACTTCTTTTTCGCGCAGATGAATGTCCTCCCAGGTCAGCGCGCATAGTTCCCCGATCCGAAGTCCGGTAAATAAGGTCAGGAAGATGCCACAGTTCATTGGCGACGGATACTGCCGCAGATATCGAATCAACTGTTCCTGCTCTTCTCTGCTTAGTATCCGCATCCGGGTTTCTTCCTTTTTTATAGTGATCTGGGAAAAATCACAGTCAATCCTCTGGTATCGTCCATTGACGTAGCGGATCACGTTTCGGACCACTCCCAGAATGTCTGTTACGGTTTTTGCTGAAAGAGGAGCCATTTCTTCTGTTTCCTCCAAAAGGGTATTGACAAACTCGTCAATAACGGCAGTGTTCAGATTACCAAGTTTTATTACTCCGATTTCTTTGTCAATATGAAGTTCAATCAGATTTGCATACTTTACATAGGATGATTCTTTGATACGCGGCCGGATATATTCGAGCCACCGATAGAGAAATTCCGAAAATTCTTTTTCTGAATCAGGAAGATATTTCTTCTCTATTGCTTTTTGACTAGTTTCTTTCGCTTCCTGTAATTTCTGTTTGGCCTGGGTATAGGTTTTCGCATAGACAGAACGGTATACCGCTTTCCCGTCCCCGGTTCTGTCTGCAATGTATCTGCCTTCCCAACGTCCATCTTTTCTTCTGTAAATATTTTCTCCTTTTCTTGCCATGTCCTTTTCCTTTCTCTTTTGCGATGCTTCCGATTGTATCCTTTTCATATTTCAATCTTTTCTTTATCGCTCAGGACTGACCTTGTTTCCTTCCCTCCTCTTCCTTGTTTGTGTGCTGTATCTGCTCTGTATTTCAGCTCCGGTATTTTATTTCTGTCACTGAGCTTTTTTGTAAGAATCCGGCTGGCTGTTTGATATACATGTCAGCGAAATAAAGCACTTATTTTATCATATCATGATCATTATTGCATAAAGAATTGACGGCTTGAAGTGCTTTCTGCTATGAAAAACCGGCAGTTCCCTTTTTTAGGTCTGCCGGACTTTACTTTCACTTTCTCAATTCAGGATTCCATGCTCCTGATTCCTATTTTATTCTTTCAAAAGCCGTCTCCAGATCTTCAATAATATCATCGATATGCTCGGTTCCAACGGAAAGACGGATAGTATTCGGGCGGATGCCCTGTTCTTTTAATTCTTCCTCATTCAGCTGTGAATGGGTTGTGGACGCCGGATGAATCGCCAGCGACTTCACGTCCGCCACATTTGCAAGGAGGGAGAAGATTTCCAGACTGTCGATAAAATCTCTTGCCTCTTTTGCTCCTCCTTTGATCTCAAAAGTAAAGATCGAAGCGCCTCCTTTCGGGAAGTAAGTTTCATACAGCCGTTTCTGACCCTCATCTTCTGTCACTGATGGATGATGGACACATTCCACCATCGGATGCTGATTCAGATACCGGACAACCTGCAGGGCATTCTCTACATGACGCTCCACACGGAGGGATAATGTTTCCAATCCCTGAAGCAGTAAAAAGGCATTAAATGGAGAAATCGCTGCCCCCATATCACGTAAAACGATTGCACGGAGTTTTGTGATAAACGCTGCCTGTGGCACGGCTTTGGAAAATACCACTCCATGATAACTTGCATTTGGGTTGGTCAAAGATGGAAATTTTCCGGATGCCTCCCAGTCAAATGTTCCGCTCTCCACGATGATACCGCCAAGACTTGTTCCGTGTCCTCCAATAAATTTTGTAGCTGAATGAACTACAATATCCGCTCCGTGTTCAATCGGTCGGATCAGATACGGTGTTCCGAATGTATTGTCGATCACAAGCGGAATTCCGTGAGCATGAGCCGCCTCTGCCGCTGCTTCAATATCCGTGATGTCCGAATTTGGATTTCCCAGAGTTTCAATAAAAACAGCCTTTGTATTTTCCTGAATTGCGTCTTCAAACGCTCCCTCCTGGAAAGGATCTACAAATGTCGTTGTGATTCCATATTCCGGCAGAGTATGGGCCAGCAGATTGTATGTTCCGCCGTAAATGTTTTTTGCCGCTACGATGTGGTCGCCCTGCCCTGCAAGCCCCTGAAAAGTGTAGCAGATCGCAGCCGCACCGGACGCAACTGCAAGCGCTGCCGAACCACCTTCCAGAGCCGCCATCCGCTGTTCAAACACTGCCTGGGTCGGATTGGTCAGACGGCCGTAAATATTTCCTTCTGCCTTCAGGCTGAAACGATCCTCGGCATCCTGGCAGTCATGAAACACGTAGGAGGTTGTCTGGTAAATCGGTACTGCTCTTGCGTCTGTCGCCGGATCCGCCTGCTCCTGTCCAACATGAAGCTGCAATGTTTCAAATTTCAGGTTTCTTTTCTCTCTTGTCAAATTTTTTTCCATACTCTGTCTTTCCTTTCGCTGCTATTTTCTGGTCTGTGATCCGGCTTCTCTATACGGTAAACAATGGCGTGGAGTAATATCGGTCTCCCGAATCCGGAAGCAGGACAACAATTGTTTTTTCTTCATTTTCCGGCCGTTTCGCAAGCTTTTCCGCCGCTGCGAAAGCCGCGCCAGAGGAAATTCCTACCAGAACACCTTCCTTCTGGGCAATCTGACGCGCACTGGAAAACGCTTCCTCTGAACTGATGGTAAGAATTTCATCATAAATTTCCATATTCAGTGTTTCCGGAACGAATCCCGCGCCGATCCCCTGCAGTTTGTGCGGACCCGGCTTTCCTCCAGAAAGTACTGGAGAATCCGACGGTTCCACCGCCACAATCTTCACATTCGGATTCTTCTCTTTCAGATAAGTGCCCACACCTGTGATGGTGCCGCCTGTTCCGACGCCTGCCACGAAAATATCGACCTGCCCTTGCGTATCCTTCCAGATCTCAGGCCCTGTCGTTTCGATATGCGCCTTCGGATTCACCGGATTCTCAAACTGTCCCGGAATAAAACTGTTCGGGATCTCCTGTGCAAGCTCCTTTGCCTTCTCAATCGCCCCCGTCATCCCACGGGCGCCATCTGTCAGAACAATCTCAGCCCCGTACGCCTTCAGGATATTTCTCCGCTCAACACTCATTGTCTCCGGCATCGTCAAAATTAGCCGATATCCAAGAGACGCCGCCATCGAAGCAAGGCCGATTCCCGTATTTCCAGAAGTCGGCTCAATAAGAACTGCTCCTTCTTGCAATTTTCCCCTTGCCTGCGCATCCAGAATCATTGCCTTTGCGATTCTATCCTTTACACTTCCAGCCGGATTCAGATACTCAAGCTTCATCAGAATCTTCGACTTCAGCCCAAGCTCCCTCTCAAGATTCCCCGCCTCAAGAAGCGGAGTCCCACCAACCATATCTAACACACTATTAAAAATAGCCATATAAATCTCCTTTCTTTTTTCGGGGACGTGTTCCGATGCACCGGAACACGTCCCCGATGATTCAATTTCCTATAAAATTAATAGGAATTATATGGGATATTTTCTGATTTGTCAATGGAATTTGGGCAAGATGTCTATCCTTTTATTAATGGCTTTTTATTAGTGGTTTTGTATTGAAGTTATTGAAAGAAGTATTGTTGATATTTAAGATATTAAACACCAGTTTACAACTTTATAAATGATAGACTTGTTGATGAATCACCTGTTT
>CAUWJP010000042.1:0-20861 GCA_963559135.1 uncultured Sellimonas sp.
GATGCTATGCTGATACGGTAACAGCAGAATAAAAAAGAAAACTGGAAGCAGAAAACCTATGGGCTTTGGGTTCTGCTTCCAGTTTTTTTGAGAGTTGGAAGGTTTATGTTTGGTTTCATAGTTAAATAACTATTACAATACTTACTATAACGGAAAAATATGAAAGGAATGTGTACGCCGGATAAAAGGATTCTTAAAAAACGAAAGAAACTATTAAAAAATTCTTTATCAGGCAAAAACTTTACCTGGAAATTGTAAATCCGCGTCCTCCCACATAGTTGACATTATCAATGACCGTAAAGGCAGTCGGGTCAATCGTGTAGATCATCTTTTTCACATCATTGATTTTCCGGTACGGCAGGATGGTAAGAATAACCTTGGACGAGTCCAGATGGTATCCGCCTTCTGCCTGCAGAAACGTAAGTCCCAGGTCGAACGTATGGAGAAGTTCCTGACGGATCTTTTCGTACTCTGTGGAAAAGATCAGAAGCTGGACTTCGGAGCGGCCGTAGGTAATGACCTTGTTGACCATGATGCTTGTGACAAGGATGACAATAATTCCGTATACAGTCTGCAGAAGCGGCTTTGAAACTGCCTGTAGCAAAATGACGGTACAGTCACATACGTACATGACAACGGAAACCGGAATCTTGAATTTTTTGTTAAGTACAACGCCGAGAATATCAAATCCGCCGCTGGAGCCGTTGGCCCGGAGAATGATTCCACTTCCGATTCCAAGAAGACATCCGGCAAGAAGGCTGCTCAGAAATGGATCCTGAGATAACGGCAAAAACAAATCAATCTGGGAGAAAACATCCAGAAGAACCGGAAACAGAAATGTCATAATCAATGTTTTGAAGATAAATTCTTTTCCGGCAAAAAGCCATCCAACAAGGAACAAAAGAATATTGATACAAAGTACGATCGCAGAAAGAGAAAGCGGGATCAAATTCTGCAAAATGACAGACAGACCCGTTACCCCTCCTGCCACAAAATTCTGAGGGAGTACGAAGAGACCGAATGCAGCTGCGGTCATGGTGCCTCCTACTACGATCAGAAGATAAGACAAGAGTTTTTTCTTCATATATAATACCTCCAGGATATAATAAATTTACATCTGTACTATATGGTACAATCTGAAGGTGCTGGACGTCAAGTTAATGCGTTGAACCGAAAAAAGCTCCCAGGCAGATCAATAACTGCCTGAGAGCTTTTTACAAGCGGAGATGGTGGGAGTCGAACCCACGCGCCCTTGCGGACCTATCGCATTTCGAGTGCGACCTCTTACGACCACTTGAGTACATCTCCTGAACTGCCGATAAAATCGGCTTATTTATTATACCAAATGAAGAGCCAAAAGAAAAGAGCAAATAGCGAAAAAAATGAAGTTGACTTTTGTAGAAAGACAACTGTCTTTGTATGCGAGAAAAAGACAGTGCAATGCAAAATGTTTGCCTGACGCGGAAAAAATGCTTGAAATTTTACAAAGAAGGGGGTATTATGTATATAGAAATTATGCAGTTTGTAAAAAGAACGGAGGAATTCAAAAATGAGCGATAACATGATGTGGGCATTGGTAAAAGAGAAACCGGAAGCAGGTTTATGGATGAAAAGAGTACCGATTCCGGAAGTAGGACCAAATGATGTAAAGATCAAAATCCACAAAACAGCTATCTGCGGTACAGACGTACATATTTATCAGTGGAATGAATGGGCGCAGCATACGATTCCGATCGGACTGACAGCAGGTCACGAATATGTAGGAGAAGTCGTAGAAGTAGGTCCAGGGGTACAGGGATTCAAAATTGGTGATCTTGTATCCGGTGAAGGACATATCACATGCGGCAAATGCCGGAACTGCCTGGAAGGACACAAGGAAAACTGCAAGGATGCAAAAGGTGTTGGTGTTAACAGAAATGGTGCATTCGCAGAATATCTTGTAATTCCGTCTTCCAATGTATGGCCGTGTAACCCGAACATCCCGGAAGAGATGTATGCGATTTTTGATCCGTTCGGAAACGCAACACATACAGCTCTTTCCTATGATATGCTTGGTGAGGACGTCCTGATTACAGGTGCAGGCCCGATTGGTATCATGGCAGCAGCAATCGCAAAATTTGCAGGAGCAAGACACGTTGTTGTTACAGATCTGAACCAGTACCGTCTGGATCTTGCGACAAAACTTGGGGCAACAAGAACAGTGAACTTAAAAGAAGAAAAACTGACAGATGTCATGAAAGAAATTGGTATGACAGAGGGATTTGACGTAGGTCTTGAAATGTCCGGAAGCCCGGCAGGACTTTCTGATATGATCCACAATATGAAACACGGCGGAAAGATCGCTCTTCTGGGACTTCAGGGAACAGAGACAAAAGTTGATCTGGAAACTGTAATCTTCAACGGTCTGAACATCCGTGGTATCTACGGAAGAAAAGTATGGGATACATGGTACAAGATGTCCACTATGCTTCAGGCAGGACTTGATATTTCCCCGATCATCACACACCGCTTCGATATCAAAGATTATGAAAAAGGATTCGAGGCAATGATCTCCGGAAATTCAGGAAAAGTAGTACTTGACTGGTCTCATATCAATGACTAGGCAAATGATCCAATATGAGAAAGGAAGATAGATTCAAATGGCACGTAAAAATGATATTTTAAGCATTTATACAAAAACAGTAGATGAAATCAAAGAAGCAGGACTTTTTAAAGGTGAAGCTCCGATCTGCTCCCCTCAGGGTGCAAAAGTAACACTGGAAGATGGAAAAGAATACCTCAACATGTGTGCAAACAATTACCTGGGACTTGGAGATAACCAGAGACTGATTGACGCTGCAAAGCGTACTTATGATGAAAGAGGATTCGGCGTTGCTTCTGTACGTTTCATCTGTGGAACACAGGACATTCACAAACAGCTGGAGAAAAAGATTTCTGATTTCCTTGGAACAGATGATACAATTCTTTATTCTTCCTGCTTTGACGCAAACGGCGGTCTGTTTGAGACCATCCTGAAGGCAGAAGATGCAGTCATCAGTGATGAACTCAACCATGCATCCATCATCGATGGAGTACGTCTTTGCAAAGCAAAGAGATATCGTTATAAAAACAACGACATGGAAGATCTGGAAGCAAAATTAAAAGAAGCTGATGAGGCCGGAGCAAGAATTAAATTGATCGCTACAGATGGTGTATTCTCTATGGACGGTATCATCGCAAACTTAAAAGGTATCTGTGATCTGGCTGACAAATACAATGCACTTGTTATGGTTGATGACAGCCATGCAGTTGGATTTGTAGGTAAAAAAGGCCGTGGTACAGCAGAATACTGTGGAGTAGAAGGCCGTGTAGACATCATCACAGGAACATTAGGAAAAGCACTCGGCGGTGCATCAGGCGGATATACATCCGGACGTCAGGAAATCATCGACCTGCTTCGTCAGCAGAGCCGTCCGTATCTGTTCTCCAATTCTCTTGCACCGGCTATCGTAGGCGCAAGCATGGAGTTATTTGACATGTTAAGCGAAAGCACAGAGCTTCGTGACCATCTGGAGGAAGTTACAACTTACTACCGCCAGAAACTGGATGAAAATGGTTTCGATGTGATTCCAGGAACACATCCATGTGTACCGGTTATGATCTACGATGAAAAGACAGCAGCAGAATTCGCTAAGAGAATGATGGCAAAAGGTGTTTATGTTGTAGCATTCTCCTATCCGGTAGTACCGAAGGGAAAAGCAAGAATCCGTACACAGGTATGTGCAAGCCATACAAAAGAAGATATCGACTTCATCGTAAAATGCTTCATTGAAGTACGTGAAGAAATGGGACTGAACAAATAACATTATATTGTGTAGCCATGATGGCAGAAGGACGCCTGTTTGGGCGTCCTTTTGCGTGGAAAAGAAGGGAAAAACGAAGGCTTTTCGGGGCGCAGAGAAATTCTTGATGAAACGTATTGCTTTTCTGTACAAAAGGAGTATAATAATTAAGATTTCATAAAAATTACATAAATTTATTCATTTACGCAGGAGGAGTCATGAATATCATTATTGTAGGAGCTGGGAAAGTAGGAACGACAATCGCAGACCAGCTTAGCTCTGAAAATCATAATATTACGATTATTGACCTGAATCAGAAGAAAGTAGAAGAAGAATTTGATGTCATGGGTGTTGTGGGAAATGGTGCCAGTCATCAGGTACAGATGGAGGCCGGTGTGATGGAATCGGAACTTCTGATCGCCGTGACAGGTTCGGACGAACTGAATCTTCTCTGCTGTCTGATTGCGAAAAAGACAGGAAAGTGTCAGACCATCGCGAGAGTAAGAAATCCGATCTACAGCAAAGAGGTAAACTTTATCAAACGTCAGATGGGGCTGTCTGTTGTGATCAATCCGGAGCTGACTGCGGCACAGGAGATTTCGCAGCTTCTTCGTCTCCCATACGCGAAAAAGGTCGATACCTTTGCGAGAGGCCGGGTAGAAATGATCAAATTCCGGATGCATCCGGGGCTTCACATGGACGGATTGAAGGTTGCAGACATTATCTCAAAAATGAAGTGTGACGTTATGATTTGTGGTGTTGAGAGAGAGGGACGGGTGGTGATCCCGAATGGAGATTATATTCTGAGGGACAATGATCTTGTATCTATGATGGCAGTCCCGAAGGAAACTGCAAAGTTTTTCCGTAAAATCGGTATTCCGACGCATCAGGTAAAAAGTACCATGATCGTAGGAGGTGGCACAATTGCCTTTTATCTGGCAAAACAGCTTCTTGAAATAGAGAGTAGATGTAAGAATTATAGAACAAAATAAAGAACGCTGTGAGATGCTCAGCGAGCAGCTTCCGGAGGCTACGATCCTTCAGGGTGACGGGACGGACAAGGAGCTTCTGCTGGAAGAGGGGCTGATGCATACAGATTCTTTTGTTGCATTAACCAATATGGATGAGGAAAATCTGATGCTGGCACTGCTTGCCCGGAAGTATTCGGATGCCAAGCTTATTGCAAAGGTCAACCGGATTCATTTTGAAGAGGTTGTAAATGACCTGGATATCGACAGCGTGATTTATCCGAAAAATCTTGCGGCGGATCACATCGTCCGTTATACAAGAGCGATGCAGAACTCCCTTGGAAGTAATGTAGAGACACTTTATAAAATTATGGAGGGACAGGTGGAAGCTCTGTAGTTTGTCATCCGGGAGGAATCCGGGGTCACAAACCAGAGACTGATGGATCTTCCTTTAAAGGACAATTTGCTTGTATGTTATATCAGCAGGTATGGAAAACTGAAGATGGCCCGTGGACAGGACATGTTGCAAGTCGGGGACTCCGTGATTGTCGTGACGACTCACAAGGGACTGCACGATATTACAGACATTTTGAGATACTGATAAGAGACCTGACGGGGAAAAGGAGTAAAGACTATGAATTATTCTATGGTAATGTATGTCGTGGGGTGGATACTGAATTTTGAGGCGGCGTTTATGCTTCCTTCCTGTCTGGTAGCATTGATTTATCAGGAAAAAAGTGGGTTTTCATTTGTCATTGCGATGGCAGTGGCGCTGGTAATCGGGATTCCCCTTACCATTCGTAAGCCGAAAAAAAAGGAATTTCACTCACGTGAGGGTTTTGCAAGTGTTGCTCTTGGCTGGATTGTACTGAGTATCATCGGGGCAATTCCGTTTGTAGTAAGTGGCGTCATTCCGAATCCGATTGAGGCTATGTTTGAATCGGTGTCAGGTTTTACAACGACAGGTTCCAGTGTTCTGGCTGACGTGGAAGGCGTATCGCACTGTATCCTGTTCTGGAGGAGTTTTACCCACTGGATCGGCGGTATGGGAGTGCTTGTCTTCATTATGGCGATCCTGCCTCTGAGCGGTGGGAAAAACATCAATCTCATGCGGGCAGAAAGTCCGGGACCGTCTGTTACAAAAATGACTTCCAAAATCAAGGGGACGGCAAAGGTGCTGTACCAGATTTATATTGTTATGACGGTGATTCAGATTATTCTTCTGCTGATCGGAAGAGTGCCGCTGTTTGACGCGCTTACGATCACATTTGGTACGGCAGGTACCGGAGGATTTGGAATCAGAAATGATAGTATTGCGGGATATTCACCGTATGTACAGTACGTTGTAACAATATTTATGATCTTGTTTGGTGTCAACTTTAACTTCTACTTCCTCTTGCTTTTAAAGAAGCCGCTGGAAGCGCTCAAAAGCGAGGAAATCAGATGGTATTTCAGCATCATCGCGATATCAGTGCTGGTGATCTTTCTCTATATCAGGTCTTCCTTTACGACAGGGGAAGAAGCATTCCGGGCGGCAGCCTTTCAGGTGGGATCGATCATCACGACGACAGGTTATGCGACGACAGATTTTAATCTATGGGCCCAGGTGCCTCGGACGATTCTCGTCATGCTGATGTTTATTGGAGCCTGTGCAGGAAGTACAGGCGGAGGAATTAAAGTATCGCGTATTCTGATTCTTGGAAAGACGATCAAAAAAGAGATGAACCAGTTAGTGCATCCGACAGGAATCAAAAAGCTTCAGATGGATGGACGGCTGATTTCACACGAAGTACTCAGAGCGGCAAATGTTTATATGATTATCTATATTCTCATTTTTTCGTTTTCTGTACTTTTAATTGGAATTGACAATTTTGATCTGGTAACGAATTTTACCGCGGTAGCAGCAACATTAAATAATGTCGGTCCAGGACTTGAAATAGTCGGACCGACAGGAAATTACAGTGCGTTCAGCGATGGAACGACACTCGTTATGATTTTTGACATGCTCGCCGGAAGGCTGGAACTGTTTCCAATTCTTCTACTATTCCATCCAAGGGCGTGGAAAAAGTTTTAACTGTATATCAGGCACGTGGATAGAACGGACAGTGTGTTTTCAGACACTGTCCGTTTTTTAGTCTTGAGTTTTACAGTTAAAATCCGCAGGATGTCAGAAGCATATCAATTGCATCCAGAAGAGAATCTTTTTCTTCCGGAAGGCGTCCCTGGATGGTATAGGTATTGAGGACCGTGGTGTCATGGAACATGCAGTCTTTTACGGTCAGATTTTCCAGCATGATACGTTCTTCCCATAGCATCTCGGCATCATTCATCATGTCGAAATGCCCCTTTTTTGCATCCTTATAAAGAGGGGTGCCCGGCCAGAGTTTCAGTTTCAGACACCAGATATCCGCCGGGTGCAGCTGGTTTAGCAGACGGGCGGTGGCAAGGGCATGATGGACGGAAAAACGGCGTCCGCCAAGTCCGAGGATGATGGTGACATAATATTCGATTCCCACAGCCTCCAGCCTCCGAAGTTGTACAAGCATGTCCATAGAAGTAACTCCTTTATTCTGTTCAAGCAGGATGGAATCGCTTCCACTTTCCATTCCAATGTGGAGGGTGGAAAGGCCCATCTTGTGGAGCATCCGAAGCTCTTCGTCCGTTTTCCGCGCAATGTCGTCAATGCGGGAATACATGGAAAATTCGTGAACGTTCGGCATATACTGATCTGTCATATCAAAAATCTGGCAAAGCTTATGATAATCCAGAACAAAGGCGTTTTCTCCAAGCAGAAAGAGCCGGTACGCATCTGGGCGGAAACGGCCCAGGATCTGCATGTTTCGCCGGATCTGTTCCATGGAATGGATCTGGAACGGGTCCTTTGCAAAGTCGCAGAACCGGCATTTTGCATGGCTGCATCCAAGGGCAACCTCCAAAGCCGCGCAGTCCTGTTCGCTTGGCGGCAGATAGATCGTATCGTGCGTATAGATGGAGGCAAATAATTCTTCATTGGTCATCATGAGACACCCCTTTCTTTTCGAAAGATTATATGGTAAGTGTGTACAGAGCCTCAAAAAATCCCGGATAGGAAACATCGACGCATTGATCTTCCAGAATCGTCGTTTTCCCTTCAGATGCAAGTCCTGCTACAGAAAATGCCATGGCGATACGGTGATCCATGTAAGGGTGGATTTCAGCGCCGTGAAGCGGTTTTCCGCCCTGAATGATCATGCCGTCGTCGGTCGGAGTGACATCTGCGCCCATGGCTTTCAGATTCTCGGTTACGGTCCGGATTCGGTCGGTCTCTTTTACTTTCAGCTCTGCTGCGTCGCGGATGATGGTCTGGCCCTCTGCAAATGCGGCAAGGACAGCAATCATCGGAATTTCATCGATCAGTGTCGGGATTACTGTTCCCTCGATGCAGGTGCCGTGAAGGCTGGAACTACGTACGAGAAGATCTGCGGTCGGTTCACCTGTCCCTTGCTTCTGATTGAGATAGGTAATATCAGCGCCCATATCTTTGCAGACCTTTAAAATTCCGGCACGGGTCTCGTTGATTCCTACGTTTTTAATCAGAATCTCTGATCCCGGTACTAAGAGAGCGGCAGCGATAAAATAGGCTGCGGAGGAAATATCGCCCGGTACAATAATGTCCTGTGCATAAAGCTCCTCACATGGAGAAATCCGGATTTCGGCGGAGCCATCATTTTGGATTTCTGTATGAAGATCGGCTCCAAACTGGGAGAGCATCAGCTCGGTATGATTTCTGGAAAGGGCCGGCTCATGGACGGAAGTTTCTCCGTCGGCATACAGTCCTGCAAGGAGGATTGCTGATTTCACCTGGGCGGATGCCACAGGGGAATCATAGCGGATTCTGTGAAGATCTGTGCGCCCGTCAATTTGAAGAGGAGCACAGTCATTTCCATGGAGGCTTTTGATCTGCGCGCCCATCATGGAAAGTGGCCGGATGATTCGTCCCATAGGGCGGGAATTTAAAGATGCATCTCCGGAAAGCACAGAAGTAAAATTTTGTGCGCTCAGGATTCCGGAAATCAGCCTTGTGGTTGTGCCGCTGTTTCCGACATCCAGTGTGTCAGCAGGAGCAGTAAGCCCGCGGATTCCTTTTCCATGGACAAGAATCCGGCCGTCGGATTCTTTTTGAATTTCAATCCCCATCTGCCGGAAACATCCGATGGTGGAAAGGCAGTCTGCGCCCTCGAGAAAATGGCGGACGGAGGTCACGCCCTTAGCAAGGGCTCCGAACATAATGCTTCTGTGAGAGATGGATTTATCTCCCGGTATGGTAATCTCTCCTTTCAGTGGAGAGGATGTTCTGATCTGTCTCATAAATAATCTCCCTTATATCATTTCAGATGTCATCAGTTATCAGGAACGTTCGTAGACCGTATAACGGTGTTTGCGGAGAACCTGAGCCGCCTTTTCCTGGGCTACGTCTTCATAAAACTCAATCCGGAGCACTCCTTCTTCAAATTCACGGTTGTGAATGATCCCGATATTTTTAATACTGATATTATTGGAGGCAAGGATGGTTGCGATGGTGGCAATTCCTCCCGCCTCATCGATGATGTCACAGTAGATGGCAAAGAGCTTTTTGATCGGTCCTGCGGAAATGTCCGGAACCGAATTCCGGTAGTTCCGCGAACTATCAAAGAAATTGTAGATTCCCTGAGCGTCTCCGGCATCAATCAGTCTTTTTGCGTCTTTTAGTGTCTGGATGTAGTTTCCGAGAATTTCAGAGACATTTTCCCTGTTTGTCATAAGGATGTGTTCCCACATCGTCGGGGAAGAAGACGCAATCCTTGTGATATCTTTAAATCCGCCGGCGGCCAAAAGCTTCATCAGTTCATCTTTTGTGTCATGATCCCGGACAAAATTGACGAGTCCTGAAGCGATAACATGTGGAAGATGGCTGATTGTGCCTGTAATGTAATCGTGTGTCTTACAGTCCAGCGTGACCGGAATCGCGCGGATGGTTCGGATGAATTCCGTGAAGGCCTGTACTTTTTTCTCCTGTTCAGGTTTGGACGGCGAGAGAATGTAGTAGGCGTTTTCAATCAAAACTGCTTTGGAATTTGTGTACCCGGACTTCTCAGACCCTGCCATCGGGTGTCCACCGATAAAAGAATCAGAAAGTCCAAGCTTTGCCACCTCCTGATGGATCGGAGTTTTGACACTGCCGACGTCGGTCAGGATCGTATTCTCTGAGAGAAACGGCTTTACCTGGCTTAAATAGGCAGAATTATAAATGACCGGTGCGCACAAAAACAGATAGTCGCATCCTCGAAAGTTTTCGTCAATGACTGTAACTGCCGTATTAATGACTGATTCAGCAGTTGCAAGAGCCAGTGTCTCCCGGTTTTTATCAAAAGCGACAATTTCGCTTTCCGGAAAATACTGTCGTATGGCCTTTGCGATCGAACCGCCGATCAATCCAAGCCCGATAAATCCAATTTTCATAATTAAGTCCTCATCTTTCCTGATCTTGTTATTTCTTCCATTTTAGAAGATTTTCATATGTTTGTCAAAATACATCTGATAGAATCTATATTCAAAATGTTCAAACAATAGTTGTTACTGTTCACCCCGAAACGCCGTCAGTATACGCACTCGTCGTGCTGACGTATTTTGGTTTCATACTACGTACTAAGACTGCCTATGAGGGCGGCAGTTACAAGTCTTTCTGCTGGGTAAGGAGGTTACAGTAACGAATAGTTATAGAAACATTGTGAAAATTTAATAAAAGAGTTGTAAAATTACGAAAAATTTAGTACAATATACCCATGATTACTGTTAAAACGAGAACAGTAAAATTTGAGCTAGAAAATCAAGGAGGCAGCACTATATGAAAGTTTACAGGACGGATGAAATCAGAAATGTTGTTTTGTTAGGTCATGGTGGATGCGGAAAGACAAGTCTTGCGGAAGCGATGGCCTATGTATCAGGCGCGGTAAACAGGATGGGCAAAGTAGGGGACGGAAACACCATCAGCGATTTCGATAAAGAGGAACAGAAACGCGGATTTTCTATCGGCACAAGCCTGATCCCGATCGAATGGGAAAAAGCGAAAATTAATGTGCTGGATACACCGGGATACTTCGATTTTGTAGGAGAAGTGGAAGAAGCTGTCAGTGTTGCGGATGCAGCAGTTATCGTTGTTTCTGGAAAAGCAGGCGTAGAGGTTGGAACGGAAAAAGCATGGGAGCTCTGCGACAAATATAATCTGCCGCGTATGGTCTACGTGACAGAGATGGATGTAGATGACGCAAGTTTCCGTCAGGTTGTGGAGACGCTCCGTGAGAAATACGGAAAGGTAATCGCACCGCACTTCATGCCGATCCGTGAGAATGAAAAGCTGGTCGGATATGTCAATATTATTAAGAATGCAGGACGCCGCTATACTGAGATTGGAAAGAGAGAAGAATGTGAGATTCCGGATTACTGTTTGGAATATCTCCAGCAGTACAGAGAAGCATTGATGGAATCAGTGGCAGAGACCAGCGAAGAATTTCTGGATCGCTATCTTTCCGGAGAGGAATTCTCCATTGAAGAGATCCGCTCTGCAATGCGTACGGAAGTAATGGACGGAGATATTGTTCCGGTAGCAATGGGATCCAATCTTCAAGCACAGGGTGTTGCAAACCTCCTTTCCGATATTGTACGGTTTTTCCCAAGTCCGGCAAACCGTGAATGTGTCGGCATGAACCGTAAGACAAATGCCATCTACGAGGCAAATTACGATTTTGCGAAAGCAAAGAGTGCATATGTATATAAGACAATGGTAGATCCGTTTATCGGAAAATATTCTTTCATTAAAGTATGTTCTGGTGTCATCAAAGGGGATGACGTGCTGTACAATGCAGATACAGATGCAGAAGCAAAACCGGGCAAGATTTACACGATGCTTGGAAATAAGCCGATTGAAGTATCAGAACTGTTTGCAGGAGATATCGGATCCATTGCAAAACTGAATACTACAAAGACAGGAGATACACTTTCTACAAAGAATACACAGATTGCATACGCAAAAACCGAGTATTCCCAGCCTTATACTTATATGAAATATACGACAAACTCCAAGGGAGATGAAGACAAGGTATCTCAGGCTCTCTCCAGAATGATGGCAGAAGATGTGACAATGAAAGTTGTCAATGATACAGAAAACAGACAGATCCTTCTGTACGGTATGGGAGACCAGCACCTGGAAATCATTGCAAGTAAGCTCGCCTCCAGATATAAAGTAGAAATTACCCTTGAGAAACCAAAAGTAGCATTCCGTGAGACAATCCGGAAGAAATCCGACATTGACTCCAAATATAAGAAACAGTCAGGCGGACACGGCCAGTATGGTCATGTCAAGATGACATTCGAACCATCCGGCGATCTGGAAAAGCCGTTTGTATTTGAGGAAAAAGTAGTCGGAGGAGCGGTTCCGAAGAACTACTTCCCGGCAGTGGAAAAAGGTCTTCAGGAAGCAGTACAGAAAGGGCCTCTCGCCGGATATCCGGTAGTCGGAGTAAAAGCAACTCTGTACGATGGCTCCTACCATCCGGTAGACTCTTCCGAAATGGCATTTAAGACCGCAACAATCCAGGCCTTCAAGAAAGGAATCATGGAAGCATCTCCGGTTCTTCTTGAACCAATCGCATCTTTGAAAGTAACTGTTCCGGATGAATATACCGGAGACGTTATGGGCGATCTGAACAAACGCCGTGGACGTGTGCTCGGTATGAATCCGGTCAATGGAGGAAAGCAGATAATCGAGGCTGATATTCCGATGATGGAACTCTACGGATACTGCACGAACCTCCGGTCCATGACAGGAGGACGCGGAACCTATGAATATCAGTTTACAAGATATGAACAGGCTCCATCAGATGTTCAGGAAAAAGAGATTGCCAGCAGAACAGCAGAGGAATAATCGCATCTTGAAAGAATGTACATAAGAGAGGGTCCGGCTATGCGGGAAAGAGCGTATGGCCGGACCCTTGTTTTCGTAAAGAAAGAGTGTTATAATTGCTTACCATAACCAGTCAATGAAATAAAGAAGAGGAGAAGCTATGAAGAAGACAAAAACAAAAGTTCTGACAGTGGTTGCCCTGATTCTGCTCGCCGGTATTTACTATTATGTGAAGCTTCCGGCCATCAATATTCACGCTGCAGGATTCTGGACCTTCCTGCTTGTAGTAATCGCGGCACTTGCGCTGCTCTACATTGGAAAGAGAAGGCTGTTCCGCAAGGAGGATATTAAGCAGTCAGGGATTGCAAAAGTCCTGATCGGGCTTTTCATGGTGATCGGCGTCGTTTATCTTGGAGGAACACTCCTTTCCTCACCGATCATCAATGCGAAAAAGTATCAGAAGCTTCTGACTGTGGAAGAGGGAGATTTTCAGGCGGATATCAAGGAACTGTCCTTTGATCAGATCCCACTACTGGATCGGGAGTCGGCAACCCTTCTTGGAAACAGAAAGATGGGAAGCATGGTGAATATGGTGTCTCAGTTTGAAGTGGACGAGCTTTACAGTCAGATCAACTATCAGGATAAACCGGTCAGAGTATCACCGCTTCGCTATGCGAATGTGATCAAATGGTTTACAAACCGGTCAGAAGGAATTCCGGCTTATATCCGGATCGATATGACGACGCAGTCAACGGAACTTGTTATGCTCAACGAAGGGATGAAATATTCTACTAGCGAATACTTTAACCGTAATATCCACAGACATCTGCGTTTCCGTTATCCAACCTACATTTTTGGAGAACTGAGCTTTGAGATCGATGACGACGGTGTGCCGTACTGGGTGGCCCCGGTGAAGAAATTCAACATCGGGCTGTTCGGGGGCGAGACGGTAGGACGGGTTGTGCTTTGCAACGCGATTACCGGAGAGACGACAGACTATGCTATAGATGAAGTACCGGAGTGGATTGACCATGCTTACGATCCGGATCTTCTGATCCAGCTCTACGATTATTACGGAACGCTTAAACATGGATTTTTCAATAGTATTCTGAGCCAGAAAGACTGTCTGAAGACGACAGACGGCTATAACTATCTGGCCATCGATGATGATGTCTGGGTATATACCGGTGTGACATCTGTCAATGAAGACCAGTCCAACGTTGGATTCGTCCTGATGAATCAAAGGACGATGGAGACAAAGTTCTATGAGGTGGAAGGCGCCACAGAGAACTCCGCCATGTCCTCGGCGGAGGGGCAGGTGCAGAACCTCCATTATACTGCCACGTTCCCACTGCTTCTGAATATTTCCGGAGAGCCAACGTACTTCATCGCACTTAAAGATGATGCGGGTCTTGTAAAGAAATATGCTATGGTCAATGTTCAAAAATACCAGGTAGTGGCGATCGGAGATACAGTCAGCAAGTGTGAGGAAAATTATCTCGAATTGATGCAGGAGAACGGGATCGAGACAGACGACAGTGCTATGGCCCAAGAAACAAAGACCATTACAGGCAAGATTACCAGAATTGCTCAGGGTGTTGTAGAAGGAGATTCCCATTTCTACGTGATGGTAGAAGGCTCAGATGAGATTTTCGATGTTTCGGTCGTTGATTTTATTGATATTATTAAATATGATGTCGGACAGGCGGTAACAATGGAATACCGGGAGGGTGAAAAGACCAATGTGGTACTTTCACTAAATGGAGAGAAGAAGAATCCGATTGCAGAAGAAGAGCCATCCGAAACGGACAGTAACGGCGAAACCGTTTCCCAGGAAGAATAGGGTGACATTAGGCGGTCCTTACGTTTTCAAGATTATTAGATCATAGCCAGGCAGGGACGAATATCCCGGTCTGGCTATTGTTTTATTCGCAAGAAAAGCCCATATATGCAAATAAAATTCGATTTATACAAAAAAATGTATAAAAATACACTTGATTTTTTTAGTATATGTGGTAGAATATAGATTACATATTTCAAAGAAAATAAAAAATGAATCTTTATTCAAAATAGTAGGAGGATAAGTTATGAAAATGAAAAAAGTAGTAGCAGCTGCTCTTGCAGCAATGTGTGTTGTATCGATGGCAGCTTGTGGATCAGAGAAAAAAGAAGTATCAGTTTCAACTCAGGATGACCTGAAAACGCTTACAATCGGAGTACAGCAGGGAACAACAGGAGACCTTACATGTTCTGATATTGTAAACCAGGAGAGCCAGATCAAGCGTTATCCAAAAGGCGCTGCTGCCGTACAGGCTTTAAAGACCGGAAAATTAGACTGTGTTGTAATCGACACTCAGCCGGCAGAAAAATTCGTAGAGAAGAATGACGATCTGAAGATCGTGAGTGATCTGTTTGAAGATGAACAGTATGCCATCTGTGTGAAAAAAGGAAATACAGAACTTTTAGAGTCTATGAATCAGGCTCTTGCAGAACTGAAATCAGAAGGCACTTTGGATAAAATCATCAACAACTACATTGGTGAGGTTGGATCCTATCAGTATGAAAGTCCGGAAAATGTAGATCATTCCAAAGGTGAGCTTGTGATGGCCACCAACGCTGAATTTGAACCATATGAATATCACGATGGAGACTCAATCGTAGGAATCGACGTAGATATCGCGACAGCAATCTGTGACAAAATGGGATACAGCTTAAAGGTAGAAGATATGGAATTCGATTCCATCCTTCCGTCTATCGAAGCAGGAAAGGCTGATTTCGGTGCAGCCGGCATGACTGTGACAGAAGAAAGAAAACAAAATGTGGACTTTACAGACACATATGCAAATGCAAGTCAGGTCGTTATTGTAAGAAAATAAAGAGCAACAAAGACAGGGCTGGTGAGAACAGCCCTGTTTTTACGAGAGTAAAGTGAAAATATGGAGGGATTTACCATGATTTATGGAGCGCTTCTGGCCTCTAATTCATTTGCAGACCGTTTTTATCAAAACTTTATAGAAGATAACAGGTGGCTGATGCTTTTGAACGGTCTGAAAGTTACAGTCATCGTTACGCTGGAGGCTTTGCTGATAGGTATTATCATTGGATTTATTGTGGCGATCATTCGATCCTATCATGATAAAACAGGAAAGTTTACGATTTTAAATGCAGTCTGCAAAGTTTATCTGACGGTCATCCGAGGAACCCCGTCTATGATTCAGATCCTTATCATGTATCTGGTTGTATTCGGATCTTCCTCTTTGAACTCGATCATTATTGGAGGAATAGCATTTGGAATAAATTCAGGTGCATATGTGGCAGAAATTGTTCGATCAGGAATTATGTCCATACCAGAAGGCCAGACAGAAGCCGGAAGAAGTCTTGGACTTAGTTATGCACAAACAATGCGGCTGATTATCATGCCGCAGGCATTTAAAAATGTGCTTCCTGCGCTTGTAAATGAAATGATTGTTTTGATCAAAGAAACCGCTATTATTGGATATATTGGTGAACAGGATCTTACAAAAGCAGCTATGGTAATCCAAAGCCGGACATTTGACGCACTTTTACCATTACTTGCGGCAGCGGTGATTTATCTCGCTTTGATCTGCCTTCTGACATTCTTTATGAATAAGCTGGAAAGGAGACTAAGGAACAATGAGCGTTAAAGGAGAAACTTTGATCCAGGTAGAAAATCTGGAAAAAGCATTCGGAAAAACAAAAGTTCTAAAAGGAATTACGACAGAGATCCATAAGGGAGAAGTAGTAGTCATCATCGGGCCGTCCGGTTCGGGGAAATCTACATTTCTTCGTTCTCTAAACCTGCTTGAAAAGCCGACCGGAGGAAAAATTTTCTTTGAAGGAACGGATATTACGGACCCAAAAGTTAATATTGATAATCACAGACAAAAAATCGGGATGGTTTTCCAGCATTTCAACTTGTTTCCGCATAAAACGATTTTGGAAAATATTACACTTGCTCCTGTGACCCTTGGAAAATTAAGTTCGTCAGAGGCAGATGCCAAGGCGAAAGAACTGCTGAACAGGGTAGGTCTTCTTGATAAGGCAAATACCTATCCAGAACAGCTTTCCGGCGGACAAAAGCAACGTATTGCCATTGTAAGAGCACTCGCTATGGATCCGGACGTACTTTTATTTGATGAACCGACTTCGGCATTGGATCCGGAAATGGTGGGAGAAGTTCTTGATTTAATGAAGGAACTTGCCAAGGATGGAATGACAATGGTTGTCGTTACACATGAAATGGGCTTCGCAAGAGAAGTAGGAACAAGAGTCATGTTTATAGATGAAGGAATTATCAAAGAAGAAAACAGTCCGAAGCAGTTTTTTGATGAGCCGAAAGATTCAAGACTGCAGGACTTTTTAAGAAAAGTTCTCTAAAAAATAAGGAGGCGGGATATCAACCGCCTCCTTATTTTTTTTAAAACGGAATGCTGCCGGATCAGGTAAGGACTCTAGGTGGCAGCAGTTCCGCCAGTCGGCATCATTAATTCAGATACGCACAGTCCTCTGTATTAGTAAGCTTTAAGTCTTCTTTGGCAGCACTGATGCTTACATAGAAATCCAGATCGCATTCTTTGGAAATCTTTTTCAGCTTTTCAACAAATTCTGGAATATCATCAATAGAGATATGTGCATGTTTCAAAATAGCGTCGATGAAGATCGCCTTAATATCGTGGTCTGCACTTGTCATACCATAAATAAATCCAAGATATGCATCGATGTTATCGATTGCATCATAGTCATCCATGCAGATTGCACGGATATCAAAAGATAAGCTGTATGTATCGCGGTGGCTTTTTTTGATAAAGAAAACGTGTCCGTCGGACTCCTTTGCCGCTTTGTTGGCAAGTTCAATCATCTGCTGTGTTTTTCCGCTCCCTTTTGGGCCTGTCAATAAATTAACCATATGCATTATCTCCTTTAGCTATATATTTTTCGTACTGAAATGACTTGTGATTATTATACACCTATTAGGGAGTTTAAACAATCCTTTTTTGTCAAATTTCACAAAACAAACTCGAAAAGAATGACAATAACGAAAAACGTTCCAATAAAACCAGAAAAAATGAAAAAAAGGGAAATTTGCAGGAAAAAAGGTGGAAATCTTGACAAAGAGAGGTGATATGGGTAAAATGGACAGGTATAAAAAGAAAAGAGAAAAACGTCAGATGAGGAATAGTAAGAGCCGATGTTTTTTCAGAGAGCTGCCGGGTGGTGTGAGGCAGCAGGACAGACACTCCCAACTCGCCTCGGAGTTCTTTTGGTGAATTTCAGTAGCCAGAAGCGGGTATTCCCGTTACAGATGAGAGTGCGTCGTCTTATGGACGACGAAGAAGAGTGGTACCGCGTGGGCTTTCATAGCTTTCGTCTCTTGGATATGTTCAGAGACGGAAGTTTTTTTATTCTATAGATAATAATCCAATGGATTTGTCAGGGAAGCTTTTGCGGGGATAAAAGAAAGCATAAAATGGTTACTATATTATGTGAGGAGGAAATCAAAGATGCCGACACCTTATAATCACAAGGCAATCGAGAAAAAGTGGCGTGCACACTGGGAAGAGCATCCGGTGAATGTACAGGAAGATGAGAGAGGAAAACATGAGAAATATTACTGCCTCGATATGTTCCCGTATCCGTCCGGAAACGGTCTGCATGTTGGACACTGGAGAGGCTATGTCATCTCCGATGTATGGAGCCGTTATAAACTGCTTCAGGGATACTATATCATTCATCCGATGGGATGGGATGCATTCGGACTTCCGGCAGAAAACTACGCTATCAAGATGGGAGTTCATCCGGCAAAGTCCACAGCAGAAAATGTAAAAAATATCAAGAGACAGATCAATGAGATCGCTGCTCTTTATGACTGGGACAGAGAGGTTAATACAACAGACCCGAATTTCTACAAATGGACTCAGTGGATTTTTGTAAAGATGTTCAAGGCTGGCCTTGCTTACGAAAAGGAGTTCCCGATCAACTGGTGCCCGTCCTGTAAGACAGGACTTGCAAATGAGGAAGTAGTCAATGGAAAATGTGAGCGTTGTGGTACAGAAGTAACAAAGAAAAATCTCCGTCAGTGGATGCTCAAGATTACTAAATATGCAGAGAGACTTCTGAACGACCTTGACAAACTGGACTGGCCGGAGAAAGTTAAGAAGATGCAGACAGACTGGATCGGTAAATCCTACGGTGCCGAGGTAGAGTTCCCGGTGGATGGAAGAGATGAAAAGATCACAGTCTACACAACAAGACCGGATACGCTTTATGGGGCAACTTTCATGGTGCTGGCTCCGGAGCATGCTCTTGCAAAAGAACTTGCAACCGATGAGACAAGAGAAGCAGTGGAGAAATATATCTACGACGCTTCCATGAAGTCCAACGTAGACCGTCTTCAGGACAAGGAAAAGACCGGAGTCTTCACAGGAAGCTACGCGATCAATCCGATCAACGGAGCTAAGGTGCCGATCTGGTTGTCCGACTATGTACTGGCAGACTACGGTACTGGAGCAATCATGTGCGTACCGGCACACGATGACCGTGACTTTGCATTTGCAACAAAGTTCAACATTCCGATCATTCAGGTTATCGCCAAAGACGGAAAAGAAATCGAAAATATGACAGAAGCCTACACAGAGGCATCCGGAACCATGATCAATTCCGGAGAATGGAACGGCATGGAATCCGCTGTTCTGAAAAAGGAAGCTCCGATGATGATCGAAGAGCGCGGTATCGGAAGAAAGACTGTCAACTACAAATTGCGTGACTGGGTATTCTCCCGTCAGAGATACTGGGGAGAACCGATCCCGATCGTACACTGCCCGGACTGCGGCGCTGTACCGGTGCCGGAAGAAGAACTTCCGCTGACTCTGCCGGATGTGGAGTCTTATGAGCCAACGGGAACAGGAGAATCTCCTCTTGCAGCGATCGATTCCTGGGTTAATACAACCTGTCCGGTCTGCGGAAAGCCGGCTAAGAGAGAGACCAACACCATGCCTCAGTGGGCAGGTTCCTCATGGTATTTCCTGCGTTATGTAGATCCGCACAATGATAAAGAACTGGTTTCCAGAGAAAAAGCTGACGCTATGCTTCCTGTTGATATGTACATCGGCGGTGTGGAGCATGCGGTGCTTCATCTTCTGTATTCCCGTTTCTATACGAAGTTCTTATGTGACATCGGCGTAATCGATTTTGATGAGCCATTTATCAAGCTCTTTAACCAGGGTATGATTACCGGAAAGAACGGAATCAAAATGAGTAAGTCCAAAGGAAACGTAGTATCTCCGGACGATCTTGTAAGAGATTATGGATGCGATTCCCTGAGAATGTACGAACTCTTTGTTGGACCGCCGGAACTGGATGCAGAGTGGGATGACAGAGGAATCGACGGTGTATACCGTTTCCTGAACAAGCTTTGGAATCTCGTAATGGACAACAAAGACAAAGACGTAACACCATCCAAGGAGATGCTCAAACTCCGCAACAAGATGGTATACGATATCACCACCCGTCTGGAAAGCTTCAGCCTGAATACGGTAATCTCCGGATTCATGGAGTACAACAACAAATTTATTGATCTTGCTAAGAAGGAAGGCGGAATTGATAAAGAGACACTTTCCACGATCGCAGTACTGCTTGCACCATTTGCACCGCACATGGGCGAAGAACTCTGGGAGCAGCTGGGACACGAAGAAAGCGTATTCCATGCAGGATGGCCGACCTACGATGAAGAAGCAATGAAAGATGATGAAATCGAAGTCGCTGTACAGATCAATGGAAAGACAAGAGCCGTTGTGACAATTTCTGCAGAAGCAGGAAAAGACGAAGCCATTGCGGCAGGAAAAGAAGCCATTAAAGAAAAACTGACCGGAAACATAGTTAAAGAAATTTATGTACCGGGAAGAATTATCAACATTGTAATGAAATAAGTATAAAAGAGCCAAGAATCCTTGAAAACAGAGGACTTGGCTCTTCTTGATTTCTCAGGCAACTGGATTTTGAACGGGTACAGTTTGCCAAGAATATGGAACAATACTCGGAAAGATGTAATGTTGTAGAAGTTTGGGGTACTTTCTGTTAATATAACACCACTTTACAACTTTTTCATAAAAAAAATATCGTACAGGACTTTCTGAT
>CAUWJP010000043.1:0-20648 GCA_963559135.1 uncultured Sellimonas sp.
ACAGCTTATTAAAGTACGCCATTTGTTGGCTGTCCTCTACTTTCTTTCACAGTACGTCTCCTTTCTGTTTATCCGCCTTTAATTTAATCGTTTAAATTAAAGGTGAAAAAAAATTGAATCTTGATAGTTATATATTATAATCCTATTACGCATTTTGTCAATATTCTGGCCGCAAAGTAAAATTTTTTATCAATTTTCAACATATTTTCTTTTCATTCAATAGTTTGAAAGAGACTTTCATGCACATAATGCACAATTTTTTCATGGTTAATCGTATAAATGATTTTATTCATCCCAAAACCAAGGTACGATCTCCCCTTCCTCAGGTTTCTTCATGTATTTTCTAAAAATCTTTTCAATACGCAAAGAGAATAAAAGCACCAGTACTCCTGGTATGCAAAAAATCAAAATCGGAAAACGTATTACCAGCAAACCGGCAGCTACCAGAACTACAAGCATTACCAAAGAACTCAGTGTATGTCGGATTGCCATCAGAATGCTCGCCTTGATACATTCCACTCCGGTATATTCAAACCGAGAAAAGACGGGAAATAAATAGATTGTGAGAAAAATAAACATTACCATTACCCATAAAGACTCCACCTTGTATATCGAATACAACCCGGATGCTCCTTCCATTTTTGTAACGGCGATATAGTTAAATACTACCAATGCAGCCATCAATTCATAAAGCAGACTGATAACGACTCCTTGTTTCCAATTTGTTTTAAAAAAATACAGGAACTCTTTTGTTGGCGTCCCTCTCTCTTTTCGAATACCTTTTACCACTGCATAATATAAAGCAGAAGTTGAAGTCGCAAAAGTTACGACCGGAAGGCTGCATATAAACCACAACGCACTGACAAGTACAATATCTGCAACCTTCGACATTACAGCGGTAAAACTGCCTTCAGTTCCAAAGATCTTTCCTAACATATTTTTCCTCCTTCTCATTAGCTTCCGAAAGCCTGATTCCGTCTGTATCAGGTCTTCCTGTGTCTTTCTTTGATGTCAATTATATTAAATTGTCTGAAAGAATACAATCCATAATATCCGGAAGATATTTTATGTTTTTCTCATTTTTTGAATTCTTTTTATTTTGAATTTGCCCATCTCACAGAAACATGGCATAATATTTCTATGTTTATCGAGCAGAATCAGTTCATAGTGGAAGGAAGAGACTACATGACAGAAAAGAAAATCGTATCCAGTGAAATAGAAGTAACTTTAAAAGTGATTGGGGGAAAATGGAAACCTTTGATCCTTCATTATCTCCAATACGAAGGACCTAAACGCTATAATGAAATTTTCCGATATCTTGGCTCCGCACCAAAAAAAACACTTACTTTACAGCTTCGCGAATTAGAAGACGACGGTATACTAAAGCGAACCATTATAGAAGGAAATCCTGTGGGCGTTGAATATTCTATCACGCCGCTTGGGGAGACTCTTTACCCGATTCTTGAAGCAATGTGCTCCTGGGGTTATCACAATATGGGGGATAAATATATTCTGACTCATGCAACCTGTTCTGGAAGTTCTTCCGGCAGTTGCTTCGAATAGTCAGATGGATACCCGCATGTATCCAGGGGAATAAAAAGTACCTTCTTGTCAATTCTTTTCTCTCTCATTATGATAGAGATAGAATTAACAGGAGGAACGAAACATGAATAATTTTACTTTTTACAGTCCGACTTATTTTGTCTTTGGTAAAGACGAAGAAAACAATACAGGCAACTATGTCCACAGATTCGGCGGAACAAAAGTCCTGATTCATTACGGCGGCGGCAGTGTCATCCGCTCCGGACTTCTTGACCGCGTCCGGCTTTCTTTAAAAAATGAAGGGATCGAGTATATCGAACTCGGCGGTGTAAAACCAAATCCAAGAAGTGGCCTCGTCTACGAAGGTATTGAACTTTGCAAAAAAGAACAAATCGACTTTATTCTTGCTGTAGGCGGAGGAAGCACGATAGACTCTTCCAAAGCCATTGCCGCGGGTGCCGTATATGACGGAAATTTCTGGGATTTCTATCAAGGAAAACTTGTAGAAAAAGCGCTCCCAATCGGAACCGTACTTACTATCTCCGCTGCAGGAAGCGAAGGAAGCCCTGATTCTGTCATTACATTGGAAGATGGAATGCTGAAAAGAGGTGCGCCAGGCGAAGGACTCCGCCCGAAATTCTCCATTCTGAACCCAGCCCTCACCCAGACACTTCCAGCTTACCAGACTGCAGCTGGAATCACAGACATCATGGCGCACTTATTCGAGCGCTATTTTACAAACACAAAAGAAGTAGAAGCAACCGATCGCGTTATTGAAGGACTGCTGATGACTATGATTCACGAAGGTCCTCGTGCAGTTGCAGATCCTGACAATTACGAAGCACGCGCCAATATCATGTGGGCAGGTATGCTTGCTCACAATAATTGCTGCGTCGTTGGAAGGGAACAGTACTGGGCAAGTCACGACATCGAGCACGAACTTTCCGCTGTATATGACTGCACACATGGTGCCGGCCTGGCAGTGGTTGTTCCTGCATGGATGACTTACAACATGAAGCATGATGTAATGCGCTTTGCTCAGTTAGCCAGCCGTGTCTGGGGATGTCCTATGGACTTTGCAAACCCGGAAAGAACTGCACTACAAGGTATTGAAGCACTTCGAAACTTCCTGAAATCTATTGGCATGCCGTCTAACTTTACTGAACTTGGTGCAAAAGAAGAAGATATTCCTCATATGGCTCACACTGCATGTTACGGAAACGGACGCACCGGAACAATCGGCGGATTTGTAAAACTGAACGAACAGGATGTCGCAGAAATTTACCGCCTGATGTTATAGATTCAAAAAACAAGAAGCATTGCCCAGTCACCTGAATACATATTGAGCAATGCTTCTCTAAATATTTAGTATATTATTAGCTTTTACTGCGGACGATCAAACACTCAGTTTCAATGGATATCCAGAAGATTTACCCAAGAAATTGTTTCACCCCTTCAAGAACCGTCTGGAACGATGCGTCATCGCGGTAGCAAATGTTGACGCATCGTTTTCCGCGTTTACTATCCGGCAACCGCTCGCATAAAAAGCCGACAAAGTTCTCATCGGAAAAGTGTATGGAGACATGATTTTTCGCTGCAGAGACGGCCACATATCCATCTCTCATCTTTTCCCCTTTCCACCACATTGGCATGGAAAAGGAGATTTTCGCCTTCAACTGTGGATACTCTTCCTCCATAAACTCAACAAACCACTTCACATATTTTTTCCCTTCTTCACTTAAGGAATCTATGTATTCCTCCACGGAACAAAAACTCATACTTATTTTCCTCCTTCATATTTTGTATCATTCCTATAACTAGCTGAAATTTAGCTCCTCACCCATACAAAAACCGACCTCCCAATCATCAGGTTTCACTCTGACTTTTGGGGGATCGGATCTCTACTTTGTCTACAGAATCTCTTCCGCCTCCATACTTTTAACATGACTGTTTTGATTGGCAAGATCATATTTTTGACTGTACTTTGTAAAATAAGAATAATATGCCATATCTTCCCCTGCATAGACTCTGGAATCGTGAATATGAATATCTTCATCATTTTCAGCGTTCTTCTGCATGGCAGACATGATGCTTGCACAGTGTGCGGCAATACGGGTGAAGCTGTTCAGAATGTCATTGAAGATCGTACCCTGCTCAAGTCCGCATGCGCCGTTGCCCAAGCGTATGACATGGTTGTGTTTCAATTCATCACACAGGTTTGCAATCACAACCCCTAGAGGCGCCACTTTCTTTGCCTCGTCCTGATTTTCTTCCATGAACGCCTTGGCGGTAATATTCATAATCTCCCGTACAGCCTCCATCACTACATTCAGCTCATCCAGAGCCTCATCCGAGAAACTCATGCGCCTCTCCTGCATCTCATTAGACATATGTGCAATATATGCCGCATGATCGCCGATCCTCTCAAAGTCACTGATCGTGCTCAGATAAAGCGACATCTGTCTGGACTGTACTGTGGTCAGCTCTTTTTTTGTCAGACGCATCAGGTAGGACCCAAGCCGAGACTCATACTTGTCGATCAGATCTTCCTTACGCTGTACTTTTTCAAAACGCTCCTGCTGATAATCATTCAAAAGATTCATGGCGCGATTCACATTTTTCCGTACTTTTCTCGCCATTCCGGATATTACCCTCTGACACTGTCCCATTGCAAGTGCGGGATAGATCACCAGACGGTCTTCCAACAGCTCAAGATCAGCTTCCTCTTCCACCTCTTCCTTGGTATCCTTCACCAGCATACAGACAAGCTTCTCCAGCTTCGGGATAAACGGGAACAACACACACACTGTAGCTACACGGAAAACAGTATTGATAAAGGCCACCATAACCGGTGTCATAACCTGATCCATAAAGCTAAAATGCACAATCGCATTGACTGCATAAAAAACACTTCCCCAGAAAATCATACCAAACAGATCATTTAAAAGATAAATCAGAGCAGTTCGTTTTCCGTTTTTATTTGCACCGATAGAAGAAACCAAAACCGGACAAGCTGCACCTACACCAATCCCCAACACAATAGGAAGTGCACTGGCGAAAGTCAATATCCCTGTCACGGACAGAGCCTGCAATACTCCGACCGATGCCGATGCGCTCTGTAATACTGCCGTAAAGACAATCCCAACCAGAATTCCCATCAAAGGATTCGAAAACATGGTAAGCATACTGACAAAAAACTCATTCTCCCGCAACGGTTCCACCGCTCCGCTCATCGTCTGCATTCCCATCATCAGGATTGCAAATCCCAACATAATGTTACCGATATTTCTATGTACAGAACGTTTGCCAAACATCCGTAGTACAATACCCACAATCGCCACAATCGCCGAAATCGTCGCTGTAGACAGGATTGTTGCCCATCCTCCCGAACCTTCTATATAAGACAGACAGAGAATCCAACCTGTAATACTTGTACCGATATTAGCTCCCATAATGATACTGATCGCCTGCCGCAGCTTCATCATCATAGAGTTAACAAATCCGATTACCATCACTGTTGTAGCAGAAGAAGACTGAATCACACAGGTTACTCCTGCCCCCAACGCAACCCCCTTCAAAGGGGTATTGGTCATCCTATACAAAAATTTCTCCAGCTTATTGCCGGCCACCATTTTTAATCCATCTCCCATCAGAAGCATGCCGTATAGAAACAATGCTACGCCGCTGAGCAGAGACAGCACCATTGAAAATATTTCCATGATTTTTCTCTTCCATCCTGTATCTCGTTATTCGAGCTAAACACCAAAAGAACCTTATCTGCAGAAAGTTGCCGATAAGGTTCTTCTTATTATCTGGTACGTATATGCTGGAGACCATGATTCCCAGCTTGATGTTTTGCAGCCTATCAGTTACCTTGTACACTTATGTATTACTCTCTTCTGCAATACGTTTATTATATAATATCACATTCCAAAAACTAATTGCAATATATTCCCTCCCAACGTTGTTCATAACTCCTTTTGTTTTCCATAATTATGATTATTCTCTCTGCACCTGTCGGATGGATAATGGGATAAGCAAAAGGATGCCCCGACATACATTTCTTGTATATCAGGGCATCCCTTTACTTTATTCTATTGTTATGCTCCAGCAATTACAGTTTTGCACTTCCACCTTCTTTCTATATTGTGCAGGTGTCACGTCTGTAAATTATTTGTATTCAGTAGCATTCTCTCAGCCTTTCTCATCCGGAGTAAATTCTTCCATTCACTGAATCCCTATCCTTTCGATCCTTTTATCAAACGGGATCAATACGACACAGAGAAGCCAAAATGATCAGCCCCCTCATCTTTCACTCCTCTCAGTCTGAAAGATGAAACCTTGTAGCAGATCATAATGTAGGGCTCAAGACTCTTCATCTTCCAGTCTGTGAAGTTTCCGAAGGCCTTCGGGATTTTGCTTCTCCAGCCTATGCTCCATAATATCCTGTTTTTCTTTTAAATGCTCCTGGATATTTGGATGTTCTTTTATAATTCTGTCTCGAAGTATTCTTCTTCGTCTCTCAATCAGTCTTACTACAAGTCGTCTATCTTCTTTCAGTTCCTGCGGCAAGTCATCAATATGTAATTCCAGTCTTCTGAGAAGCTCATCTTCATCTACCGGGCCAAGAGCATGCCAGAATTTCAACTTTTCTTCCAGTCCTGCTTCCGCAAGTTCCTCCAGATCGGAAATTCCATGAATTTGTTCTGCAATGGTTTTCACCCGTTTCTCAATCTCTCTGACTGCATCCGCCCCGAAGGCCCAGGCAAATTCTTCCAATGAGTTCTCCTCCTCCGGAGTCAGTGCATAAAACTCTTTACGCTTTATTTTCTCCAGCTCACTTTCCGGAATGTCCAGTATGAACGGCTCTCTAATGTCTATATCATGAAGTGCGGCAAGAATAGTCCTTCTTACCACTCCTTCCTGAATCAACCAGCCTATCCCAAGCTTTCTCATCTGGTCATTTACATTTGCTGAATGTTCTGTTATGTAAAACCGGATGTTTCTTTTTTTCAGGCTCTCAATTAAACTTACCAAACCGTCAGCTGCTGTAATATCCAAACTATTGACTGCTTCCGCATCAAGAATCACTGCTTTCGTATCCTCCCTGATACTGTTTTCAATATCATTTTGAAGGATCTTGATATTCGCAAAAAACAAATTTTCACTGAATCTGTAAATCAGAACTTCTTTCACAGGCCAGGCAAAACGGTTCTTGCTTAGATCGTAAAACTCCTGCTTTCCTGGAATCATCCCTTCAAAATACCTCGGCGGATTTGTTGCCTTGATAATCACAGAAATAAAAGATAACAGAATTCCTGCCACTACACCATAAACAGTACCAAGGAAAAGTACTCCTGCAAATGCCGCCATAAAAATTAAAAACTCCTGCCTGCTGACTTTAAACAGACGGATTGCCAGGTGCGTCTCCACGACATTAAGTAATGCAGAAATAACGATTGCTGTCAAAACAGGTACCGGAAGATATCCGATAAATCCCGTCGCACATACTAGAATCACCGCCATCACAATTCCTGCCGTAAGAGATACAACCTGAGTCTTTCCTCCATATTGCTCATTCATGGAAGTTCTTGAAATACTTCCATTAACAGGACAGCACCCTACTGCTGCCGATGCAAGATTTCCCGCTGCACATGCCAGAATTTCCTGCCTGTCATCCAGTCGGTATCCGTTCTTTGCTGCAAAATTATTTTCTGCAAGAAGTGTCTCGGCCATAATGACAACAGCTACCATGAGTCCCCTCCCTGCTGCAATTGTCAGATTCACCTGCGAAAAATCCGGAATAAATAAGCCCGGAAGCCCCGTATCTACATGATTCAAAAGAGTCACACCATACTCATCAATATGAAAAGCAACCGTCATTGCTACACCTGCAGCCATCACAACCACAGCCATAGGGAATTTAGGAATCCACCGTTTCGACACAAGCAATACCGCAAGGGTCAAAACACCCAGAACCATCGATACTCCATTCAGGTATTTGGCCGACTCCACAATATGGTGAATCAGTTCCGGCAATTCTCCCGTACCGGCCGGGCTTCCCATAATCTTCGGTATCTGCATCAGAATAATCGTTACCGCAATTCCGCTTATAAATCCACCCATCACTGGAGTAGAGATAAAATCCACAATCCGATCTGCATGAAGAAAATAAAACAACAAAAGCCATAGACCTGCTGCAAGCGCAATGACCGGAACATATTGCATGGCTGCCTCACTCTCAAATGTAATTCCTATCGTAGACAAGGCCGCGCCCACAATTGCAGCTGGAGCTGCATCCACACCGAAAATAAACTGCCGCGATGTAGAAAATAATGCAAAAAAGAGAATCGGCAGCATAGAACCATACAGGCCATAAGCTGCCGGAAGTCCCGAAATCTGGGCATATCCCATGGAAATCGGAATCGACACTGCCGCAATAATGATTCCGGAAAAAATGTCTTTTGCCAGAGATTCTTTTTTGTAATCTCTCAATGTAGGAAAGAATCTGATTCGCATCTTTCTTCTATCGTCTCCTCTCTGTCAGATTGATTATTTTATAAAGCACTTTTCTCTAATATTCCTTTTTAATGGAAGAAATACCATACTCCTCCATGAAATCTCTCAATTCCTGTTCTGTCCGGATCAGCCTGATTTCATGAAATCTTCCAGTATTGATGTCCTTAAAACCAGCCACCTGCTCTCCGGTACAGATACTGCATCTAAGTACCGGAATCTGATGTTCATTATCATAGGTTTTTTTCTCTGTTTTTTTATGAAAAAACAATTTCTTCATTGCTGTCACCTCAAATCTTAAAACTCGTGAGCAGTCCAATTACTATACAAATCGCGCCAACACATCTTATAGTACATTTTGCTTTTTTCTCACCATGGAAATATCTTAAAATTCATACTCTTCCAATTTTCCATTCTCTAATGTATATTCAAAAAACTCTTCATTTGTCATATCATTAAAATATGTACGTATAATACGGCACACCCCACCGTGGCAGATAATAAGAACCGTTTTTCCTTCATATTCTTTTTTAATCTGATCAAGAAGACCGTAAATCCTGTATGCGACCTGCATCATTGATTCACCCTTAGGGTATCTGAATGCAAAATTTCTCTTGTTCTCTAAAAACTGAGGATTTTTCCGGTCAACACCTTCATAAATCCCATAGTTCTGTTCCGTAAGCAGTTCCTCGATATGTATCGGAATATTCTTTTTTTCTGCAACAATTTTACTTGTCTCTACAGCTCTTTTTAATGGAGAACTGATAATCACATCAATAGTATCAGGCACAATATGAGCCAACTTTTTTGCCTGCTCTCTTCCTTTTTCCGTCAAATCCACATCCGTCACCCCGCACACCTTGTTCTTCGCATTCCATACCGTCTGTCCATGGCGTGCAACATACAGTTTCATAACAGCACCTCCCAAACTTAGAATTTATTAACGTTATTATACTACTGATATCAAGAGAGTTGAATTTTTTTATGCCATAATAAAAACTTTTCCATCTGTATGATATATTTTTTTCAGAAATAGAAAGAACGTTATGAAATATTTGAACAGGATTATGTTACGCGTATGATAAAAGAAATGCCACATAAAGACACCCCGGAACCGCATTTTCCGGGGTGTCTTCTTCACTAAGGCTTCCAACATATTCTATATATTCCACAAGTTTCCATCCGGCATCAGATACAAGCTTCCCTTTTCCACACATATTTCTTCCCCGGTCTCCATATCTACTGCCACTACATATTCATGATAAAACGGATCTTCTGTCCACCGTGAAAAATAAAGTATGTTACCGTTTCTACAGATCATACTTTCACTGTCTCCAAGCGGAAACCTCCTTTTTATCGGCCATATTGCCTCATACTCATTATTTGTCTGCCTTCCCAATATCCATGGAGACATCTCCAGTTTCAGATTATAGCAGTCTTCCACTTCATCAAGGCATAATGAGTGCAGAAGTTCAGGCTTTTCTCCCGGAATGTAAGTATATATATAAATCATTTTCAAAGAAAAATCTACCGCAAGAACTCCAAAACGATCTTTGTCCCAAACCGGATTCTCATAATAGACATGTTTCTTCTTTGGGAACGGATGGTACACCGCTCCATCGGGATAATGAAAAAAATATGGACAATTTCCCATGAAATCCTTTTCTTCCTTCTCCATCATTTCCGCTTCAAACAGATCGCACACATCTTCCTCAAAGGCAACTCCCAGATACCATTCCTCCGAACCTTCCACACGTTCCACATACATCTCGGGAGTCATGAATTTTTTTATTTTCATAGAATAACTCTCCTTTCTCATGCCATTATCCCCAAATTTACTTCATACTAGCATGGAACAATTCGCCCCTCAAGGAAGATATCTGTAATTATTTCTTAATGTTTTTAAAACCCCCATATCCTATACTTTTCCCGGTTAAAATTTATAAATTTGTTTCTCATCATCCTAATAAAGTTTTCGATAAATCTTCTCCAGATCTTCAGCCCCGAACTTCACATAGCTCTGGCCCAGCAAACGCTGCTGCGATTTTTCCACGCTCTCTGCAAAACTTTTGATTTCTTCTTCTTTCATTCCATATTTATGCAGCGGTGTTCTACTGATCAGTCCATCCAACAATTTTTCTATTTCTCCGTACACTACATCCGGCTCACAGGAGAAAATACCGGCAAGGAACGTATTCAACTCCCGGATTCCCCCATCCGGATCCGCCTCCTGGTATGCCTGAAATACTGCAGTCAAAAACTGATAATTTGCTTCTCCGTGCGTCACATGATAAGTTCCGCTAAGCGGATAGGACATGGCATGCACCGTTCCTGTCCCGGCAATGGCAAACGAAATGCCTGCAAGATCACTGGCTATAAGAAAATCTTCAAACAATTTCTCTCTGCTGTCTGGTCCTTTCTTTTCCAACATACGGAAACCCTTGAGTAAAATCTGCATAGCCTCTTTTGCAAACATCCGTGTATACACCGTACTTTTCGGTGATACATAGGACTCGATAGCATGGATCAGGGCATCAATCGCACTCGTTACAAAAAAGTGCCATGGCAATTTCCCGAGAAGTTCCGGAATCAATACCGCCTGATCCGGATACATCTCCTTACCGGCCAGTCCCAGCTTTGTCTGAAGAGCTGTCATCTCTGCGATAGAGACATTGGATACCTCCGAACCAGCTCCACAGGTCGTCGGCACAGCAACCAGTGTCCTTATCTTTCTGACCGGCACCTTCCTTTGATAATATTCAGCAGCTTTTGCCTGTCCATCCAGCACAAGAATCTTTGCCATATCAATGACTGCTCCACCGCCAATAGCAATAACCCTTTTGCAGTCTGTTCTTCTGAAATCTTTTAACAGAGCATCCACCATCAGATCTGTAGGTTCACCCTGTCCGTATTCGCTTTTAAAATGCACAACAGCACCGCTTGACCGAAGCTCCTTAAAATAAGTTTCAAATACCGACTGACTTGTAAAGACAAAGTCTCCCTCTCCGATTTGAAACTCCTGTATAAATTCACTCGCTTTTTGATATTTGTATACTTCCGTAATTTCCTGAAATAATTTCATTCCTTTGTTCTCCTTCTAAATACTCCAATCTGGTATGATTATACCTCTTCCTTCTGGAAAGCACCACTGTTTTCCGGATAACAGTCAGATAAATTGTATGTTATAATTAGAAAAACGGAATTAAAAATGCTGACAAAAAATGTTATGGTCAGCGGAAAGGTTGTTATGAATACACGGGATTTTCATGTTTTTATTACTGTTGCAAAAACCAAAAGCCTTGCAAAGGCCTCAAAACTTTTATATATGACCCCTCAGGGTATCAGCAAGGTAATCAAAAACCTTGAAAGTGAGACAGATTGTGATCTATTTATCCGCACTGGAAATCGAATGGAGATTTCTGAATGTGGGCAGCATTTTCTCGAATATGCTCAGCATGCAGACGCGGAATATCACCAGATGAGAATGGAACTGCTGAGAATCAAACAGAAAGAACGTGGTGTGGTGGATCTCCTCTCTGCTTTTGGAATTCTCCGCCTTGTAACTCCGGAATGTATTACCGACTTTAAGCAGAAATACCCTGAAATCGAATTTCATTATCGGGAATATCCCGACAAACAAGTGGAACGCTGGTTTGAATCCGGTGAGGGAAATGTCGCCTTTTCTCTTGCCCCATGTGATGAGGAGCTCTATGATATTCTGGAAATTGCTTCTTTCCCTGTGAAACTCCTGGTAAATAAAAAACATCCCCTCAGTCAACGGAGTTCCGTCACGATTCAGGATCTGCGCGGCATTCCACTCTATCTGGAAAACCACGAATTTAAAATTCATGATCTGATCGTGAATAAATGTCTGGAGGCAGGATTTGAACCCGACATTATCTTTGAGACAAGTGGCTTCAGCCTGTGCCACAAAATGGTGAAAGACAATAAAGGCGTGTCCGTAACCGTTGATTTTATCTCCGATGATATGAACCGGCAAGACCTTGCTCTCATCCCTTTCTCCGACGGGGTTTATGAATGGAAAATCTGTATGCTAACCCGAAAAAATGAAGTGGTGGGAAACGGAGTTGACATTTTTCAAAAACATATCAAACTTCAAATCGATAAGATTCAAAGAGGCATTATCACCAGATAGTTGACACACGATAACGAATTGTTTCTAACATCTTCATTTTTTATCAGTCATGCACAAAAAAGCTCTCCCATACCGGGGGGGCTTTTTTCTATATTGACGTTTTATCGTTTTTACCTATATTCCAATAGAACTTATCAATCATTCCTTCTCCTTTTTGCATGTTACAATCAGTCCTGTAATCGAAAGCATACATAAGGAGGAAAACTATGAAAATCGGAGTTACTGAAATCAGCCCAAGAGCCGTTCAACAGGTGGCTGAAAAAAAATTTAAAGACGGATATTACTGCTGTGAAGCACTCGTGAGTGCAATTCGTAATGAATTCAAACTGGATGTCCCGGAAGAAGTAATTGCCATGGCATCAGGTATGGCTGTCGGCGCCGGAAAATCAGGTTGTATCTGTGGTGCTCTTAACGGCGGCATTCTTGCTCTTGGTATGTTTTTCGGACGTACAGAACAGGACGGCCCTGGAAATCCAAAGAGCATCAAATGTATGGAACTAACAAAAGAATTACATGACTGGTTTAAAAAAGCAAACGGTAAAAATGCAATCTGCTGCCGTATTCTCACAAAAGAATTCGACAAGGGACGTGGAGAACACAAAGAGCAGTGCATTTTCTTTACGGGTCTTTGTGCTTGGAAAGTTGCGCAACTCGTCTGTCGTGAACTCGGTATCAAAAATCTTGACGAAATTGATGAACCTGCTCCAAGACGTACCATTGCAGAAATCTAAGCAAAGGAAATAAACGCTATGAAAAACATAATTCAAAAAATTCCATTGCCAATTTGCGGTGTCATGTTAGGATTCGCAACTCTCGGGAATCTCCTGCAAAGCTATGGAGAAAAGGTCCGCTATGCATGCGGTATTCTGTCATGTTTTTTACTGATACTGGTTTTATTAAAATTGATTCTATTTCCCCACATGATTATTGAGGATATGAAAAATCCAATCATGGCAAGTGTCACAGCCACATTTCCAATGGCACTTATGCTGCTCAGCACTTACATCAAACCTTTGATTGGTAATGCTGCCAGATACATCTGGTTTTTCGCAATCCTGCTTCATATTATTCTGATCATCTGGTTTACTGTCAGATTCATGTTGAAAGTACAAATGCCAAAAGTCTTCGCAAGTTACTATATTGTATATGTGGGGATTGCTGCCGCTGCCGTTACAGCGCCGGCTTATGATGCATTATCTATTGGAACAGCAGCATTCTGGTTTGGATTTATCACTCTTATTCTTCTGTTCGTACTCATAACTGTACGCTATGTTAAGTATAAAGAAGTTCCTGAACCAGCTAAACCTCTGATCTGTATTTATGCTGCTCCAACCAGTCTGTGTATAGCCGGTTATGTGCAATCTGTAACGCCAAAATCAAGAGGATTTCTGCTGGCAATGCTTATTGCTGCAACCATCCTTTATGTCTTTGCACTCATAAAAGCAATTGGATATTTAAAACTGAATTTTTATCCAAGTTATTCAGCTTTTACCTTCCCTTTTGCAGTCAGTGCAATTGCTGTAAAACAGACAATGGCATGCCTTGCAAATATGGGGCATCCAATTTCATGGCTGTCATATATTGTTCTGATTGAAACAATCATTGCCGTAGTATTTGTACTTTACACATTTATCCGTTATATGCAATTTCTATTCACACCTGCTAAATAACGTAATTAAAAATCCAATCCTTACCGGTACCCTAATCATAATTGGCATATCGGTAAGGATTTCCTAAAAGCAAGATACTCTACTTGCATAAGCGTTCAAAATCTTTTGGAGTCATTTTCTTTTTGACCGTATCCCATAACCCCATTCTAGGATCACCATTAAAATGAAGTCCTGCAATTTGCCTATCAAATTGTTCAGTGGAGCAATAAAGATATGTATACCAATTTGCCTTTATCTTTTTACCTCCACATGCTGTAATCTTCATCCGTTCGAGTAACTTGTCAAAAGCTCTATTGAATATTTTCGTATCAATCCCAAGCTTTTCTTTGATTTCCTCTTTTTGAATTTCATTGTATTTTCCTAACTCTTTCAAGATCATTTCTGAAGTTATATCCAATGTCAAAGGAGCTTTAACCCTCTTTAACAACTGATAGCATCGTATTGATAAAAATATTGTTCTTCCCATGAAAGCTTTCGAATAAACAACCTGATGCCTTTCAATTAAATGAATAATATTTTGCATGGAAAATCCTGATTCGTCCAGAGATGGCAAGTATGGATGCTTGTTCACCAGTATAAATCCATTATCCTCAATCATATCTAAAAGTTCTTCATCACGAAAATCAGAAACATTATCAAATATTTCCGGTCGAATTACTTTTTCACAAATGACAATGCCACAGTCTTTGCAAAAATAAGTCTCAACTTCTGAAGCACTGCTTTGAGAATGGTAAGCATACATATCAGTAAATAAACGGCCATTCCCTAACCTATAACCAATACCAATGTTACTGCTTCCACAGTATGGACATTTTTCAATATTAGTTTCCTTCATTATATACTCCTTTATTTTTAGTCTCTGTTTTCCGCTTCTGTCCGGTCAATTAAAAAAATTCTTTTATCAAAACCTCCTCGTTGTTCTTTTTTGGCTGTTTTTGCATCAATTACTTCCTGCCAGGAGTAGTTATTGAATTGAACAATTGCATCCATCACTTCCAAAATGTCCGCTAGTTCTTCGATTGAATTATCAGCTATATACTCGTGGACCTCTTCTTTTAATTTCTCCTCAAGGGCACTTTTATACTCGTCATCATTCAATACCGTTATATGTGCCTTATCCCCACTTTTCTCAATCATTTCCGGAATATGATCCCGAACCAGTTTATTAAATTTAATCATGTTTCTTTGTTATCTCCAAATTAATTTTTTGTTTAATTCTAACTTTGACTGAACGCAAAATATTCTATCGCATACTCTATGATCTAAATTTTATCGTTTACCCGTCTTTATAAACTGTATCAGTTCTTCCACATCATCAAACTCATCATAATCTCCATTGATGCCTTCCCGATGATAAACAATTCCTCTTTTCTCATTCCTATCCAGACAGTCCAGAAGATACTCCTCGCCATATCGCCTTGCAAATTCCGAAAAAGCAAATGGCTTAATTTTAGTCAGCAGCCCTTTTCTGCAACTTTCATTACACTCATAGCAGTGCCCTATTTCTTTTGAAATTGTACATTTTCTATTTTCGCACCATTCTTTGTCAGGACACTCACCGGAATTACACCCATGGCAATTCACATTTTCAGAGCATAAACAGCACGCAAGTCCACATCTGGCACTCCCTAATTCCCGTTTCATCCACTCATCTCCAAATCTATTTTCCGATATATTTTTATTTTATCACAAAACACCGTCAGCTACATAGGCATCCTCTGTAACATCCCCTCCGTTCTTCTCTCTATCATGTAAATACAATTCTCAATATACTGCCTGTATGCCTCTTTCGCTTCATCATCCTTTAGCCCCAGACAAAGCTGTCTCCCGGGTAAGTAGCAGTTGTTTTCCGTACTGATTTCATATTGATTGATACGCTCATACTCTTCTTTTACCAGCTTATAACATCCTTTCCTGCAATTAGATATGGACAGGGAGATGACATCATATTCCTTAGTCACATAATCATTGAGAAGAAAAAAGTCAATGAAATTCTTAAACCCTTTACATCCTCTTCCAAATAATTCAAACCATTCTTTTTCTGCACAGATTTCTTTCCACAAAGACTGTTTATGCTTCGATTTCCCCTCAAATTCATGTTCATAGGCATTCTTGATTTCATCCAGACACAAATCAATCCTATCATAGATGCCACGTCCGCCTTTCTTTGTGTTGATGGATGATGCTTTTCTCAGCCAAAGCATATGTCCTCCGAGAATTCGGGTCTTTTTTAGTCCCTCACCAATCTCTCTGTCTGTAAATCCATATTCTAATCTGGCCCAATTCCAGGAAGGACCGATATAGTCTGACCCGTATCTACGACCTTTCTCATCCGTAAGTTCCGTCTCCTCTGTTTTTGAAAATATCAACTCATTTTCCGCATAATTTGTTTTCCCACCAAATACTTTGGCCAGATCTTCATATAATTTATGACTCCGGCAATCTGGATCCAGACTCTTCCTGCCGCAATCCTTATCATAGCAATATTTTTCGGGATCAAATATTCCTTTATTTCTCGCTTCCAGAACATCATCAATATAGCAGTAATCCCTGTTCATCTTAATTTTCTCCGTATTTTTCATATAATTTCCTGACTTTCTCCGCTACCTGCTGTCTGATACTCTCCGGTTCCAGAACTTCCACCCGGTCACTGTATTGAAGTGCCCAATTCACCATGGCAAACGGGCTACACTTTACCTCCACAATATCATTCTTTCCTACGGATCGGAATGTATCTCCAAACCAGTCGTGAAGAAAAGTATAGTCTGCCTTTTCCCGCACTCTTGTTATCTTCAATCTGATTTTTACCGGCTCGTCAAAAGCCATGTTAAGATGTGAAAGATGAAAGTCCTCACTCCATTGCTTTGGGAGATGTTTCACCTTCTCTTTTTTCAAAGCCGGTATTCCGGGAATTCCGAGTTTTTCATCACGTCCCGGTATTGCCATTTCTCCCATCAAATCCACTCTCCAGATAGACATATTCCGGACAATTTCTTCGTTGAGTGTCACCTCTTTACATGCCAGAAGATAATATTTCCCTCCATTTGCAACAAGATAATATGGACTGACTGTATCTTTTTCTTCCCTGACAGGTTCCAGTTCCTTTCTTCTGTTGTAGCCATAAAACCGAAAGCTGATCTGTACTCTCTCATCAATCGCCTTCTGGATCATCTTGAGATTCTCCTGCATTCTCCCCTTATCTACAAGCTGTGGTTCATTCACTCTGCAAATCTGTTTTGCTCCCTTAGAATAAAATTTTGTGGTAAGATGGCTCTCTATCTTTTCTATGAGTTTCTCCCCTTCTTCAGGTGAAATTGTCTTTGAAAATAAAATGCCTTCTATCAGACTGTTGATCTCGTCGTAAGAAAATATGTGATTATAATACAGTCCCCGGATCGGCATCCGCTGAGCATCCTCTTCATCTTCTTCCTCGGTTCCTTCGCTCCCATATCGCTTGGCAAATGCATCGAAAATGATTCTCCACTCTTCCTCCGGATTTATCCTTTCGTTACTATCCGAATTCATGGCATTTGCCATGTTCACTATCGTATCGTTAAATGTTTCCTTGTTCCCGATATACTGCTCCAAGTACCCAATTTTTCTCAGATCTGACTGCTTCACCTTATGATCCTGATCCGTATTTTTTTTCAGATACTCAAGTATTCTGTAGGACCGCTCATATTTGGATGGTTTATTTGAATGCCGCTCTGCCATACACCATTTCCTTTCAAACTACAGGGCAAGGGCATTTAGCCCCGCCCCCTTTTCTTTTATCTTAATATAAACTGATAATGATGTACAACGATATTCTCTTTCTTTTCCTCAAGAGGGAAAATCCAACGAATCAGCAGATCTGCTTTCTCCTGTGGTTCAAGCCATTCCGGATGCTCAGCTACCTGCTCGCTAAAATCTTTATTCCAGATAACGGCATCCTCTCTCGGGTATTTCCCTTTCCTGTCATACATCGTCACTTCATATTCACTGTTGTAGATCTCAACCAGTATCTTTAGCCCGGTATGTTCGTAAAACTTCTGAAGTTCTGTCGGATGAAAGCTTTCCGGAATGATTTCTAAAAGATTCTGCACTTCAGGAATATATCTGTTCTTCATCAACTCAATGAATCGCAGATGCTTTCCATTTCTTGCATCCAGTTTCAGATAATCTTCGACAGCCTGAAAATGATTGATCAGTATGTTTTTCTGTGGTAAACCCATAAAAGCACCTCTTTCTTGATTCTCATGAATCACATATTCTCTTTTCCATGTACGTTACGCTTTTCATTATACAAAGTAAATGGGCGGAAAAATCCGCCCATTTAACATTTGTCTAAAACTTTTTGAAATTTTTTAGTTCCATACGATGGAGATGACTGCCTTAGAATCTTCCTCCGTAATCGGAATTTCATACAATAGACCTGTCTTCTTGATTTGATCCGTTACATCTTCAGAATTAACCATCACCTTTTGCGGCTCCTGATCAGAAATATAACCTATTGTTCCTGCTTCCCTGACTACGATAATGTCTGTATTATCAATTTCATAAATACTTTCAACAGCGGTGAATCCTACGTATTTGTCCAACAGTCCCAGACAAGAACCTTTTTTTTCTTTCGGCAACAGAACAAACCATCCAAATCCATCTTTTTCAACCATTCCGTCATACTGATCCTGTCTGTTGATTAAAAACACTCTTTTTTTGAAATAATCATATAACCAATAGGAATCCGCCAGCTCCAATTCAGGTATATCTGCAGGCTTCAGTGTAAACAGTTGCTCGCGGTCGGTCAGATTATATACGGCAATTCCTCCACCTTTTTTGTCAGCGCCCCATGAGGCAGTATTCTGCAGCTTTAATACCCCTGTCTCCATAGGATTGGAAAACATACAGTCCTCTGTCGGTTTTGCCGAATGATCCATCATAAGAATCTCACCATTTTTATATGTTATTGGCCGTAATACTTCCGCATTGGTATCTCCTATTTTGTCACTGACATAAACCGGTCCGCCGCTGATCGCCCGCAGCAGGCTATGCTTAATAGCGTCCTCATGCTTCGTCCAGAACATATCCCAGTCACAGTAATATAATTCATCCTGATATACGGCATTGAAGGCATTTTGCAAGATATGTTCCGCAAAACTACCTTTCCTGTCCGGGAAAAAATCATCACTGTTTCTTGTAACTCCCGAAGTCGGCCTGGATAGAATATTTTCCATAGCCAACCCCATACAGTTGATGATAGCTCCATCCATATACAAAGCTGCACCTTCCAATGCCTGATGAATCCCTTTTGCTGCCAGGCCGACAGGCAGACTATTCTCTACATAACAGGAGAGTGAACTTTGACCATCAACCTTAGTAAAATCAATGCCCTCGTCATGAAGTTTTTCATACCAGTCTCTATAAAATCCTTCTCCAGTCAGCGGACTCGGAATCAATTTCCCATTCATCGTTTTATAAAGATAAGATCGTTCCGTCTGAGCCAGACGACTTTCCGGATCAATGCCTCCCCAAAAACCGCCAAGTGCATGCCACGCCCCAAACCAGCGGATATCATTCTGATCTTTAATTTCCCGGATCATACTTTTAAATCCATCAGGAAACTTTTCCGGGTCCGGCATAAAATCACAAAGCAATTCCTCCTTTGTCGGAAACCAGCCATCATCCAGCAACATCCATTTTACGGGAACCTTTTTCTCAAGCAGCTCCCCGGCTTTCTTCCGGACTTTCTCTTCCGTAATATCCCGATAAAAAGCATCCCAACTGCACCATCCAAGATACCGGAACATGTCCGGCATCCTTCTTGTTTCCCTCGTCCGTATTCCTTTGAATTCTGCGATCCATGAAAAAACCTTATGTACGGCTTCGGTCAGTGTAGCTCCTTCCGCGAGAACATACAGTGGTTGCTTTTCTCGTTGTTTTGCGGTAGCTTCAATTTTTTCAAGCAAACGTTTTCCAACCCCTTTTCCAGAAACAAAGGAATTTAATGAAACGATATGTATCGCAACCGGATCCTCAAATAAATATCTATTGTATCTTATTTTTTATACGCAAACAGGCCTCTGTATGCATAATCCAATGTCTGGAGAACGGCATTTGAATTAGTCCCCGAATATCTTTATTGCACCAATAATCAATCAGCCAATTTGCTTTTTCATCTTCATTTACTACCTTCAACGATTTCAGGTATTCTTTTCTTTCTACCGGAATTTTCCTTTTTAATTGATCATAAGATAACTGTTCAAGCATTTTTTCTGTGCTTTTCCGCACTTCAAAAATATATGAATATAATTCTTCCAGATTCAGCTGTTTTGAAAAATCTGCAATCTGCTGTTTCACGAGTTCATTTCCTGTTGTAATGATGGGCGAATTGATACGCTTTTGATAATTTCCCACAAAAAATACTTGTTCATCTTCCTTTATCACCGAATGTGCTACGATATCTTCAATACGGAAAATATGCCAGATCGAATAGGCAATCGTCTTACTATGATAGCCATCAGCATTAATGAACGGGATCGAGTTAAAATCTTCTCTGCGTAGTTCCTCTTTTAAAGATACTAAGGTTTGCATTAACTGACTTCGTAAACTGAACAAAGTATCAACCCCCATCTTATACGTATCTTTCTTTTTTATTTGTCCCTGCATTGTTTTATTAAGTTCAGACCATTCTTTATTCATGTTCTATTTACTCCTTTTCTATTATTTTACCAAGGTAAGCGCAAAATATTGCTACGCTGCCCATGAATCACGCTTGCACCAAAATG
>CAUWJP010000044.1:0-18767 GCA_963559135.1 uncultured Sellimonas sp.
TCATTTTGAACGAAAAGTCCTCTTTTTCCGTAGAGGCTGTTATTTCACAGCCCCAATAAATCCGTGATACCACCTAAATTCAGAATTTCTCTGCACTCAACCAGTACTTTCATACTGTTTCCCGATAACGCTGGAACAACGTCGGAGCCTAATCACATCTTACTTCCTGCATTGGATAAGATCTTTTCAGTCCGCTGTTCATGGGCCAGTTCCCACCCGCCGTCACGAAGACTTTCACCACCCGTCTTCTCTCTTTGCATCCGGTCGGGAGGTACTCCTCCCAATCACTACATTTCTCTGTCTCGTTAAAGTAATTATTGACATTATACGGGGTGGGGATATCTGTTGTCAAGCTTTTTCTCCGGTATCAGTTTTTTGTATTTCTTTTTCTGTATTTTGTAAATACATATTCCAGGTCAAAATATGTCTGTTCGTCAGACTCTCCTTCCAGAATCCAGTCTTCCTCTTCATCCAGATTCGGGAAGTACGTGTCTGCGTCATAGGCATGGTCTGTCTTGGTCACATAAGCCTCCGTGCAGTATGGAAGCATCATCCGGTAAATACTCTCTCCTCCGATCACATAGATGCTCTCATCTGGATACTGCTTCAATTCTTCCAAAAGCTCTTCCAGGCTGTGCACCACAACTGCTCCTTTTACCTGATAGTGTATATCCCTTGTAAGGACAATATTCGTTCTGTTCTTCAACGGTTGCCCGCCTGGAAAACTTTCTAACGTTTTTCTTCCCATGACAACCACTTTTCCTGTTGTCGTCTCCCGGAAAAACTTCATATCCGCCGGGATGCTGACAAGCAGCTTGTTTTTATTTCCAATAGCCCAGTTTTTATCTACATTCACAATCAGATTCATCTGCGTGCCTCCTTTTTATACCGCAATCGGAATATTCTTAATCTGCGGTCCTGTCACGTAGTCATCCAGCCTGACGTCATCCGGTGTAAAGTCATAGAAATTTTTCACATCCGGATTCAGCCAGAATTTCGGCGCTTCATGCTGTTCTCTTGAAATCAGTTCCTCCACAAGAGGAATGTGACGGTCATAAATGTGTGCGTCTGCGATCACATGAACAAACTCTCCCACCTGCATGTCACAAACCTGTGCCATCATATGCATCAGCACCGCATACTGACACACATTCCAGTTGTTCGCTGCCAGCACGTCCTGAGAACGCTGATTCAGAATTCCGTTCAGCACCAGTTTCTCGCTGTCCGTGTGCTTCGTCACATTAAAAGTCATGCTGTAAGCACACGGATATAGATTCATTTCATGCAGATCCTGATGAACATAAATATTCGTCAGAATCCTCCTGCTGTACGGATTGTGTTTCAGGTCATAAATGACGCGGTCTACCTGATCCATCATTCCTTCCTTATACTGGTGTTTCACTCCCATCTGATATCCGTACGCTTTTCCTATGGATCCGGTTTCATCTGCCCAGCTGTCCCAGATATGAGGCTTCAGATCATGAATATTATTAGATTTGCGCTGCCAGATCCAGAGCATCTCATCAGTACAGCTCTTAATTCCGGTTTTCCGAAGTGTCAGTGCCGGAAACTCCTTCGCAAGGTCATAGCGGTTTACAACCGCAAACTTCTTGATGGTATAGGCAGGTGTACCGTCTTCCCACTTCGGACGCACCTTTTCTCCTTCTGTGCTTGTACCGTGATCAATGATATCTCTACACATGCTGACAAATACCTGATCCGCATAACTCATATTATTACCTCCATTCTATCGATCCTAATTTGATTTCATCAATGCAAATACTTTTGCTCTGGATAATGTCCGTACTACGAGATAAAACAGTACCGTCTCCACCGGCACCATCAAAATCTGTTTCAGAAGTCTAGCCGGAAGCAGCGCCGCAAAGGAACTGCCGTACATGACAGTGAGCCAGTATGTGTTCAGACAGGTGTTGACCAGAACTGCAACAAGCACTTTCGCCAGCACAATCCGCCTGATTGAAACCGGCTTCCGATACAGAACTATCCCATAGATAACTCCACCTGCCACAGCACTGATGGTAAATCCCGGGAAAAAGGCTCCCGTCGGCTTTACCAGATACTTCAAAATATCTGCGGCTCCTGCGACAATCCCTCCTACGGACGGTCCAAACAGCATCGCAGCCAACTCATTTGGCAGGAATGAAAATCCGATCTTGAGAAAATCGGTCACCTGTACAGTTCCAAAAAATCCCAGCACAACAGCGAGTGCCATAAGCATCGCAATGACAACCATCGTATGGCTGTCTTTGAGTTCCCGGGCTGATTCCCGGAACATGTCTCGTAGTTTCTTACATTTTTCCATAAAAATATACCTCCTTTGCAGTAGTCCTTTTGCCACGCACAGCAGGTATATAAATTCTCTGTCTATGTGCAGCAGCGGGATGCGAAATATGTACCGTAAGAAAATTCTTTTCGTCCACCGGCAACTCCCCGTCCGAATGGCACTTAACGCACATATCTCTACTCTGCCTGTTCATTTCGTTTCTGATTATAACACGAAGTCCTCTGATCGTAAAGAGATTTCTCAGTACCCCATTGCCTCCTCTCTTGTCATCCAGAAGTGGATTCCATAGGTAGAATCTTTCCAGCGGTCTTCCGTAAAAGCGTTAGCGTACACCCACTCTCCTTTCCGGTATACAAAATTTTCATCCACCGGAGACCATGCCTCGTCAAATTCCTTTGTGCCGTCAAAGCTTTTAATCGTCAGCACTTTTGCCTTATCACACCGGCAGGTTGGTCCTGTGGCTGAACTCCGCTTTGCATCCGCAGGAACAAGGAGCTGTACAATCCTATCATACACGCATTTCTTGTATGCCACAAAAGCCCCTTTCTCCGGGCAGCGCATACGGTATCCTAAAGTCGTCTCATCCATACATGCTCCAGTCAGATCTGCATTTTCCAATGTTGCAAGCCTGATATCCGCTCCCCGAAAATCTGCATTTCGAAGATTGCATCCCCGCAGGTCCGCCCCTCGCAAATCTGCACTGCAAAATTTGGCTCCTTCCAGATCGCAGTCCTGGAATCTGGAATTCGAAAGCCTGCATTCTGTAAAATCGGCATCTCGGAAACTGACTGAGATAAACTCTCCCCATTCCAGGCTCTGGCCATTCAGATCGGCCCCGTCCATCTTCCTTTCTTTCCAAACTGTTTTTTCTCTGTTCTGCTCCATTTTGACACCTCCGATTCTCTGTAAATTTTATTTTATGTTTTTTAAAAAACATGTTGACATTTCTTTTCTTTTATAGTATCATACATTTTGTTCCGAGTGAACAACAAACATTAAGCGACAGTGGCTCAGTTGGTAGAGTACGACCTTGCCAAGGTCGGGGTCGCGGGTTCGAGCCCCGTCTGTCGCTCTTCTTTTTCAAAATTTGATACTCATGCGACAGTGGCTCAGTTGGTAGAGTACAACCTTGCCAAGGTTGGGGTCGCGGGTTCGAGCCCCGTCTGTCGCTCTAAAAAACACGATTCATTTGGATCGTGTTTTTCTTTTTTCACTGCTCTTCCCTCAGCCACCTGTATTCCTCAAAGCAGAGCGTTTTTATTTAACAAAGAACGAAGCTTCCTGCCAACAAAAAAGGACACTGCAGCATCCTGCAGCATCCTCTTTTTCTATTTTTTACGCAATTAAGCTACTCTTCTGTTTCGGTTTCCGTTTCTTCTTTTCTGATAACACCGATTCCAAGTTCTTCCAACTGTTTTACTGCTACTTCAGACGGTGCCTCCAGCATCATGTCTGATGCATCTTTCACCTTCGGGAATGCAATGACATCACGAATGCTGTCTTCTTTTGCCATGAGCATAACAAGACGATCCAGTCCGTAAGCAAGTCCTGCATGAGGCGGCACCCCGTACTTGAAGGCATTCAGAAGGAAGCCAAACTGCTCTTCAGCTTCTTCTTTTGTAAATCCGATCACTTCAAACATCTTTGTCTGAATGTCGTTCTGGTGAATTCGAACGCTTCCTCCGCCGATCTCGGTTCCATTTAATACGATATCATATGCTTTCGCGCGTACTCTTCCCGGATCGCTGTCCAGATACTGAAGGTCCTCCTCCATCGGCATGGTAAACGGATGGTGCATTGCCACGAAACGATTCTCATCTTCATTCCACTCAAGTAGCGGGAACTCGGTTACCCAAAGGAAATTGTACTGGCTCTTGTCCAGAAGATCCAACTGTCTTGCCATTTCAAGACGGAGATTTCCAAGTACATCCCAAACAACCTTATTCTTATCAGCCGCAAAAAGCAGAAGGTCTCCCGGCTGTCCGTTCATTGCCTGGATCAAGGAAGCCATTTCCTCTTCTGTCATGAATTTTGCAAAGGAGGATTTCACGCTTCCGTCTTCCTGAATCGCAATATAGGCAAGTCCCTTTGCACCGTATCCTTTTGCGAATTCTACAAGTTTGTCAATCTTTTTACGCGGCATTGCGCCCTGTCCCTTGGCATTGATTCCGCGGACGCTTCCGCCCTGCTCCAGAGCTCCTGTAAACACACCGAACCCGCAGTCCTTTACTATCTCGCTGACATTGACAAGCTCCATTCCAAAACGGGTGTCCGGCTTGTCGGAACCATAGCGATCCATGGCATCCTGCCATGTCATTCTCTGGATCGGAAGCTTTACATCCACATTCAAAACTTCTTTAAATAAATAAGCAAGGAGACGTTCGTTCACTTCCAGCACATCATCTACATCGACAAAAGAAAGTTCCATGTCGATCTGAGTAAATTCCGGCTGACGGTCTGCACGAAGATCTTCATCGCGGTAGCATCTTGCAAGCTGGAAATAGCGGTCACATCCGGAGCACATCAGCAGCTGCTTTAATGTCTGCGGAGACTGCGGTAACGCATAAAAGCTTCCCGGATGTACACGGCTTGGTACCAGATAGTCTCTTGCCCCTTCCGGTGTACTCTTTACCAGTGTCGGTGTCTCGATTTCAAGGAATCCTTCGTCTGCCAGGAACTGTCTCGTCAGTGTGGCGATCTGGCTTCTCATACGGAGATTCCGCTGCATATCCGGTCTTCTCAAATCCAGGAAACGGTATTTCAGACGCAGTTCTTCTTTTGTCTTGCTGTCCTCCTCAATCGGGAACGGCGGAGTCTCGGACTCGGACAGGATCCTAAGTTCTTTCACACGAATCTCAATGGCTCCAGTAGCAAGATTTTCATTGACAGCGCCGGAACGTGCCTCCACAGTTCCTACTGCCGCGATGACAAACTCACTTCTGAGCTTTCCTGCTTTTTCAAATCCTTCCTCATCAATACTTCCGTTCTCAAAGATCAGCTGCAGGATTCCCGAGCGATCCCTTAAGTCAACAAAGATAATGCCGCCTTTATTTCTGTTCTTCTGCACCCATCCCATAACGGTAACAGTCTCACCGATATTTGCGGTGCCAAGTTCAGCACAACGGTGAGTTCTTTTCAGGCCTTTCATTGATTCTGCCATTTTCTCTTCCTCCATTTATTTTGCTCTATTCTTCGCTCTTTGGCGAAAACTCCCGTACAAAGCACTCTGTCACATTCGTATAGCCGTCCTGTGCAAGCTGCTCTTTCTGGAATTTCTTATTCTTCTTCATATTCGAAACAAGCACCTGACATCCCTTTGCCCTTTCTTCTTTGGCAAGCTCTAGAATGCGGGTAATGCCTTCCGACGGCATTCCTTTTTCAATGAGGAATGCTTTCTTTTCTTTCTGGGTCGGAACCTGATATCCGCTTTCCAAAAGTAACAGGACAATCCGCTCAAATCCAATGGAAAATCCGCATGCCGGTGTATCCTGTCCGGTAAACTTTCCGATCATCTTGTCGTAGCGTCCACCTCCGCCTACAGATCCTCCGAACTCGTCCATAGAGATCTCAAAAATTGTACCAGTGTAGTAGGACATTCCCCGAACAAGAGTCGGGTCAAAGCTCATCTTGAAATCTGCTTCTTTTACTGCTTCTACGCTGGACATGATCGTCTCCAGACCGTCTGCTACTTCCGGATCCAGAAATCCGTCAAGCTTCTCTTTTAGATAACGGATACCCTCCACATCACTTGTCACTTCCTTGAACAGTGTCAGGTAGGTTTCCACAACCTGTTCTTCATATCCTGCTTCTTTTAACTCGCTTTTCACACCTTCCAGACCGATCTTATCCATCTTGTCCAAAACGATGAATACTTCGTCAAAGCTTTCTGGAGCAAATCCGCTGAATGCAGCCATCGCCTTTAAGATCTGCCTGTCATTGATCCGGATCGTAAAATTCTTAAAATCCAGCTTTCCAAGGAGTGTGCTCGTGGCAAGGATCAGCTCGATCTCCGCAAGATTGGACGGCTCGCCCAGAATGTCGATATCGCACTGCATGAACTGGCGGTATCTTCCTCTCTGCGGACGGTCTGCTCTCCACACATTTCCGATCTGCAGTGCCTTAAACGGGGACGGCAGTTCATTTGCATGATTTGCATAATATCTGGAAAGCGGCAGTGTCAGGTCATAACGGAGTCCTCCGTCCACCAGATCTGCCTCGGTCTTTGCTGTTTCCAAATTCAGCTTCGCCCCTCTTTTTAAAATCTTAAAGATGAGCTGCTCATTTTCTCCTCCCTGTTTGCTGAGAAGATTATCAATGTGTTCCACACACGGAGTTTCAATCGAAGAAAATCCAAATGTACGGTACGTCTCTTTGATCATCTGTATCACATAGTCACGGATTTCCATCTCTCTAGGGAGCATATCATTCATTCCGGTGACCGGTTTTTTCTTTAACGCCATAGCCATTCTCCTTTTCGCTCTATCATCTCGCCAATCCGGGCAATGTACTCATCCACATTTTTCACGTTTTCAATGCGGATCAGATTGGTCATCTTTTTCTTCTTGCTACCCGGCATCTCTACTTCCTCCGGGAGGACAATCTTAGTGGAAGCCCCTGCTCCCGCCGCAATAATCGACTGTTTTTCCTCCATAATTAGTATATTGTAAATTCCCGCTTTGTCAACCTCTGCATATCCGACATTCTCAAAATTTCCGGCCATATTTTTCTGGCGATACAGATAGTACGGGACAAGCCCCATCTCTCCCGCACACTGGTATGCCGCATCGATCATGGCGGTCAGGTCTTCCGCCGAAAGCAGATGTCCGGTAAAGCCTTCTCCGCTTCTTTGCTCCTGACGCAGTCTCGACGCCCTCTTGATGGCAAGAGCATGCACCGTCAAACTGTCCGGCCCAAGCTCCTGAATCTTGCGCAGCGTATCTTCCATATCTCCTGGTGTCTCCCCCGGAAGTCCGGCAATCAGATCCATATTGATATTTTCAAAGCCGAGTTCCCTTGCCAGATGAAATGTCTGCACCACATCCTCCACCGTATGCCTTCTTCCCACCAGATCCAGCGTTTTCTGCTGCATAGTCTGAGGATTGACCGAAATCCGGCTGATTCCATGGTTTCTTAAAACCTCCAGCTTTTCCTTTGTGATACTGTCTGGACGCCCGGCCTCAACTGTGAGCTCCAGAAGATGTTCATAGGAGAAATGCTGCTCCAGATGGGTCAGAAGACGGTCAAGCTGGGCTGCACTAAGCGATGTAGGCGTCCCTCCTCCCAGGTAGATCGTATTGAGTTTTTTCTCTTTCGAAACATCTGCAATATAGGAAAGTTCCCGACAGAGCGCATCCAGATAATCATCCATCCGATCCAGATACTGCGCAATCGGGTACGAAGTAAACGAACAGTATGCGCAGGTCGTCGGGCAGAATGGAATTCCAATATAAAGGCTGTATCCATTCTCATAATCCAATCTGGACAAAAGCTCCTTTTCCCGCTTCGCAATAGCAAGTCCAAGTTCAGCCTTTTCTTCGGAGACAAAATGCTCCTTTTCTATCCAGTCCAGAATTTCCTGATCCGGCAATCCTTCTTCTAATTTCTGCATGAACATCTTAGTCGGCCGCACACCTGTGAGGCTTCCCCACGGCAATTTCTTCCCTGTCATGTTGCTCAGCTTCTCATAAAGCGCACTTACTGCCAGATGCTTTCTCATGCTTCTGTCCATCTGTCCGATTTCACTTTTCTCTCCGGCCAGGCTGACACAAAAACAAGAATCACGGTCTGTCTCGATCCTGACCTGTGACTCTTGCTCTTCATTCATCTGCTGTTCGATTTCTTCGTTCGGATAAAAAGCTTTCAACAGATGATACGCGTCATATGTGTATAAAGTATCATTACATGTCAGCTTCATCATAGTCTCTCCCGCGTTTTATTTTCTCAAAAACGGATTGTATTTTTTCTCTTCTCCGATGGTGGTCGCATCCATATGGCCAGGCAGGACTTTCGTCTCATCCGGAAGGCAGAGGAGCTTTTCCTCAATCCCACGTACCAGATCCGACATACTTCCTCCCTCAAAATCCGTACGACCCACGGAATGATGGAACAGCGTATCCCCACTGAAAAGAATTCCCTCATCCGCCAGATAATAGCAGACTCCGCCCGGCGTATGACCCGGCGTATAGAACACCTGAATATCAAAGCCCGCGATGTGGAGCATCTCTCCGTCTTTTACATAAACCGCATTGGAGAACGTGTATCCGTTCGTATAGATATCGGACTGATTCCAGTGGGCATCTTGTAAAAGCGCTGCCTCTCTCTCCCCTGCGTAAACCGGCACATCATAGACCTTCTGAAAATCCTCGATTCCCATGATATGGTCAAAATGCCCGTGGGTCAGGAGAACAGCTTTCATTGCAAGCCCTTCCTCCTGAATAAAGTTCATCAACTTTTTCGGACATGCTGCCGGATCGACCAGTACAGCCTCTTTTGTGTTTTCGTCGTATAAAACGTAGGTATTCGTCCCGATAATGCCTGTTACAAATGTCTGAATCTTCATCTCTTTTGCCTCGGCCTTTCTTTAGCCCGTCGTCCTTTCTATATCAATTACATTTTCAATCTGTCTGAGCTTGCCTACAAGGCGACTCATCTCTTCTTTTCCTCTTACAACAAATCCCATCTCAACTGTAGCCACGCCCTTCTTGCTTGTACGTACATTCATCGTCTTGATATCGATCTCCGCCTCGGTAAAGACTCTGGAAATCTCCATCAGCATACCAGGCTTATCTTCTACATACATCTTGATCTCTGCAAAATATTTTCCTTCGGAAGTTTCCGCCGCATCAGCCTCCCATTCCACCGGGATCAGCCTTGCTCTCTCTCTCTCTGTCAGATGCAGGACATTGATACAGTCGGTTCTGTGGATTGTAAGACCTCTTCCTCTGGTCACAAATCCTACAATCTCATCACCCGGAAGCGGATTACAGCATCTGGAAAAGCGCACCGCCATATCATCGATTCCTTTGACAATGACACCGCTTTTCGATTTTGCAATGTGGACTACGTTTTTCGATGCCTCTGCCACTTTTTCAAGGACAGCCTCATCTGTAATCTCCTGTCTGTGGTCTTTGTTATACTCTTCTGCAAGCCGGTTAACAATCTGTCCTTCTTTCAGTCCCCCGTGTCCGATTGCAGCAAGAACAGAATCCCAGTCCTTGAAACCATATTTCTGCTGCACGATCTGCTGATATTTCGGCTTCATCAAATTTCCCTGGTCAAACCCTTTTGTCTTGCAGTAGGAAATCAGCATATCTTTTCCCTTGACAATATTTTCTTCCTTAAATTGCTTTTTAAACCACTGGTTGATCTTGTTCTTAGCCTGCGTGCTCTTTACAATATTCAGCCAGTCACGACTTGGTCCCTTGGAATTCTGGGAAGTCAGAATCTCAATCCGGTCACCGTTCTGGATCTTATAGTCCACTTTGACAAGCTTTCCGTTGACTCTTGCCCCGACCATCTTATTTCCCACCGCACTGTGAATCGCGTATGCAAAATCGATCGGGGTGGATCCGTTCGGAAGATTCTTGACGTCTCCGTTCGGTGTAAAGCAGTACACATCTTCCGCGAACAAATCAAGGTCTCCTTTGATCAGATTCAAAAACTCCCGATTATCTGACATGTCTTTTTGCCAGTCGAGAATCTGACGAAGCCAGCTTAACTTCTCTTCCTCCTGAGCCTTGATATTTTTCTTTCCGTCATTGGACTCTTTGTATTTCCAGTGAGCTGCGATTCCGTATTCGGCTGTCTTATGCATCTCCTTTGTCCGGATCTGAATCTCAAAAGGCTGTCCCACGGAACTCATCAGCGTCGTATGAAGTGACTGGTACATATTCGGCTTCGGCATGGCAATGTAATCCTTAAACCTTCCCGGTACCGGCGTATACATCTCATGGATCACGCCAAGCGCTGCGTAACAGTCTTTAACAGTATCAACGATAATTCGTACTGCAAAAAGATCGTAAATCTGGTCTACAGTCTTATCCTGATTGACCATTTTTTTGTAGATACTGAAGAAATGTTTGACTCTTCCATTGACTTCCGCCCTGATATGGGCATTTTCCATATGCTGGGAGACTTCCCTGACAATCTGAGCCACGAACTCTTCCCGCTCTGTCTTTCTCTCATTGATCTGCTGTACCAGGTCGTAGAAAATCTCCGGATGGAGATACTTCAGCGCCAGGTCATCAAGCTCTGTCTTCACTTTGGAGATACCAAGCCTCTGCGCGATCGGAGAATAGATATCCATCGTTTCTTTTGCTTTTTCTTTCTGCTTTTCCGGCCTCATAAACTGAAGCGTCCGCATATTGTGAAGGCGATCCGCAAGTTTGATGATGATGACACGGATATCCTTTGCCATGGCAAGAAACATCTTTCTTAAATTTTCCGCCTGCATCTCCAGCTTATCTGAAGAATAGGAAAGCTGTCCCAGCTTTGTAACGCCGTCTACAAGAAGCGCTACTTCCTCTCCAAATTCTCTTTCGATATCTTCTTTTGTCACATCGGTATCTTCTACCACATCATGCAGGATACCGGCCGCAATCGTTTCCTTGTCCATCTCAAGCTGTGCCAGGATAATGCCGACCCAAAGAGGATGAATGATATATGCCTCTCCGGATTTTCGGAACTGATTTGCATGCGCCTTGCTCGCCAGCTGATATGCCTTTTCAATCAGCGAAACTTCTGCCGACGGGTGATATTTATGGATATGCCCGATCAAATAACGGTACAGCTCATCCGGGTCCTGATAGTCTTCAGGCTCTTTAACTGCATGACCGTCCACAATCCGCAGCCCTTCGCGGACTTCTGTCGTCACTTCTTCCGGTCTGATTTCATCTGCCATATCATTCCCCTCCTTTACCTGTTTCTTCACTGCTTTACTCTCAAATATTATGTCACTTTTTGGAATATATTTTTTAGTATATCATTATTTCCAGGATGTGTAAAGCAAAGCATTCCACAGGTTTTTCCCATCATCCTGCCCTTTTTCTTATCAGTATTACCGATAATCAAGGATTGTAATCTGAAGTGTCCGCCTTCCCATATAGTCATTAATTCCCGGATAGTAGGTGACATCCATCAAAGGTGGATCTCCTCTTCCGCTTAAAAGATGATCCTTTGCATCTGGCCCGTACTTTTGTGATAAACAGGAAAAGAAAGTTTCCAGATCACCGAAAAAGATGGCATCCATAATGGTACGGTCTGTATCTTCCACTTCCAGCTTCAGCACATTCTGGTGTTTTCCTATGATCCGCCCTCGCCGCAGCAGCAGTTTTCTTTGGGCAAATACCGGTTTGGTATTTCCTTTACCAAACGGTTCCAGAAGGGAAAGTTCCTGTACGAAGTCTTCGGTGATCTCATGAAGCGGAAGCTGCATATCAATTACCACTTTCTCCGTCAAATCTGTCTCCGTCATGGTCGTATTTTCATTCAGTTCTTTCCGAAGAAACAGAATATTTTCTTCTGGAAGAGAAAGTCCCGCCGCCAGCCGGTGTCCGCCGAACCTGGTCAGCAGATCCTTGCATTTGCTCAATTCATCGTACATATGGTAAGTTTCAATGGATCGTCCGGAACCTTTTGCCCCTTCCTCTGCTTTCGTCAGGACAAACACCGGTTTGTAATACCGCTCTCTCAAGCGCCCTGCCACAATTCCCGCTATACTTTCATGGCATCTCGGCAGATATACCACGAGTACTTTATCCTCTTTTAATCCGGTCGTTTCCACCTGGATCACTGCCTCTTTGACCGCTTCCTCTGTCAGATTTTTCCGGCTGTCATTGAGGGCTTTCAGATCTCCTGCCAGAAGATCCGCTTCTTTTTTTGTCTTTGCGCACAGAAGTTCCAACGCCCGTTTAGCCGTATCCAGACGTCCTCCAGCATTGATGCACGGTCCAATCACAAAGCCAATGTGATAGGCAGACAGCCGGTCTGTATGGACTCCGGTACATTCCATCAACGCCGCCAGTCCTGGATTTTTCGTTCGTTTCAGCATTTCCAGCCCCTGTTTCACAAAAATCCTGTTTTCATCGGTCAGATCCATAACGTCTCCGACTGTTGCAATGGCTACATTTTCCATCAGCCAGTCTACATCTTCCGGATCTCTTCCCATAACATTATATAACGCCTCGATCAGTTTGTAGGCCACCGCAGCACCGCACAGTCCTTTATAAGGATACGGGCAGTCCTCCCTTTTGATATCCACTACCGCATCAGCCGACGGAATCTGGTAGCTGCGTGTACCGTCTTCATTCTCCTCATACGGCACTTCATGGTGGTCTGTCACAACAACAGCCATTCCCATGCTCTTTCCATAAGCAATCTCTTCTCGCGCCGCGATTCCGTTGTCACACGTCACAATCGTATCAATATTGTCATCCAGAGCACGGTCGATCAGATCGATATTCAGTCCGTATCCGTCTTTTATCCGATCCGGAATATCATAATCAACCTCTGCACCAAGCCCTTTTAATCCCTCCAGAAGAATATATGTAGCATTGACGCCGTCAATGTCATAATCTCCGATAATGCGGATGCTCTGTCTCTCCATGATCTTTTCCCTCAGAAGATCTACCGCCTTATCCATATCTTTCATGAGCATTCCATCGTACAGATCCGCAATGGTTCCGTTGAGATAGCGGTCAACCGCCTCCTCGCCGATGATATCCCGGTTCCGAATCAACGCCGCCGTCCTTGGATGGATTCCAAACCGTCTCCCAAGCTCTGTAAAGTTTCCTCCCTTTCGAAGCAGTACCCAGTTTTTCATCTGTATTCCTCCATAAAAGCAAAAGGATGCCGCAAGATCTCTGTTCCCATCCTGCTGCATCCTTTTCAGGTTCTATTTCTTCTTTCTGCTTTCGTTTCTTACGATTTCTTTGTTTTTGCCAATTCTTGTCTTCATAACGTACCAGAGCACACCGGTGATACATACAGAAGAATATGCGCCACATATGATGCCGACCATCAAAGGCAGTGCAAATTCTCTGACCGATGAAACACCGAAAACAAAGAGTGTGAACACCATGACAAACGTCGTCAGTGATGTGTAGATACTTCTTGTCAGTGTCAGTGTAATGCATCTGTTTACGAGCTCTGCAAGAGACTCTTTCTTCCTGCGCACTTTCAGCTCCTCCCGGATCCGGTCAAAGATGACAATGGTCGCATTGATCGAATATCCTACAATCGTCAGCATACATGCAATAAAGGTACTTCCGACTGTTATCCTGGATACCGCATAAAAAGCAAGCACTACAAGGACGTCATGAAGCAGGGCTGCCACTGCGCTTGTGGCAAACCGGATATCCTTAAACCGAAACCAGATATAAAGTAGCATGCAGACTGTCGAGATAATCACCGCAACGACCGCATCCTGTCTCATCTCCGCACTGATTGTGGAGCTGATGTTGGAATAGGTAATATCCGAATCTGTCACCTGAAACTCATCAGCCAGCGCCTGATTTAATGCCTCTCTCTGGTCAAGGTCAAGGGCCTTGGTCCGGATAACAATCTCATTGCTTCCTTTTACCTTCTGTGTTTGTACTTCCGAATCTCCGGATGCTTTTTCAACCACCGGGACAATCTGGGATTCGATTTCCGAAATTGAATAATCTTTCTGGAAATCCACTGTCGTGGCGGTTCCTCCCCGGAATTCCAGGCTGTAGGACAGCATGCCGTTATCCTTTACTTGATTATATCCCATCACAGCAAATCCGACAAGAATCACAAGCAGGGAAACAGCAAAGCAGATTTTCCTTTTTCCAAGGAAATCGACTGGCTTTCTTTCCTTTATTTTCTTTGCATAGAACTTCTCATTCTGGATTCCTACCGCATAGAACGAATTGATGATCATCCTCGTAATCACCAGCGCAGTGAACATGGAAACCACGATACCAAGAGCCAGAGTCTGCGCAAATCCTTTGACTGTTCCTGATCCTCTAAACCAGAGTACCGCTGCCGCAATCAGTGTCGTAACGTTTCCATCAATGATCGCGGAAAGTGCCTTGTGGAATCCGCCTTTTAACGCGTTCCGTACACTCTTCCCAGACGCGATTTCTTCTCTCACCCTGGCAAAGATAATGACGTTTGCATCCACAGCCATTCCGATGGATAAAATAATACCGGCAATTCCCGGAAGGGAAAGGGTGATGTCAAACGCATTGAGCAGCACCAGTACAAGACCAGTATAAATCAGAAGCGCAAGGCCTGCTGCAAGTCCTGGAAGCAGATAAACGACAATCATGAAAAGAATGACAACCGCAAGGCCGACCGCTCCCGCCACAAGGCTTGTGCTGATTGCCTCCTCGCCAAGCTGTGCTCCCTGCACCTGAGAATTCAGTTCTTCCAGTTCCAGGGAAAGTCCTCCGATCCGGATTGCAGAGGCAAGTTCTTCTGCTTCTTCGTAACTTGCCATTCCGTCAATATAGGCAGTATTCACGGTAATTGCTTCATTCACAGTCGGGGAACTGATTACCTCTCCGTCATAGATGATGGAGATTTCCTTTCCGACATTTTCCTTCGTCGCCTCGGTAAACTTTTCTTGTCCCTGCTTATTTAACTGAAGCTCTACCATATACTCGGTTGCTCCTGTTGTCTTATCCTGACCGCTCATTGCTTTCGCGGTTTCTATATCGCTTCCTGTCAGAACCGTCTCTCCATCTGCAGTCTGAAACTCCAGAGATCCTGGCTGTCCAAGCTCTTCCAAAATCTCATTAGCATCCGATACTCCAGGAATGGAAATGCTGATGCGGTTGTTTCCCTCCTGGTACACATTCGCCTCTGTACTGTAAGCTTCCACCCTCTTCTGCAGTTTATAGATAGTATCGCTCATTTCTTCTGCCGACGGGTTTTTCTCTTTGGTCTGATAAGTAATGCTGACACCTCCGGCCAGATCCAGACCAAGTTTGATATTTTCCATGGCGCCGCTGTGAGAACCTCCCCAGCCAACGGCTGTCGTATATACCAGCAGTCCGATCATAAGGACGGTCACAATCAGTCCTGCGATTCCTCTGCTTTTCTTCATTCCTTACATCCCCTTCTTTAAGCTTCTTCGCTCTCCCCGGAGTTGTCCGCCAGAGCCGCTTTGATCATGATAGCACATTCCACACGCTTTCTCTCCATCTCGCATCCGATATCGTATGCGTCATTCAGACTTCCTTCGAAGTGGTAAGCATTTGCCATACATCCGCCGCTGCAGTAGAACTTCGCAAAGCAGTTTTTACATTTTTCTTTTGAGTAGACATTGCAGCACCGGAATTCGTCTGCAATCTCAGGCTTTGTAATGCCTTCATCTACATTTCCCATCAGGAAATTCTCATCCCCAACGAACTGATGGCACGGATAGAAATCCCCCCACGGTGTTACAGCCAGATATTCTGTTCCTGATCCACATCCGGACAGCCGTTTTGCAAGGCACGGCCCGCCTTCCAGATCGATCATGAAATGAAAGAAATTAAATCCTTTTCCTTCTTTTTCTCTCTGAATCATATATTTTGCGAGTTTATCATACTCCTCAAAAATCTGAGGCAGATCTTCCTCTCTGATTGCGTATGGATCTGTGTCATCTCCAACAACCGGTTCGATGGACATCTGCTGGAATCCAAGATCCACAAAGTGACGCACATCCTCAGAGAAATCCAGATTCTGTCTCGTAAACGTTCCCCTCACATAGTACTTCTGCTGGTTTCTGCTCTCAGCAAGCTTCTGGAACTTCGGAACAATCAGATCGTAGCTTCCTTTTCCATTTCGGAACGGACGCATCCGGTCGTTGACTTCTCGTCTTCCGTCCAGACTCAGTACGACGTTGTCCATCTCCTTATTGATAAACTCCTGAATCTCATCGTTCAGCAGTACTCCATTCGTCGTAACAGTAAAACGGAAGTGCTTGTCGTAAATCTTCTCCTGCTCTCTTCCGTATGCTACAAGGTCTTTGACAACCTGCCAGTTCATCAGCGGCTCCCCGCCGAAGAAGTCCACTTCCAGATTCCTTCTGCTTCCGGAATTTGCGATCAGAAAATCCAATGCCTTTTTCCCTACTTCATAGGACATCATCGCACGTCTTCCATGATATTCGCCCTCCTCGGCAAAGCAGTATTTACATGCCAGGTTACAATCATGGGCAATGTGAAGACAGAGTGCTTTCACAACCGTCTTTCTTTTCATGACATCCTGAATACAGGACTCATGGGTATCCGGTGCAAAAAGCTGTCCTGCTTCTACAAGCTCAGAGAGATCATCGAGCACCTCGTCGATCTCCTTTGGATCATATTTTTCCTGATACTGTTCTTTGATTTTCTCTTTTGTTTCAGCCTGTCTGATGGTATCGGCTGTCTGATCCGGATTCATCGCGGTCAGTGCTGCAATCAGATCGTATCCCATCTGGTCTACGACGTGGACACATCCGCTGTTGACATCCAGAACGATATTATATCCATTATTCTGGTACTGATGGATCACTTGTGTGTACCCCTTTCTCTTTTTTTCTGTAGACATCAAGAGACAGCGACTAAATAGCCGCTGTCCTGTAATTTCACTTATAAGTCCTGTCTGCCTATTTCTTCTGTTCGCAGGTCTGGTTTCCTACTGTGCAGGAAGTTTTGCATGCTGACTGGCAGGATGTCTGGCATTCTCCGCATCCGCCTTTTTTCATTGTGTTGTTTAATGTCTGTGTATTTAATGTTTTAATGTGTTTCATCCTGATTTCCTCCTTATGCATTTTGCTAGAAGTATTATAGCATAGGCTCATTCTTTTTTAAAGTCCTTTTTTCGTTTACGACAGCATTCCGCCAAGCATCCCTCCTGCCGCGCACAGTACGAGAGTGGTCGCAATCTGCATCATATCGCCCTGAAGGGTGTGATATACACCAAAGGACACCAGTATCAGAAGCAGAAAATATAAAATCCCAAGAATCAGTCCCCAGATAAATTTCCGTACTTTCTGCAGCTTTCCGATCAGGAACCCTCCCGCAAATGCAGACACCACATAGATTACGGTAATTCCTGCTGTCACTTTTCCTTTGTCCAGATTCAGTTTATAAAGCAGCACCGCCAGCACCAGAAGCAGGATTCCGGTAACGATGTAGGATACCAGAAGCGCCTGAAAGATCCGCATGACCCCCGATTTTTGTCCTTTTACTCTCATCGCATCCTCCTTGTCCCGTTTTTCTAAGACTATTGTATGATGCGGCTTCCTGCTTTATGACTACGGCTCCATCTGGCTTCCCAAAAATGCTGCAGCACACCGAGCCAGTTTCTGACATATTTCACCGGAAACACCTTTTTCCCGCTCCTGCCTGACAAAAAGAACCGATCCGATCACGTCTCCGCCTGCAAGCACCGGGCAGACAAGAATTTCCCTGTAATCCACTTTTTTCCCTTTCAGGAATTTAGCGCCGGATCGCTCCTCACAGCTTATGACCGTCGCCTTCCTTTCTTCCAACAGGCGGACGAACTCCTCTGAAATTTCCTGCTCTGCCACCTCTTTGCGTCCTGCTCCGGAAGCGCCAATGACCCGTTCCATATCCGTAATGCAGGATAGCATTCCCGATGCCTGTGCAAGACTCTCTGCATAGTTCTGTGCAAATGTATGAATTTCTCCAAGTGGAGAATACTTCTTCAAAACGACCTCGCCCTCTTGCCCCGTAAAAATTTCCAGCGGAGTACCCTCGCGGATTCCAAGTGTCCTCCGGATTTCTTTCGGAACGACTACCCTTCCAAGATCATCGATTCTTCTCACAATTCCCGTCGCTTTCATTTCCGTAAAGTTCCCTCCATTTCACAAATCATCCGTTTTTTTCCACGGCTTTCACATAAGGCTAGTATCTACAAAAGGAAAAATTTTATTCTGTTTGCACTTTTTCTTCAGAAATAGTAAAATAGAAAAAAAGTTTAGGAGGTCCAACAGGTTATGAGTAAAATCGACGACGTAAGAAAAGAAATGGTCGCTGCCATGAAAGCCGGCGACAAAGCGAGAAAAGAAACACTCTCTTCTCTTCTTGCCGCTCTGAAAAATAAAGCAATCGATAAACGGGAAGATCTGACTGAGGAAGAAGAAGTGCAGGTTGTCTTAAAGGAAATCAAACAGACAAAAGAAACTCTGGAGATGACTCCGGCAGATCGTACTGAAATCATTGAAGAATGCCGGTCACGGATTGCGGTTCTCGAAGAATTTGCACCGAAGATGATGGATGAAAACGAAATCAAATCCATCATAGCTTCTGTCCTTTCTGATATGGGACTGGAGCACCCGACCGCAAAAGACAAAGGAAAGATCATGAAAGAACTCATGCCGAAGGTAAAAGGAAAAGCCGATGGCAAACTGGTAAACGAACTTGTCAGCACTTTTTTTGAATAAAGGACAAAAAAGGGGATGTGAAAAAACTCGATTGAGTTTTTTCGCATCCCTCTTTTTGCT
>CAUWJP010000045.1:0-17361 GCA_963559135.1 uncultured Sellimonas sp.
ATCACTACTACTTATAAATGTCAACAACTTTTTTTGACTTTTTTTATCTTTTTTCCCTTTTTAATTTCATCACATGTTTTTATTGTTTTTCCTATAGAAATTCCTGTTTGAATTTTAAATTTAAATTTGGTATAATCATCTACGTACGAACCGACGTACATTTGTAGTTATAAAGAAGAAAAAGGCTTTAATCAGCCAAAAATAGAAATAAGTCTTCCAGGCGTAGTCTATTGTGCATTCAGTGGATTAACGCCTTTTTCATTGAAAAGAATTAAGGAGGACTGATTATGCCAAAAACAAAATTTCAAGAAGTAATCTATGGACTGCTGATGACCTTTTTCATGGTCGCGGCAATGGAGCTTTATAATACCGGTCTGCGCATGCACGGACTGACAAATGCCGGTATTCTCTATGCCTTTCATGAAATGGTCATTATTTACCCTATCTGTTTTGTGATGGGCTTCTTCTTTATTGACCGGCTTGCCCCTAAGATAGCATTCCGTCTTGTAACGCCAGGCGAAGACAAACCGATTTTCATCACTCTTGCCAGAGCAAGCATCACTGTCGCTTTCATGTGCCCGATCATGAGCTTCTGGGCCACTGTAATTTTTAAACATCCTGGCGTGGAATTTATTCCAGTATGGCTTCAGACATTTGTCTGCAATTTCCCGATGGCCTTTTTCTGGCAGATTTTCTTCTGTGGGCCGCTTGTGCGCTGGATTTTCCGCATGATTTTCGAAAGAAAGAACTGTAGTGAGATCTGCACAGCCGAATAATACTGTCATCAGCCATTTTCTTTACCCAAAAGGCGTCCGCACTTTTATTCGTACGGACGCCTTTTCTTATTTTATGATCTGATCTGAAGGAGCTTGTCCTTTAATTCCTGCTCCATCTTTCGAAGTTCTACTTCTGCTTCCTGACGCTTTCTGCGTCCGTCTTCCTGAATCTGCATCACTTCATCCAGTGTAGAGATCAGTGATTCATTGGTCGCTTTCAGCGTTTCCATATCCACAATTCCTCTTTCGGATTCTTTTGCAGTTTCTACCGTTGCCATCTTCAGTGTCTCAGCATTTTTCCTTAACAGCTCATTCGTCATATCTGTTACTTCACGCTGCGCCTCTGCTGCCTGTCTGGAATGCGCAACACCAAGGGCAAGCACCATCTGACTCTTCCAGAGCGGAATCGTATTGACAATCGTAGACTGAATCTTTTCCGCCATGATTGTATCATTATTCTGTACCAGACGGATCTGCGGCGCAGTCTGGATGGATACCATCCTCGTCAGCTCCAGATCGTGAATCTTTTTCTCAAATCTCAGACACATGGATTCCAGATCTCTGGCTGCCTGCGCATCTTCGGCAAGACCGCTTCTCTGCGCTTTCATTTTCTTTTCCGTAAGATCTTTCTCCCTTACGTCTTTCAATTTCTTTTTTCCTGCCATGATATACATGGTCAATTCTTTAAAATAAGTCAGATTTAATTCATACATCTTATCCAGCAAAGCAATATCTTTCATAAGCTGAACCTGATGTCCTTCCAGTACTTTGCAGATCTGATTGACATTCGCTTCTGCACTTGCGTATTTTGATTTCAGATTCTGCAGTTTATTTGCCTGCTTTTTGAAAATGCCAAAAAATCCCTTTTCTTCCTCTTCATCAAAATTTTTCAGTTCCTGCACAACACCGCTCAAAAGATCTCCTACTTCACCAAGATCTTTCGTCCGTACGTTATCAAGCGCCGTCTCAGAAAAATCAGCCATCTTTTTCTGTGTTCCTGCTCCGTACTGAAGAATCATGGTCGAATTCGTCAGATCAATCTGGTTTGCAAACTGCTCTGCCATTTTTCGCTCTTCGTCTGTCAATACGTTTTCATCCATAACCGGCTCTTCTTTTTCCTCCGGTTTGATTTCCTGTTTCGTATCCTGAAACGGATCCAGTGTCAATACCGGGCCTGTCTGTAAATCTTTTAAATCCTGACTCATGATTTCCCTCCTGTTTTAAAATCGTCTTCCGTAAGTCCTTCCTGCGCCAGCATCATCTTCAACACGGTAATATCTGACGAAACATCCCATGCTGTTTCCTGGAACAGATCATCCAGAAGCTTCTCAAATGCGATGTTCAGTGTATCAAGTGTATCTTCGATTTCTTTTTTTGAATTCAGAATATTTTCACCCTGTACCGGCTGGTGATCCAGCTCCTCATATGCTTCCAGCAGTTTCACAGCCGTCGGGAGATAATATTCCATCAGTTTTTCAATATCATCCACTGCATCCGGATCCTGCTCCACTCTTTCAAAAATACGCTTTGTCAGCTCTTCCATTCTGGAAATCTTTTCGGAAACCACCTCTCCCGGTATCGCATCGTTGCATTCTTTCAGTTTTTGAATATAATTCTGTCCTGTCTCGATCACAGTACGAATCTGGGGATCCATCTGCTGCCTCTTTCTGGCACGCTCTTCTTCCCTTATTTTCGCTTCCCATGCCTTTTTCTTTTTCTCTTCTTCTTCGTTCTTTCGAGCTTCCTGCTGCTTTTGCATCAGCTCTCGATATTCGTCATAAGCATCGTTGCTTGTAATCAGGCATGTATTTGTATCATCCAGGTGCCCCTGTAAAAACCAGCGCTTTTCGATCATCCATTCCAGATCTTTTAAAACTGCTTTCTCCTTTTTCCTTGTTCTCCTTGCCAGCTCACTGACATTACAGTATTCTTTGCCCTGCAGCTCAGACAGATAACTCTGGAAGCGCCTTACTCGCCCAAGCTTTTTCAGTCCGGCCGCCCCGATTCCTCCAAAAATGGCCGTAAATATCAGAAGCGTAATAGATCCAAACATAAGGCCTGCATTTTGCTCCAACAAAAGCATAGTCAGACCGGTAAAAATAAACCCAAGTAAAAATACCGCTCCGATTCCGAGTCCTGTAATGGAAAGAGCCATACCGGCAGCTTTTTTTCCGCTGGTTCCGGCGTACAATACCGGCCGTTTCAGCTTGCTTAAGTCCACCTTTGCCCAGTCTTTTTTTGTGCTTTGCGCTCCACCTGCAGTCTGTCTGGCGTTCCCTGAATTTTTCCTGAAACTTCCCGTCGCACTGTTAATCGTATCGGTAATCGTCTGATTCAGACTTCTGAAATCCATCGAATCCACGGCATCCTGAACAGTTCTCCTGATGTCTTCTCCGAATCTTTCCCAATCCCAGTAATTTCTCATCTTTGTATCCTTTCTTCCACCAAAAAGCGGATCCATGAATTCATTATACTTTATCATTTTCCACACTTCAAGAGCTTCTGCTGGAATAACATTTTTATAAAATACTGTTAAAACAACTTATCGCAATCAAAAAAAGAGTGGTATTCCCACCCTCCTGTATCATGTGTAAAGACGGATACCAATATTTCTATCAGCACCCGTCTCTACTTAGATTCTTCAATCATTTTTTTACCTCTTTCTTCCGGATTTTGGTAAATTAGTTTACGCTCTTGGTGGTCCATACCTTCCTTTCATAAACTTGTTGTTCCGATACTCAGCGCTTATCTCTTTCTCGAAACGATCAACACCTGTGTTGAAAAGAAAATAACAACTGAATGTTTACTGCTCGCGTCCGTCTTACAATTCCCGTCTGTTATTTTATGTTTATATAATAACAGGCTCGCTCTATTTTGTCGATATATTTATTTTCTTTTTCTATATTTTTTTATTACTCGTTTTTTATTTTTATTATTCAAGAATATTCTGTCTTTTTGCAGAGAAGTTTTTGTGCCAGATATTACAGCATATTCCCTTCAAAAAAGGAGCAGGTTTCATAAACCCACTCCAAATTCTGGACAACATTTGTTTCTTATCTCATTCTCTCTTCCGTTCCATTGATAAAATCATCAATTACCTGCAACCTTTTAACACGCCTTAACTTTGTTCCTATAATCATGCAGAGCTCTTCCAATGCTCCTTCCACAAGGATATTTCCAACATGGATCTCCTTTGGAGCTCCAAACTGCACGATAAAGTCAATCAAACTATTCGCAATCTCCACAAGCTGGTCATCTTCCGGATTCAATGGCTGAACTTTCATAATCAGTCCTGACCTTGCCTCTGCGATAGTAATCATTCGGACATTTCCAGGACGCTCATAACTCTTGCCATTAATTTTTCCAGCTTGATACACGATATCCATTTCCAACACATAACTGTTAACTGGTACTTTTCTTAATTTATCTTCCATTTCCTTGTCATCAAGCGTCAAACTTCTATAACTAAATGTAACAAATGGAAGTGCTTCAGCTCCCCAGTAACGATTATCTGTTTCCGGATCAATCGAGTAAACATACATTTCTCCACTCTGGAAGTTCACTTTTACCTCTTCACTTCGGTATTTCAGAATAGCTTCCTCAAGAATCTCCAGATAATAACACATACGTTGTACTTCATCCTGATCTAATCTATATGGATAATATCCTTCTTTATAAGAGCGGAAATAAAGCCACTGGTTTATACCCCTGAATTTATATCCGATCTCTTTAATGATCCCACGCTCCTTATCTGTCAACTCATCCCGACTGCCCCAGTAACAGGACAGATTGCTTTGATTGCCCATTACAAATTCCGTAGACAGATTAAGAGCTTCCTGATTCAACATCATCATAAAGGTGTTTAGCTCCTGATATCCCTCATAGATAACAAGTCCGTAACACTCTCCGCCTTTTCCAAGAATACTGACAAATGCAGAATCTTCTTTTTCCCCATCTCTCAAACAGATAAGATCCAAATCCCAAAAATCTTCCCACGGCTTTAATTCCTTAATTCTTGTGGCCAGATCATATAATCTCTTCCATTCTCCCATTCCAGCTTCTTTCCTCATCTCTTTCACCTCAATTCCTTTTCTATATGAATCTGCTTAATTTCATGTTACTTTCTTTTCTCTTTACAGTCAATATGATCATAAAAATAAAAAGCAAAGTCTCATGCCGAGACTCTGCCTTTCTGCTTAAAGCATCTATATATGCTTTGCGATATCCACGACATCCGCTAATGTCTTGGAACAAAGTTCTTTCTCAATATTTTCCTGAACTTCTGATAGGATTTCATCCAGAACAATCTGCCGTTCTTTTCCGACCGGATAGTCTGTATTTTTATTTTCACGAAAGTGAAACATTTGCCCATTTGGAATACATTCAACTGCACGATAAACATCAAGCAAAGAGATCTCGTCCAATGAATACCGGATAAAACCGCTTCCGGCTCTCCTCCCTCCTGCTATCAATCCTGCTGTTTTCAATTGTCCAAGAATTTTTCGAATAGTTGCAGGTTTTACTTTCGTGCTTCTTGCAAGAAAATCGCTTGTCACTTTATAATCTTCCTTAAATGTATCAATATAAACCAAAATCCGGACTGCCAGCGTAAATTGATTTGAAATTCGCATTACTAATACCTCTTTCTTTTCTTATCTCTCCTGTAAATCCAGCAGCCATTAACGATATTGCTACAGCTCTTTGATCAGTTTTTTGCAGCGAGCGTTTTCCAATACGCCACTAACTACTGATTAATCTAATTCAAAAGCTCCGGTATAAAGCTGATAATATTTTCCTCTCTGTGCCAACAACTGCTCATGATTTCCTCGTTCAATAATCTCACCATGTTCCAGTACCATAATCGCCTGGCTATTTCTTACTGTAGAAAGTCTATGGGCAATCACAAATACAGTTCTGCCTTCCATCAGTTTATCCATTCCCTGTTCGATCAGTTTCTCTGTCCTGGTGTCAATGGAAGAAGTTGCTTCATCCAGGATGATAACCGGACAATCTGAAACCATCGCTCTTGCAATCGCCAGCAACTGCCTCTGTCCCTGAGACAAATTTGCTCCATCACCAGTCAGCATCGTTTGATATTCTTCCGGCAGATGAGAGATAAAATAGTCCGCGTTGGCAAGTTTTGCCGCTTTTATACACTCTTCATCATCCGCATTCCATCTTCCGTAACGAATATTTTCCATTACTGTTCCAGTAAACAAATGGGTATCCTGCAGTACAATTCCTAACGAACGCCGAAGATCATCTTTTCGGATATTTTCTATATCAAGTCCATCATATGTAATCTTTCCGGATTGAATATCATAAAACCGATTAATCAGATTTGTGATCGTTGTTTTCCCCGCTCCGGTAGAACCTACAAACGCAATTTTCTGTCCCGGTTTTGCATATAAACTAATATGCTTTAAAATCACCTTTTCCTTATTATAACCGAATACAACATCAGAAAAACGAATCTCTCCTTTTACCGGAATCAGTTCAGGCATACCCTGATTATCTGCTGGAACCTTCCACATCCATTTTCCGTCCTCACTGTGAGTCAACGTTATGGTTCCCTTATCATCTTCAGGTTCTGTATCCATAAATTCAAAAATCCGTTCCGCTCCTGCCAAAGCCATAACAATTGCATTGAATTGTTGAGAAACCTGCTGTACCGGTCCATTAATCTGCCTGGAATATGCAAGGAACGATACCAGCATTCCGGCGGCTGCCGCTGTTCCGCCTCCTTGAGACGTACAATATGCAGATAGCAGGCCGCTCTCACGACCAAAAAGGATAAAAAAAGCCCCAACTATGGCAACCAAAATGTATTGAATATAACTCAGATTGCCATTGACAGGTCCCATAAGAAATGCATAGGTATTCGCTTTCCTGCTTACCTGATTCAATTCCGTATTTAACTCCCTGAACTGTTCTCTGGCTTTCTGTTCGTGACAAAAAGTTTTGATAACTTTCTGTCCTTCTGTCATTTCTTCCACAAAACCATTCAATTTCCCAAGAGAGATCTGCTGTTGTAAAAAATAACGTGAAGATCGTCTTCCATTTCGGTTGACAAAAGATAGGATCAGAGCAAGCGCAACAAATACAACTACTGTCAATGTCACGCTGTAATAGATCATATATACAATGGCAATTACCATTGTGATTGTTGAAGTAATCAATTGCGGAATGGTCTGAGATAATAACTGCCTCATTGTGTCCACATCATTTGTATATAAACTCATCAGATTTCCGTGCGTATTCGTATCAAAAAATTTCAAAGGAAAATACTGCATCTTTTGAAACATTTCATCACGGAGTTTACGCAGTGTTCCCTGTGCAATATAGACCATAATTCTTGTATAAATAAAGGATGATAATGCTCCTATGAGATAGATTATACCCATGATCATAATATTAGAATAGATATATGACATATCGGAATGCTTTCCGTTTTTCATCAGTTCAGAAGCAATCGGAGCTAACCTTGAAACACTGACAATATTGGCAGCAGATGAAAGAATAACGAAGATAACAACAAAAAATCCTGCAGCTTTATATCTGGAAATCGTATATCCTAATAATCTTTTTAATGTCTTTATCGGATCTTTGGCACCTTTTCCATTTTGCAAACGGTTTTCTTTTCCCATACTACTGCTCCTCCTTTCCACTCATCTGTGATTCATATAGATCTCTGTATATGTCACAGATGCGAAGCAGTTCTTCGTGATTCCCTACATTTTGAATCTTTCCCTGATCCATAACAACGATGCGGTCTGCATCCTGAACTGATGTAACTCGTTGTGCAATTATAATCTTTGTTGTCAATGGAGCAAACTTCTTCAACGCTTCACGAATCCTTGCATCCGTTTTTGTATCCACTGCAGATGTGGAATCATCAAAGATAATAATTTTAGGTCTTTTCAGCAATGCCCGTGCAATACACAGTCTTTGTTTCTGACCACCAGATACATTCACACCACCCTGCCCCAGATCGTATGCATATCCTCCTGGCAATTCCTCTATAAATTCTTCCGCACAGGCCTGCTGCGCCGCAAGGTGAAGCTCCTCCTCTGATGCATTTTCATCTCCCCAAAGCAGATTATCTCTGATAGACCCTGAAAAAAGAACATTATTTTGCAAAACCATTGCTACCTCATTCCGAAGTACATCCAGATCATATTCATTTACATTAATCCCACCTACTTTTACCACTCCGCCGGTAGTATCATACAATCTGGGAATTAGCGATACGAGAGAAGATTTTCCTGATCCTGTCGCGCCAATAATTCCTATTGTTTCACCAGACTTTATCTTCAGATTAATATCCCGAAGTACCGGTGTTTCCGCCTTCTCCGAATAAGCAAATTCGACATGCTCAAACTCTACAGATCCATCATATACTTCTTTTATGGATTTCGCATGAGTCTGAATGGTTGGCTCCTCTAACAGAACCTCACAAATCCTGTCCATACTTCCCTTGGACATCGATATATAATTGATACACATTGCCACCATCACTACACCAGTAAGTATCTGAATGGAATAAGCAGCCAGCGTCTGAAGATCTGCTGCCGACACTCTTCCCGGCAGATTGCCTACGGCCATATTCGCTCCTGCAAGCAAAATAATAATATTGGTCAGATACATGGCAAATGTGGCACATGGAACAAGGCAGGAGAGAATTTTTTCTGCCTTGACGGAATAATCATAAACCTGGCCCGTGGCATCATGCATTTTCTGAATTTCACTCTTTTCACGGACAAAAGATTTCACCACTCTTATAGCTGTCAGATTTTCCTGTACCACCAGATTAAGATTATCATATTTCTGAAACATAATACGAAAAGGTAGTGCAACTTTAACCATCGCCACTGCCACAACAATCCCAAGCAAAACTGCGGCCGCCACAAAAATCAAACTGATTTTCCATTCCAGCAAAGCTGTCATAATAATTGCTACTATAAGCAGAATCGGTGCTCTTACAATCGTCCGCAGACACATCTGATACGCATTTTGAACATTTGTTACATCCGTTGTGATACGAGTAATCAGACTGGCTGTGGAAAAATGATCAATATTTGAAAAAGAGAAGGATTGTATCTTTTCATACAAATCCTCTCTTAAATTATAAGCAAATCCACAGGATGCCTTTGCTGCAGCCCTTCCTCCCATAACACCAAAAAGCAAAGCAGACAACGCACAGGCTAAGTTTGCTATAATATCGATCCACATATACTACATATATAACCGCACCGATCAGATATGCAATTGCAGTCAACGCAAATCCTACAGGTAATCCGATGCTTTCCTGCATGAATCCCATTAGCAAAGATCCCAATCCGATACCAATATCATAAGACAGTAAATAGGTAGCATTCGCAACTCCTCTCTTCTGTACCGGAGTTGTTCCTGTAACAAAAGACTGGAAAAGTGGCTGAAGAATTCCGTATCCAAGTCCGAAGAAAAATCCGGCTGCAAGCAGATGTATACCAGAAGATAACCATGCATAACTGATCATCGTAATAATCAGAATCACCAGACTCGCACAAACCAGAACACGATGTTTCCCTGCATCGATCATTTTCTGCGTTGATATCTTAGAAAGCAGCATACCGACTACCAGGAAAATATAAAAATACGGGAGAACAGACATTAAGTTCTTCTCCTGTGCCAATATGGAGGAATATGCGATAACTGCTCCATATGGAATCATAAGAAACATCATGTTAAACATAAACGGGAAAGCTGGCTTATAGATAGAGTCTTTGATGGAGAATTTCTTACGCTGAACTTTAGGATAATGGATCCTGCAGCATGCTACACAGATAAAAGCAACTACAGTAATCGCAAACACAGTCATAAAAGATGCCTTGCTGCTCAAATTATTCTGAACCTGAATTCCAACATACGGACCCACTGCCATACCAATGGATATTGTAAAAGCAAAACGGCTGATTCCTTCCGTAATTTTCATCGGTGGTAAAACATCTCCAGCCAGAGTCATTGTTGCAGATCCACATACGGAATACACTGCTCCCATATACAGACGGATTACAATTAATAATCCAAATACCGGGAAAATAATGAACGCCGGAAACGATAGGCAAAATAATGCTAAAAATAAAAGATATACATGATAACGATTAAAATTATCAAGTAAATAACCTGCTATTGGACGAAACAAAATCGTTGCAATTGACATTGCAGTCAGCACAATCCCAACTTTAGATCCTGTGATACCGATCTCCTGGCAATAAACCGGTATAATGGGAATTGATGCATAAAATGCTGCCAATACCAGCAAATTCGTGATAAAAAGAAGAACAAATTTCCTGTTCCAGATTTTCTTTACTTCTTCCATATAAATACAACTCCTTTTTTCATTATATGCACAAAACAAGTGGCTGTTGCCACTTTACTAAAATATCATATATCGTTTCGCAAGTCAATAGTTGGTTGTAATTGCCACCAGTTTCGATTTGCAAACTTCCTACATTATGCTTATAATAGTTTCATAAACACGAAAGGAGATTCTCTTTATGCAAAATATCGTGGACAGCCCATTTAAGGCCATCTCCATTTTATACAGGAAATCACATATCTGGCTTAACAATGGCTGTGAACAGTATTCTCTTACAGCAGCACAGGCAGTTGTTATCTTAATTGTATGTGATTTTGATGTTCTGACACAAGATGAAATCACCAAACGACTTGCACTTGATAAAAGTGTGATTGCCAAAACAGTAACTAAGCTGGAGAAACTTGGTTTTCTTATTCGCACGACAAATGCAAAAGACAAACGTACCTATGATATCCGCCCTACAGAAAAAGCCCGCCAGGTTTATCCATTTGTCCAGAAACAGATTGATGACATTTTTCGTCGCATGACCCAAAAAATGACTGATTCTGAATGTATGGAATTCAAAAGACTCCTTTTACTGGCCGCCGAAACTACCATTGCTCTGGATGATTAAACCAAAAAGGGGCTGTGAAATAACAGCCTCTACGGAAAAAGAGGACTTTTCGTTCAAAATGAACGAAAGGTCCTCTTTTATGTTAAAATTAACTTGCGATGAAAATTTCAACTATAAATTATAATAATCCAAAACAAGGATATTTACCACTGTTTCTTTCAGATTGTTTGGATCTGCTGGATCCTGTTTTAACATTTGACAGATTGATGGGAGGAATCGATTTAAATAAGTATCTGACAGATATTCCGGAGTATACAACTGGACGACTCAGATATAATCCGGTCAACATGTTAAAAACAGTACTTTTTGGATTTATGACCAGCGGCTACTGCTCCCTGAGAGAACTGGAAGACAACTGCAAAGTCAATATCAGATTCATGTATCTCATGGATCACCAGACACCATCAAGCTGCTCCGCCAATACCATCGAAGATCTTGCCAGCCCTTTTGCCTTCCGAAGGAAATAATGTGTCGGCTGGCTTCTTTTCTTTTGTATCTTCGTTGTCAGAGGAGCAACCGTAATCGTCGGCGAATAAAAGTTGCCGACATCGTTCTGAAGAACCACTACCGGACGAACACCGCCCTGCTTTGATCCTATCGGAACACCAAGATTGGCAAGGTAAATATCTCCTCGCCGGTAAACCCAGTTTTCTTTCATCTGGTTGCCTCCAATCCCATAATCATCTATGGATAAAAGCTGACAGAAAATAATACAAATGCTTTATTCTGACAGCCTTTCTTAAAATATGGTTTCTCTGTACTTTTTCTTGGCACCCCAGAGATCGGGGATTTCTCACAAGCGGCAGTGTGCTTCACTGCTCCATTGGAATTTAACCATCCCGCCTTCTTTATGGCCGGACCGCGAATTACGAAAGTATCATTGTCCCTGACAGGCTTTTACACCACCGTCGGTTGCAATCCGACATTTGCTGCTGCGATTCCGCTTCGCCCCTGTTGGGCATCATGGCGTGCAGTCGAAGGCTCGTTCTGTCAGTAATGTACTTGGAGAATGAGTATTCAATTTTCATAGTTCATCAGCCTTGTTGCCTTAGCTGTACAGTAAGTATAAAAGAATGCGGTTTTACATAACACGCCGGAAACTGCGACTTTGCCCACCTAATTTTGCGAGTTCAAATCAGTGCTTCCTGAAGCTGCGTAATGGCATCCTGCACTCTCTTTTTCAACGCATCCACATCCTGTCTCTTGCCAATGATCAGATAATCCAGCGTTACTCCAAAGAATTCCGAAAACAAAATCATGTCATTATAAGATGCCGATATTACTCCGCGCTCAATTTTGGAAATGCGTTTTGCATCAATATCAATCGCCTCAGCCAGGGCCTCCTGCGTATACCCTTTTGATTTGCGTAATTCCTGAATTCTTGCTCCACATACATGCTGATCGTAATACATACGTTTCTCCTTCCGCACAGCCGGTACAGAACCGGATCGACGGAAGGTCAAAAAAAGAGCCGCATGACGGTGAAGAAAAAATCCTGTGCCGATAAAACAGAACATGGGTATCCCATAATTCTGTCTCATGCGGCATTCGGAAGACTTCGCCTGTCAGCGGCTCCACAGCACAGCTATGACTTATAAAATTGTGTTAATAGGGTTATTTATCTTTCGGTCATCGGCATCCAGCTGAAACAATATCTGGTGAGCGCACTCATGTGCCAGCGTAAACCTGCGTTTTCCGCAGAGTTTCCGAATATTCTCCGGTTCGATGAAGCTCTTGTCCAGAACCACATCATTGGTTTTCAGGAAGATGCTCCTCTGACTTCCATCGACTTCAATCTGATATTCTGTATCCACATACGCAGTCAGACCATAGATGCTTCCGTCCGAGGACAGCTTTTGAAATGACACCTTCAGGTTCAGATAATCGGATGCAAACTGGTCAATGGGTGTCGGAAGCGCGAATCTTTCCGGATCATCTGCTTCGCTGCCGAAAAAGGACTTTTGAAAATCTTTTATCACTGCAACAGCGATTTCTTCTATGTTTTTCTGCGAAAGAATCATAGGCACTGCTCCTTTGCTTCAACGAACCATTTTTCATCTTCGTTGTACAGAAAGCTCTCATGCCCACCGATCATGACCGTATAACGGATTCCGCAGCCTCCTACCTTCGTGGAAGCAGCCCGACACTTATGTTTCATTCGGTCGATCTCATACACCCGTCCGTCAATCCATCGAATTAAACGCGGGCGGATATTCCCCTCTGCATCCACATCCAAATTCACAGGTACATATACTTTTCTACATTTCTGTTCCGACATATTCTACGCTCCTCCTCTGTAAACCGGCGAATGTGTTGACTTCTTTTAGCAAAGAACTCACCAGATTCTACCGGTGCTGTATTAACCAATCATTCCTGTCGGCATAACCAAATCCACTTTTCGCTCTGTCGGCATCTTGCTTTTCTGAAAAAGTACCCCATTTTTAATCGCATCTTTCCCGAATCGGAATCGAATCTGCTCAATCGCTGCGTCCAGCCGTTCCTGGCGATCCAGTGATTTCACGTCGGTGAATAGGTCGTATTGTATCGGACAATCCTCTTCAAACAGGTTGATTGCCCGAACCGTCACTGAACGAATCGGATGCTCCCACTGATAGTTCTTTGCAAACAGAGCAAATGCGGTTTTCGCCAGATAGGTAGGGCTTTGTGTCGGAATACCAATCCGGCACTGCCACTCTTTCGTGTAAAGCTCGTTGTTGCGGATGGAAATCGCTATTCCGCCAGCTTTCTTTTTATGTGCTCGCAGCTTGGTTCCGATCTCCTGCACCAGTTCCAGCATGACACACCAGACTTCGGCGTTATTCTCCAAATCCTGCATGGTCGTTATCCCGTGCCCAATGCTCTTTACTGGGGAAACATAATCGGAACGCATAACCGGCGAATCATCCAGTCCATTGGCATATTTCTTAATCGCCAGTCCATTCTTTCCAAGGCGGCACTTCAAGAAATCATCCGATGTTGCAGCAAGCTCTCCAATGGTATGAATCCCATAACCGGACAGAACCTTCTCGGTCGCTCTGCCGACTCCAAGCAAGTCAGAGGCCGGAAGACACCAAATCTTCTCCCGGAATGAATCTGCTTCGATGCAGGTAATCGCATCCGGCTTTTTCATATCCGACCCAAGCTTGGCAAAAATCTTATTGAAGCTCACTCCTGCGGAAATCGTAAGTCCCAATTCAAACTTAACGGTTCTACGAATCTCATCTGCGATTTCAAATCCGGTTCCCATGCAGCCGCTTCCGGTCACATCCAGCCAGCATTCGTCCATCCCCTAAGGCTCGATCTGGTCAGCATAGCGACCGTATATCTCACGGGCTAATTTTGAAAACTTCATATATTGCTCATAGTGCGGCTCCACGATCACAAGATCCTGGCACTTCTGTTTTGCCTGCCAGATTGCCTCTCCCGTGGAAACGCCAAACGCCTTTGCTGCATAGTTCTTCGCAAGTACGATACCATGCCGTTCCTCCACAGAACCACACACTGCCACCGGCTTGTTCTTCAGCTCCGGATTCAGCATACACTCGACAGAGGCATAGAAATTATTCATATCACAGTGAAGAATCACTCTTTGCATCCCGTATTCCTCCTCTCCGTTCGCAAAAGCACGAACAACTTTTCACGAGCGCATTGACACACAGCATTTCTTGTGATACTATAATTACACGAATTGTATTTCGTGTTTTCATCGTCATTATAGCAAGCACAGTTTTTCGTGTCAATAGATTTTTATGAAAAAGTGTTCGTGTCCGTTATCAAAAAAGAAAGAGGTATTCCTATGGTCTTCAAAGAAAGGTTGAAAGAAAAAAGAACAGAAGCCAACTTAACTCAGGTAGAACTTGCAGAGAAGGCCGGTGTAACCGCCCGCACAATTCAGAATTATGAGCTTGGCAGCCGCAAACCATCCAATATGGTTACGATTCAGAAGATTGCGGATGCGCTGAATACTACTACTGAGTACCTGCTGGGAAGCAGCGGCACCTATGTCGTAGAAGCTCATGAAAAAGGCGGCGCAAAAGCAGCGAAAGATATTGAAGAACTGGTCAGCGAAGTGACCGGTATGTTCGCTGGCGGCGAATTAAGCGAAGATGCCATCGAAGGAGCTTATAAAGCTCTGACCGATGCCTACTGGATTGCCAAAGAGAACAATAAAAAATACGCCCCGAAAACGAGGCGTAAAAAATCCGATCAGTGATATTTATCGTACACACTTTTCGCTATACTGTAAACTGGAGGTGGTATGATGAATGCGGAACAGCTTTCACAGGTCGGTGAGAAACTGGTAAAACGCTGCGGTTCCAGAGACCCTTTTGAAATTGCAAGGCAACTTGGTATCAATGTCATGCTTTGCGAAAATTTTGGTTCCCTGAAGGGAATGTACCGGGTGATTAAGCGAAATCGCTTTATTTTTCTGAATAACAGTCTGGATGAAAATATGCTGCGCATCGTATGCGCACATGAATTAGGGCATGACCAGCTTCACCGGAATATGGCGAAAACCACCCCGATTCATGAGTTCATGCTCTATGACATGAAATCCAAACCGGAATATGAAGCCAACATCGTAGCAGCGGAGATCTTGATGGACAGCGATGAAGTCCTTCGCTACATCTATGAATATGGATACACAGCCGAGCAGATTGCCAGTGCGATGTCCACCGACATCAATCTGGTTGCGCTGAAGGTAGCACACCTGGCCACACTTGGATATAATCTGCACGCACCGGAACATAAAAGCAACTTTTTGAAATAACGTATCTTCGAGGAGCCTTGACCAGCTCCTCTTTTTTGTTGCAAATTGTGCAGATGCCGTCTGCACAATTATCAGCCTAACACCTGCATGTGATAGAGCTTCACTTTTTCCTCGAACGGCAGTCCCGGATCAATGCCGACTTCTTCCCACATCACACCATACGGTGCGCCGCCATCTGTATATCCGGCGATAAAGGCAAAACGACCATCGCAGTCCTCATACAGTTCTCCCAGCCGTTCCCGTTCTTTCGCTTCCCGCTCCATTCTCCGCTGCCGAAGCCGCTGTTCTTCAGCCTGTTTAATCTGGTCAAGCTGCTTCTGTGTATAATTGACCCCCAGCTCCTGCAAATCTTTAGCGGCAGTCACAGCATCCACATGAAAGCGTTCCCGGTAATGCTTGTTCATCTTTTTCGGTGAGCCGGTATAGGTGAGCAGCCACTGCTTGCCTTTTCGGAGGCGTGCTTCCTTTCGCTCAGCCTTTGTCATTTTCTTTTTCTTTGCCATTTGCGGAATCTCCCGGATTTTTTGCTGATGATTTTGGGTTGCGCTTTTTCGGAGCTGTTAGCTCATAACTCAAAGAAAGCAGGTCTTTGATAGCATCATCTAATTCCGGTTTGCCAAGCTGAATACTGAGCCACTTCTCCTTGTTCATGTGATAGGCCGGAAAATAGCCGTCCTGCCCGCGAAGAGAGCCGATCAGCAGCGGATCACTTTTTACATTGAGGACATCAATGATGCCTGCCTCCGGCAGTCCCAACTTATCAGCAGATACTTCCAGAACTACACCATACCATTTATTATTGTCGTTGTGCCGCAGCACAGCATTCCAGTCATGCCAGGGGTACTCCGGCTCTGTGCCGTACTGCTGACGTATCCATGTAAATAATTCTTGTCGTGTCATCTCTTATAACAGCTCACTTACATCTCAAATTCTCCCTACAATAGCGTTTACATCCAAGTCCTTATTGAGAATAAACACCTCCAGCTCATCAGTAGCTTCACAATACGCTCTTACAGAACGTGACATCATTAGTTCCATGCTGTGTAGATCATTTGTCTGCGTTCAAAAGCTTCTTGTCCACCCTCCATGATATCAACTATCAATTTATGCGTTGCTGGACTATCTATATTTCCCTGTATAGGTATTATCTTACCTTCGCTGTATTCAGCCGCCACTATTTTTTCGGCATCTCCTAATACCGGGATATTAGCATTATGCGTTGCAAATAGGAATTGAATGTCCGTTTTTTTGTCTCGAATGGCCTTGATTACCTCATCATAAATCACTTTATTATCCAAATCGTCTTCTGGCTGATCTATAATGATGACATCGTTTTCGCTTTTCGTAAGAATAAACAGCACAAGTGCAGATGCGCGCTGTCCCAGCGAATGTTGCTTAAGCAATTTCCCGTGATATTTGATCTCCACCTTATTGGGCGTAACTTTACGGATTAGTTCACCATATTGCGATATAATTTTTTCCTTCACTTTTCCGTACTCGTTTTCCGAAAGAATTGCTTTGCACTTTTTTCCATCATCCAAAATAATATCGTCAATCAATGCTAGGAAATCCGGAAAATTCTCAGAAAGTATCTGCCGCTTAGCGTCTTTTAAGTTAGAACCTCTGAACGCATTCTTAAGCAAATCTCTAAAAGTGTCCTTGTCTCCCTTGAACGTTAACTCTACGGACAGTTCTGGTTGGCTTTCGTTTATTGCCTTTACTTCGGATTCATAGGCGCTAAATTCATGTGCTAACAATTCATTTCTCTTACGCATAGATGCACGAAAAGCACCTTTTATGGTGTCTTGCGAACCCATTTTCTCAACTAAATTCTTTATTT
>CAUWJP010000046.1:0-16229 GCA_963559135.1 uncultured Sellimonas sp.
TACATCAGAAAGTCCTGTACGATATTTTTTTTATGAAAAAGTTGTAAAGTGGTGATATTAAAAATATTAAAAGATATTGAAAAAGGGTCCTTGATACCTGTGTAAAAATGGTGATTACTTGGTATAAGCCCCTATGTTTTTGAATATAAAATTGTTTTTTTGCTTTGTTTTTTTGTTTTCTCTTTTTGTAATCCTGAAATTTAATTGTCCGCTTTGTCAGGATCAGCAAGTTTATATTCTAATTTTTCCAGCATGGTTCTGTCGCTTTCTACGGTGTAGCCTGCTGTTGTAAGCATATCTCCTGTGATAGTGGCGTTGGCGCCGGAAAGGAAGCAACTTTCTCCTTTATCGTTCAGTAATCCGCGTCCCCCGGCCAGTCTGATAAAAGCATCTGGTAACAGGAATCGTAGTACTGCCACGATTCGTCTCATTTCTTCTTCTGTCAGTCTTTTATTCTTTTCGAAAGGAGTACCTGGTATCGGATTAAGCATATTGACAGGTATACTTTTGATTTCCAGTTCCCGAAGGGTAAGTGCCAGATCGATTCGGTCTTCCCACGTTTCGCCAAGGCCTACAATGCCTCCGCTACATACTTCCAGTCCTGCTTTTTTTGCTGCCCGAATGGCATTGATTTTATCTTCAAAGCTATGACTGGTACAGACCTGAGGAAAGTAACGCCGAGAGGTTTCCAGATTGTTGTGAATTCTGGTTACTCCGGCTTGTTTTAGTTGTTCAAATTGTCTGGCATCCAATAACCCGAAGGAGACGCAGACTGAAAGCCCTGTTTCCTGCCGGATTTTTGTCACAGTCTGGCACATATCTTCTATCTCTTTATCAGAGAGCCGTTTCCCTGATGTCACAATGGAATATCTTGGTACTCCCCGTTTTCTTTTTTCTTTCGCATCTTCCAGAATCTTATCCATATCCAAAAGTGGATAGGCTTCTGCGCCGGTATGGTAGAATGCGGACTGTGCACAGAATTTGCAGTTTTCTGAACATTTCCCGCTTTTTCCATTAATGATACAGCACATGTCAAACTGTTCTCCCAGAAAATGCTTACGGATTTCATCCGCAGCAGAGGTAAGTTGTTCCAGCGGTTCTTCTTTCAACCGCAGTGCCTCCTGCCTTGTAATATTCTTTCCGGCAAAGACTTTTTCTTTTAATTGCTCCGTAAACGATACTTCATGTGTCATATTTGATTCTCCCTCTGCTTTTCCCATGTAACAAGGTCTGCAAGTGTATAGTTATCAATAATACCTCTAACTGCCGCATCGAGTTCCTTCCAAAGCCTAAGTGTAGTGCAGTTGTCCGCGCGCGGGCAGTTGTTTTCCTTATTCTCCAGGCACTCTACCGGTGCCATGCTCCCTTCTGTGAGCCTTAGAATATCGCCTACTTTGTACTGATCTGCCTGATATCGTAAATGATATCCGCCCTGTGCTCCTCGCAGACTTCGTATATATCCTGCTTTCGCCAGAACTCCTGCGATACTTTCCAGATATTTAATAGAAATTTCCTGTCTGGCCGCGACATCTTTAAGTCGGATCGGTTTTTCCTGATCTTGCAGGGCCAGATCCAACATCAGTCTGAGCGCATATCTTCCTTTTGTTGAAATTTTCATACGATTTTCCCCTGCTTTCTTTCTGATCCTAAGTTCCTGCATCTTATTTGGACTTTCAAAGGCCAGATACTGTTACGGATACCATTATACTCTACCCTTTTCCCTTTTTTCAAGGGTCAGATGGGAAGGTAGTTTTATCTGCATGCTTTTCTATTTCTCATCTTTACAAAATTCAAAAAAAATGTAAAAATACCATTTCTTTCTAATCGCCTTTAGAAAGAAATGGCATTTTCCCACAAAAAAATTATTCATTTTCCTTTTTCTTTTCTGATTTTATTTGGGTGTGATTCCGTAATGTTTCTGAAACTGCCGGATAAGATTGGAAATGTTTTTATATCCGATTCCCCGTACCACATCACAGACTATCTACTCTGTCATCTTCAAAAGATATTTTACCTCCCCCACTGGGACATCCCGTCGATAGACAAATTTGTCACCTTATAAACTATACTCTTTTCTTTTTTTCTTCTGCCAGATAAGATGCGCCAAGTGCGCCTGCGTAGCGTCCGTTTTCCGTCGGTTCTACTTTTTTTCCGATTTTTTTACTGAGAATATCGGTAAAATAAACACTGTGGCTCAGTCCTCCGGTCAGGATGATGCGATCCGGAAGGTCCTTTCTCTGTGCCAGCTGTGCCACCTTTGCCGCTACGGAATCCACGACTCCTGCGGCGATATTTTCCCGTTTCTGTCCTTCACCAATGTAGTTAATAACCTCGGATTCAGCAAATACCGTACACAAGGAGCTAATTGGAAGAACCTCTCCTGACTCTGCCATCTCAAAAAGTTCGTCAATAGTCACACCCAGCCGGTTTGCCATAATCTCCAGAAATTTTCCGGTTCCTGCTGAACATTTGTCATTCATCAGAAAGTCCACAACCATGTCATGTTCCACCATAATCACTTTCGTATCCTGTCCGCCTACATCAATCACTGCACAGTCTCCATGTGCCAGTTCTCTGCCTCCTCTGGCATGGCAGGTGATCTCTGTGATCACGTGATCCGCAAAATCTACAGCCACACGTCCATATCCGGTGGCAACAACGCGGGTATCCTCGTTTTCCACATCTGCTCCCAGCTCTTTTAAATGCTCTTTAATCTTCTTCGTTGTCTCCTTACTGCTCCATCCGGTCGGAAGTACAAAATGTGCGTTTGCATCCCCTCTTACAACGACTTTGGAAGCGGTTGAGCCGATATCGATTCCTACGTAATTCATGTTTCATTCCCTCCATCATGATTTGGGGACGCTTTTTCGGCGTCCCCTGTTTTCAACAATACCGGTCCCTGTTGGGATCGATATCTTTTTTGATTTCTGCAATCTGAAGAATTTCAATTTGTTTTTTCTTAACAATCTGTCTTATCTGATCCAAGTCCTCTTTTTTTACAAGAAGTGAAATGCCACAGCACTTGCTCGCCTCACGTGGAGTCGGAGCAATCGTACATTTCAGGCCGTTTTCTTTCATTTCCCGGTAAAGCCGCATCCCATTATCGTGATTGGGAAAAAGTACATAATATGAAATCATGCCTGCACCAGCTTTCTTTAGCTGTTTAACATTTCGATAAATGCGCTGATTCTGGTCCGCAGCTGCTGTGCATCACTGTCCGTATAATCCGTTTCAATTCCAAGTACCGGGATTCCTGCCTCTTTGAGCGCTTTTTCTACATGGTAACCTTCACAATCATAAAGGCTACAGAATTTCAGGTTCACGTCAATAATTCCGTCTACCTTATATTCCTTTGCAAGACGGATAATGTCATCGATTCGCGCAGAGTTCGGTGTAAAACATGCACAGTTGATACCCATATAGCGCTCTGCCAGATGATCAATCTGCTCATCCACCGTTCCCTCTGCCTCGTCCACAAGACGTTCAAAGTACCGGGTACCTGTACACATCTCTTCACAGACTACCGCTCCGCCACTTGTTTCTACCAGGTTGTGAATCTTCCAGTTCGGAATCGCAAGCGGAGTACCCGTCAGCATGATTCTCTTTGTTCCTTCCGCAAATACGCTGACACCGTCTTTCACTCTCTGATCCAGCTCGTCGCAAAGCTTATTCGTCATCTCAGTAAACCGGGTTGGATCATCATAGAATGCGATCTGGGAAATCAAAAGGACATCTTTTCCACTGATCGGAAGTTTTTCATTCTTTCTTAAATCATACAATCTGGAAAGGGCCCGTCTCTTATTATTAATCAGAACAATGGCATTGTGCAGAGATTCTGCCGTCACCTGATTGCCTGTCATCTCTTCTACCACACCGCGGAATGTACGAATCTCATCTGCCCATGCTTTGACATCCTTTTCCCGCTTCATCTGCGGAAGATCCATGACATGAACCGGCACATCTTCTGCCAGAATTTCCCATGCTTTCTTCTTGCCATCGCAGGTCGTCTCACCTACATACATATCCGCAATCCGGAAGAACGGACATGTCCGGTCCAGTCTTGCTCCTACGGATGCCTTGATCAACGGACAGGTATTGGTCGGCAGCACCTTCTCACCACCTGGAACCCAGAACTGAGAACCGCCGCACAACCCCGTTGCAATCGCATCTGCCGCGAACACAATTTCATCCGGTACATATACGCAAAACGTTCCAAATACTTTTCCACCTTTTTTCTGATGCTCAATGAGCTCTGCCGGCCGAACGCCGTGGATCTCCGCAACAACAAAATTATAATAATCCATTCCTTCCGGTCTGTTTTCCTGTGAAAGATACACATCTCCAAACGCCTGCGGAAGCACTTCGCACAGCTGATCGTGGGTCTCTACGTCCATTCCAAGATCTTTCCACATCTGATGATAATCTGCCATTTCTTTTCCTCCTTTGTCACGAAACAAAAACACGGCTGCTGGTAAGCCGCGCCCTTTGTCCGTCAATGTTTCTCTTATGTTAAGGGTAACATGTTTCCGGAGCTGCTTCAATTTCACCCGGCAGATTGCGCTATCGTTTTTTTACATGATTATAGGTGTTTATAGATAATCTCTATTTTCTACAATTTGCTTGACCGCTTCAATACCTCTGACAATTTCTTCTTCCGTATTTTGCTCACTGAAGGAAAACCGTACCGTCCCTTTTGGAAAGGTTCCAAGACTCTGATGAGCCAGGGGTGCACAGTGCAGGCCGACCCGCGTCATGATCCCGTACTCCTGTTCCAGAAGAAATGCTACAATTGCATTGTCCATCTCTGGAAAATCAAGTGAGACTACTGCTGTTCGGTGCTCCATCGACTTCTTTCCGATCACCCGCACTCCTGGTATCTCACTGACTCCTTCCAGAAACCGGGCAGTCAGCTGTTCCTTTTTTCTGCGGATCACATGGATTCCCGTCTTTTCCAAATAAAAAAGAGCCGCATGAAGTCCAATAATCCCCGGAAGATTCATTGTTCCGCTCTCGTACTTGTCTGGCAGCTCTTCCGGCTGAGAAAGCAGATCCGAATGACTTCCGGTGCCACCAAGAATCACTGGCCGTACACAGGCGTTAAGCTTCGGCGAAATCAAAAAGCCACCAATCCCCTGCGGGCCTTTTAGCCCCTTATGTCCAGTAAATCCCAGAAAATCAATGTTCGCTTTCTGCATGTCGATGGAAAGTGTCCCCGCACTCTGAGCAGTATCTACCGCAAAAAAGACACCATGCCGTTTACAGACTTCTCCAATCTCTTCAATTGGAAGCACCGTCCCGCACACATTGGAGGCGTGCAGCACAAGCACCAACTTGGTCCTTGGGCCGATCTTCTCCTCCACAGCCTCGACTGTCACCTCACCCTCTGATGATGTTTTTGCTACATCATAGGAAATTCCACCCGTCTTTCTCAGTTGTTCCAATGGGCGCATCACACCATTGTGCTCCATGCCGGAGACCACCACATGATCCCCCTCCCGCAACAGTCCTTTTAATAGCATATTCAACGACCAAGTAATTCCCGGTGTAAAAATGACCTGTCTGGAACTTTCCGCATGAAACAATTTCGCAAGCATCTCACGCGTATCCAGCACCCGGCCTGCCACCTCATACGCACCCTCATAGCCGCCACGATTAATATTAAACGCCCCCCGCTCCAAAAGCTCCGCCATCGCACGCCCCACACCCGGCGCCTTCGGAAACGACGTACTCCCATTATCAAAATAGATCTTTTCCATCTCTCTTCCTTTCCGGGGACGTGTTCCGATGCACCGGAACACGTCCCCAATGAAAATTATCTGACAATTAGTTCCACCCCTTGATTTTACTGGGCTGGAGGTCATTTTTTACTCATTTACGTCGTGTACCTTTGAATCGGAACACGTCCCCGATGAATATTGTATTTTTGCGAGTCTGAGGCCTTGCGGTGGTGCAGTGACGCCGGCTTCGGTGCGTTCTTTTGTTTCGAGGATTTCTTTGACTTGTTCTGGCTGATAGAATCCTCGGCCTACGCGGATGAGTGTGCCGGCGATGATGCGTACCATATTGTACAGGAAGCCGTTTCCACTGATGTAAATGGTGATTTCTTCTCCGTCCCGGACAACATTGAGGCTGTAAATCGTGCGTACGGTGTCGTCCGTGTTGGTGCGGATATTGCAGAAGCTTTTGAAATCATGTGTGCCGATGAGGTAATTGGCCGCCTCTTGCATTTTGGCTTCATCCAGCGGGAAGGAGACATGGCTTGTGGTCAGGCGTTTCAGCGGATCCGGGAGTGGTCTGTTGAGAATGTGATATTCGTAGTATTTGGTGCAGTCCTGATATCTTGGATGCCAGTCCAAAGGGACTTCCTCTGACCGTATGACTACAATATCTTCAGGAAGTCTCTGGTTGATGGCATAGGCGAACCGTTCCGGTGGAATTGTGCTTGTTGTATCAAAAACTGCCACATTTCCAAGTGCATGAACACCGGAGTCCGTTCTGCTTGCTCCGATGATGTGAATATCTTCTCCAGTAAGCCTGCTAAGTTTTTTATTCAGTACTTCTTCAATTGTGATTCCATTTGGCTGTACCTGCCAGCCACAATAGTTGGTGCCGTCGTATGCGACGGTCAGTTTGATTCGTTTCACGTTCTGATCTCCTTCGTCTGTTTGCTTTCTTCATTTTAACACACCCCAGGCAAAGAAAAAACTTTTTTTGCCGGATCCAGTCTGTTCTCTTACTCCTTCCTTTCTCCGTTCCTCCCTTTCCCTTTTTCTTGTACATTTTTGTCTTTCATGTTAAGATAATTTGCGAGGTGAACGAACATGAATAAAAAAGAAATTGCAGAAATCAAAAAGCAGTTTTCTCCTGCCAACTGTGCCATTACGAGGATCTGTGGCTGCTATGTGGACGGGGAAAAGACAATAAAGACGAAATCGAAAGATGCGTTTCTTTCTCTTCCGGAGGAGGAAATGTTTAAATATTTTGATCTGTTTAAGAAAACGCTTTCCGGAGGAATCGGGAAAAATCTGATGGATATGGAATTTCCGCTGGAGCAGGAAACGTCCGGCGGTACACAGGAGTTTCTTCTGAGACTTCGGGACAGTAAGCTTCAGGACGATTCTCTTCTGGATGAGTTTTATCAGAAGATCATCGATTTTTATAACTATGGAGAAAATTATTATATTATTCTGATCCACGCAAACTACGATGTTCCTGGAAAATCTTCCGACGGAGAAGAAATGTTTGATGCTTCAGACGAAGTATACGAATTTCTCCTTTGCAGCATCTGCCCGGTGAAGCTTTCCAAGGCAGGGCTCTGCTATAATTCGGAGACCAATCATATTGAGGATCGGATCCGTGACTGGATCGTGGAAATGCCGGATATCGGATTTTTGTTTCCAGCGTTTAATGACCGCTCCACAGATATCCACAGTCTACTGTATTATTCCAAAAACGCGAAAGAATTTCAGAATGATCTGATTGACAATGTCCTTGGCTGTCATGTACCGATGCCTGCGGGGGATCAGAAATCCACCTTCCAGTATCTGGTCAGTGATACGCTTGGGGATTCTTGCAATTTTGACACTGTCAAGACACTGCATGATAACCTTACGGAGATGATTGAAGAACATAAAGATGAGCCGGAGCCGCTCCGCCTCGACAAAGCGGATGTGAAAAAGCTTCTGGAGCGAAGTGGTGCCAAGGAAGAAAATCTGGAGCAGTTTGACCGGGAATTTGAGGCCGCTGCGGGAGACGAGCCGTCTCTATTGGCGACCAACGTGGCCAATACCCGTACCTTCGAGGTAAAGACTCCGGATGTGGTCATCAAGGTAAATCCGGATCGGACCGATCTGGTAGAAACAAAATTGATTGACGGCATCCCATACCTCGTCATTCAGCTCAGTGACAGCGTGGAAGTTAACGGCATTCCGGTTTCCAACCGGCCAACCGGATCTATTTCAGAATAAGGACACAGACATCAAAATGGCACCACCCCTGCCAAGGTCAGAAATTCCCCTCTACCTTGGCGGAACCAGTGCCGTTTTTTATTGTTTTCTTCTGCTTTTCTGACAGGCTGACGAATCACGGTCTTCAGTTTTTCCGGAGCCGTGCGCCTTGGATCGCTCAGATAAATCTCATGGTGCAGACGGTTTTGGGTTAAATCCATCTGATATCCTTCCTCCATCACAAAACGTTCCATCTTTCGGAGCGTTTCCGGCTCATCATCATAGGCTCCAATATGCATACATTGCACACAAGTGTGCTCCTCATAGACGAAAAACTCGGCCTTGGAAAAATCGGTTCGTTTTTTCTGCTCTGCCTCCTTTTTTGCCCACGCAAACTCCTCTTCGGTTACAAACTCCGGCAGGCGGATCATAGAGATCCATGTGAACTCTTCTTTTCTCCTAAAATCGATCCCTCCCGGCATCTTCCAAAGCCCCTCCAAGGGTGGAATCACATAGGAAAAATAGCCCGGAATAGCGTGTTCTCCTTTATAGCTCATTTTGATCGTATATGCAATTCCGTACAGAATCTCCATAGCCTTCTGATACGCACCGCCTGGTTCGTTTGGATTACCTTTTCCCCTGACTGCCACATACTGCATCTTCGGGATCTGCACAATCCCCGGCTTTTTCGGCGGAAGGTAGAATTCTTTGTATTCTTTCTTATAGTCAAATGTCATTTTCATATGCTCCTTTCAGGTTCTCCATCCTCTGATGGATGTCTGCTTCAAATTCCGCTTTATCCATAGCGGAATCTTTCGTTACTCTCCATATTTCACACGGTAGATCTTCACATCCTGCACAGCTGGTCCGATGTTTTTTGTAAACAGCACACCGGTAAATAGAGCAGGTCTTTCCTTCCGGAGCGTGAAATACTTTTCCGAAAAGCCCATTACATCCCTCGCAGATGGATCCATAACAGCTGCAGGCTTGACAGTCTGAACCGCAGCAGGTAATACCCAGAATTTCCCGCTGCCGTTTCCGGCTGAATCCTTCCAGCACCAGGCGATACGACTCATCCAACATATCTTTCATCAGATCGTCCGGCACCGCCCCGTCCGGACGTATCGAATTCCAGTTGATTTTATCGGAATAGTACCCCGGCAGAATGTCTTCGTACTGACTTCGGAATATCTCACCTTTTATCGGTTCCAGCTTCAGATTGATATAATAAGGGCGCTTCTCCTGATCCAGGCAGATGGCTGCAAACATTTTTCCGCCCACATGGTATCGGATCCAGTTCCAGACCGGCTGGTAATCCTTCGTCACGCCCCGCTTTTTTAACAAGTACGCATCCATCCACTCATATCTCATCTTGTTTCCTCCTATTTTTCTTCATACCGACTTGCCATCCGGTGGATCCGCTCCTTCAATTTTTCCCGGAGCTCCTTTGGTTCCAGCAACACCACCTGATCCCCAAAGGTCAAAAGCCAGGAGATCAAATTTGCTTCATTCGTATAATCTCCATGAAACAACAGCTTCCCATCTGTCTGTTCCTCAAAACACCCTGTTCCGAATTCTTCCACCAGACGCCACTTGCATTTCGGCTCAAAGAGTGCCTGGACACGAATCCCGCCAGGAAAAATCCGCTCATTGCTCAGATCCGGCATAGGAATCTGCCGTCCCAAAAAGTGCCCAGAAAGCACTCGGATCTTCTCCATACGATTCAGTTTAAACAGCCTGAAATCACTCCTGATCCGGCACCATCCCCACACATACCAGCTGGACCAGCGAAACACCAGATAGTACGGCTCCACTGTCCGCTTCATCTCTCCCCGCGGAGAATAATAGAGAAATTCCAGATATTGTTTTTCGTCAATCGCCCTTCGGATCTGCTCGATCTTCGGCGCAAGGGAAGCTTTATACCAGGAGGAAAGATCAATCAGTACAGACTGATTTCCGGTCATAAAGTCCGAGGAGCCGGCAGACAGCTTTTCCATCAACTGACCGTAACGGTTCGTACCGTTGACACTGTCCAGACTTCGAAGTCCTGCCAGAATATCCTGCATTTCCGCATTGGTCAGAAGAGTGCGGTCGATACGGAAATTCTCCATAATCGAGATGCCTCCATCCTTCCCCTGACGGGTCACGATGGGAATTCCTGCCATACAAAGGTCCTCGATGTCCCGGCTGATAGTTCTTCGGGACACCTCAAACTGTCTGGCAAGCTCCGGCGCAGTTACACTCTCTTTTTGTAATAAAACAGATAAAATTCCGATCAGACGGTCAATCTTCATGATCTTCCTTCCTTTCCGCTTTGACTATAGCATACAAAACATGACACCTGTCTGTCATGTTTCCATTGTATCAAAAAAAGAATCTATTTTACCGTTTTGCTGATAAAAAGATCCTTTTTCTCAAATCTAAGTTTTATTCTTCTTTTGCCCCCTCCCACTGAGAGTGCTTTCTTTTCCATTAAAAAATCCAGATATGAAACGGCAGAAATCTACCTGCTCCCACCGCAACGACCATGTATACGATTACGATCACATATGCACGGATATCCCGGCTACTGTAGACAAGCGGCTTCATCTTTGTCCTGCCTTCGCCGCCCCGGTAACATCTGGACTCCATTGCCATGGCAAGGTCATTGGCCCTCCGGAACGCTGAGACAAACAGCGGCACGAGAATCGGAATCATAGCCTTTGCCTTCTGGATCATATTTCCACTGTCCAGATCCGCTCCTCTTGCTATCTGAGCTTTCATGATCTTGTCCGTCTCCTCTAGAAGAATCGGAATGAATCGAAGTGCAATGGACATCATCATCGCGATTTCATGTACCGGCACATGCAGATGGTTCAGCGGTCGAAGAAGACTTTCGATGGCGTCAGTCAGTGCCGTCGGTGTTGTCGTGAACGTCATTAAAGATGCGCCCATAATCAGATAAATCAGACGAATTGCCATGTAAACTGCTGTCCGAAGTCCTTCTTCTGTCACCCGGAAGACCCCGACGTGAATCAAAATTCTGCCGCCGGTTGTCAAAAACAGATTAAAAAGAATCGTAATCAACAGCAGGATGAAAATCGGCTTCAATCCTTTGAGAATGTATTTTACCGGGACTTTGGATAATTTAATGCATCCAAAGAGAAAAATCGTAGCAATCAGATAGCCCGGAATGCTCCGGAATAAAAATAGCGAAATCAGATACAACAGTGTACTGACAATCTTTACACGCGGGTCCAGTTTATGAATAGGGCTCTTCGCCGGATAATACTGGCCTATTGTAATATCTCGTATCATTATTTTAATACCCTTTCTATTTCATCGGCTGCTTCCTCCACAAGGGTGATATCTGTAGAAACCGGGACTCCCTCTTCTCGCAGTTCGTGCATAAAATATGTCACTTCCGGTGCGGCAAGTCCCACTTCTTCCAGCCGTTTATAATGTCGAAAAACCTGTTTCGGTGTGTCATCAAAAATCTTTTCTCCGTGGTTCATGACAACGATTCGATCCACATATTTAGCAACGTCCTCCATACTGTGGGAAACCAGAATCACTGTCATGTGAGTTGTCTTCTGGAGCAGTGCGATCTGATCCAAAATGTCATCCCGCCCTTTCGGATCCAGTCCCGCTGTCGGTTCATCCAATACCAGCACCTTAGGGCGCATGGCAAGAACGCCTGCAATAGCTACTCTCCTCTTTTGTCCTCCTGAAAGATCAAACGGAGATGCATTGTATAAGGACTCTGGAAAACCAACCATCTCCAGTGCCTCTTTTGCTCTTTCTTTACACTCTTCCTCAGAAAGCCCCTGATTTTTCGGGCCAAAGCAAACATCACTCAATACATCCGCTTCAAAGAGCTGATGCTCCGGATACTGGAATACCAGTCCCACCTGCTGCCGGAGAGCTTTCATGGAGTAACCCTCTTTATAAATATTTTCACCGTCAAAATATAATTCTCCGCTGGTAGCACGGATCAGACCATCCAAATGCTGGATCAGTGTAGATTTCCCTGATCCGGTGTGTCCAATGATTCCAATAAATTCTCCCTGCCAGATATCCAGATTGACATCCTTCATGGCCTTCTTTTCATAGGCAGTTCCTGGACTGTAAACGTAATTCAGACCCCGAAGACTTAAAATCGGCTCCTCATCCGGGCGGATACGCGCATGATCTTTAACTACTTCCGGAGGGAGGGAATTCTGAAGAACTCCTCTATCCTTTGCAAGGGCACAAACCTCCTGACACAGCTTCTGTCTCGTCAGCGTTCCTGCAGATACCGGAAATCCTTTCTTAATCAACGCATCCGCTACCGCCGTTGCCTGCGGCACATCCAAACGATAATGCTTTAACAGATCCACCTGTGAGAAGATCTGCGTTGGATTACCCTGCATCACGACTTTCCCTTTATCCATCACATAAATATAGTCGGCATCCGTCACCTCTTCCATATAATGGGTGATCAAAATGATCGTCACCTTCTCCTGACGCTGCAGATCCCGGACCGTCCGGATCACTTCCTTCCGGCCATTCGGATCCAGCATCGCCGTCGGCTCATCCAGTACAATACACTCCGGCCGCATGGCAACCACGCCTGCAATCGCCACCCGCTGTTTCTGTCCACCTGAGAGTTTGTTCGGTGAACTGTAACGATATTCCAGCATACCTACTTTTTCCAGGGCATCCTCTACTCTTTTCCAGATTTCCTTTGACGGTACCCCCAGATTCTCCGGACCGAATCCGACATCCTCTTCTACCACCGTGGCAATGATCTGATTGTCCGGGTTCTGAAACACCATCCCCGCACTCTGTCGGATGTTCCACAACTCATCCTCATCTTGGGTATCCCGGCCGCCGACCCACATTGTGCCGCCTCCCGGAATCAAGAGTGCATTGATATGCTTGGCAAACGTAGATTTTCCAGAACCATTGTGCCCCAAAATAGCAATAAACTGCCCCTTTTCAATCTCCAGGTCTACCTCATCAATGGCACGCTGCTTCCCGATGACATTCCCTTCCTCGTCTCGTTTTTCATATTCAAATACAAGCTTGTCGGTTTTTACCATACTCATCTGCAGTCAACCTCTTACTTCTTCATTTTCACCATATTTCATATAGTGTACCACATTCCCGTTCATTAGTAAAATAAAAAAGCCGGACGCATTTTCTGAAGATTCTGTATAAATCTTCCCCATAATCTTTTCCAGACACAAAATTCCCACAGACAGAAAATCCCTTTTCCTCTGCCTGTGGGAGTATTTTACACCCTTATACTGTTTCCGGTTCCGGATATTCTTCACCGAATGTCTCCACCGTAACTTTTTTCATTCTCTGAGTTTCCAGCGGACGGTCACTATAATCTGTCGCTGTCTCGGCAATCTTATTGACCACATCCATTCCCTCTGTCACCTTTCCAAATGCTGCATAAGCGCCGTCCAGATGCGGAGCAGCCTCATGCATAATAAAGAACTGACTTCCCGCTGAATCCGGATGCATCGCACGAGCCATAGAAAGTACACCCGGAGTATGCTTCAGATCATTTGCCACACCATTCTGCGCAAATTCACCCTTAATAGAATAACCCGGGCCGCCCATACCTGTACCATTCGGGCATCCTCCCTGAAGCATAAATCCACGGATAACTCTGTGGAAAATCAATCCATCATAAAATCCCTTTCCTACAAGAGACACAAAATTTCGAACTGTATTCGGGGCAATTTCCGGATATAACTCCGCCTTAATGATATCCCCGTTCTCCATCTCAAACGTAACTACTGGATTTGCCATATCATTTCTCTCCTTTATCTTTGATTAAGCTAAAACGATTGTAACACACTCATCTACGGCAGGCAAGCTGTCACCTTTTTTATCGTCCCGTTTTCTGAAATACGATATACAAAGCACCTACTAACACGATCCCGTCCATCAGTTCCCAGACAGCTCATACAAAATCATACCGCCCTTCTCCTCACAGCCCGTATTCCAGATCTCATGAAATGAAAACGCTTTTTTCTCTCCGTAAGTTGCCGTCTGGATGCGGAAATCCTTCTCGGCCTCCTCATACCCTATCACCATAAACCAATGCCAGATATAATCCTCAAACACCTCCCGGTTTTGATGACGCAAAAGTAAAAACGGCACCGGATACCCATGATCAATCCCGCTCTTCAAAGCCGCCCTGGCTCTCTCTTCCGGCTCCTTGCCCCACAAAATTTCCATTCGAAGATTCGGTCTCTCCGAATCTGGATGCTCCTCAAGATACCGCGAAAAACCATCCACAAACCACTCCGGATTCTTCACGCCGCCCACCCGCGGCCTAATGTACGGCTTCATCATCTGACTAAACACAACATAATCATCCTTATTCAGATTTCCAATATCAAACGGATACCACCCGGTATTTCCAAATCTCTTTCCAAAATAAATACACGTATCACAAGCCGCCGCTGCCGCGCAGCCCCCGATATGCATTACCACATTCGAAAACCAATCCTGATTCCCACCAACGGCACCATCAATCCCAAAATAATCCAGCTCCGTCATAGTTACCATCACCCTTTTACAGGGACGTGTTCCGATGCACCGGAACACGTCCCCAAAATACAGTCGTTTTTTAATTATCTGTCAATATAGATTATTGCTTCGTACGGACGTAATATTACATCCGTGTTTTTTGTTTTATAGTTATGTATCAGTTCTTCTGTTTTATTCCATTTTTCCAATAAGCTGCATGGTGCCGGTGTGTCTGTAAAGTTTGCGATCACACACATAGTTTCTTTCTCTGTTGTGCGTGTGTATGCAAAAATCTGTGAGTCTTCTTCTAACAGAAGATGGAATTCTCCTTCTGTGAAGATCTCGTTTGTTTTTCGTAATTTTATCAGCTTTTTATAGTAGTTGTAAATAGAATCTGGATCTTTGATTTCTTTTTCTGCATTGATTTCTTTGTAGTTTGGATTGATTTCGATCCATGGAGTTCCTTGGGTAAATCCTGCATTTGCGCTGTCATTCCACTGCATCGGTGTACGTGCGTTATCTCGGCTTTTTGCATAGATAGACTTCATAACCTCTTCTTTGCTGTACCCTGCTTCAATTCGTTCCTGATACATGTGAAGTGTCTCTATATCACGGTAATGAGTAATATCCGGGAATATTACATTTGTCATGCCCAGTTCTTCTCCCTGATAAATATATGGAGTTCCCTGCATTCCGTGAAGAATGGTTGCAAGCATTTTTGCGGATTCCACCCGATATTCTTTGTCATTTCCCCATCTGGAAACGATTCTTGGGAGGTCATGGTTGTTCCAGAACAGGCTGTTCCAGCCACATCCATGCAGTTCTTTCTGCCATTTTGCAAAATTTTTCTTCAGCTCCACAAATGGAAGCGGGCTAAGATCCCATTTTTCTTTTCCTTCTTCCTGATCTAACATTACATGCTCAAACTGAAATACCATGGAAAATTCGCTTCCATCCGGATTACTGTAAAGTTTTGCTCGTTCCGGGTTTGCACCCCATGTCTCACCGACAGTAATCAGATCTGCCTTCTGGAATGTTTCTCTGCTCATTTCCTGGATAAATTCATGTAACCTTGGCCCATTTGCTGTAATTTTCTTATCCGGCTCTTTGGCAATCTGATCAATGACATCCAAACGGAATCCGCCAACTCCTTTGTCCATCCACCAAAGAATCATATCGTAAATCTCCTGTCTGACCTTTGGATTTTCCCAGTTCAAATCCGGCTGTTTTACGGAAAACTGATGAAAATAATACTGCCCAAGCTCCGGTACCCACTCCCAGGCCGGACCGCCAAAGGATGCCTTCATATCATTCGGGAGCACCCCTTCCTCGCCATCACGCCAGACATAATAATCGTGGTACGGATTATCCTTACTTTTCTTCGCCTCCTGGAACCAGCGGTGCTCATCAGAAGAATGATTCAGCACCAGATCCATAATAATTTTGATATTTCTCTTCTTCGCCTCCGCAATCAGTTTCTCCATGTCGTCCAGTGTGCCAAACATCGGATCAATATTTTGATAGTCCGAAATGTCGTATCCATTGTCATCCTGCGGAGATTGGTACACTGGCGAAAGCCACAGCGCATCCACTCCAAGATCTTCCAGATAGTCCAATCTTGAGATGATACCTGAGAGATCACCGATTCCATCCCCATTACTGTCTTGAAAACTCCTTGGATAAATCTGATATATTACCCTGTCCTGCCACCACTTTTTTGCCATAATAATCTCCATTCCGCCGCCAAGTCGGCGGCACAAATAGTAATGAAAG
>CAUWJP010000047.1:0-16122 GCA_963559135.1 uncultured Sellimonas sp.
AAAGCAAAAAGAGGGATGCGAAAAAACTCAATCGAGTTTTTTCACATCCCCTTTTCTGCTATAAAAGATTTAATGAACTGCAATCAATCTGAAGATCATCGTAGATTCCTGCTTTTACAGAATCGGCGAAAGTGAACTCTGCAGTATCTGAGGATTAAATCATTTTCATTTCTTCATAGGTTTTCCCGGCACCAGTGCTCTGCGAATGCCCGGAACTGTAAAATTGCCTTGGACGGTGTGATTCCGGATGGAAGGGCGATTCCGAGCGTCCGGGTGTAATGTTCCGTGAAAGAGCGGATACAGACTTCAAATGGCGCATTGTGGAGAAGAAGCTTGGGCAAAATGGTAATGCCAAAGCCCTGTTCTACCATTTTCAGTGTTGTGAAATCTTCATTGAGCTGATAGCGGATGTTCGGAGAAATCTGGTTCAGCTCGAAGATTTTTCCGGTCTCGTAGTCCAGGCCGTCCGCGGAAAGAATGAAGTCCTGATTGTTGACGTCTGCCAGGGAGACGGACAGATATTTTGCCAGAGGATGCGAAATGGGAGTGACGAGCATCAGTTCATCGCTCCCAAGAGGGACAAACGGGAGACCCGGAACAGAAAACTCGGACACAAAAATACAGTCCAGTTCGTTTGCCATAAGCTTTCTCTTCAGTTCACCGAAGCCGCCAATTGTAAGTTGAAAGAGGATATTCGGATATTCCTCGGAAAAATCCTTGATAATGCCCGGAAGCCAGTGATAGGAAATACTCTGAATGGTACCGATTCGGATGAGGCCGCTGTCCAGATTGCTGAGAGAGGCCGCTGTCCTGGCAATCTGGTTTTCGGCATCACAGATCGCGCGGAGAGACTCTACAATCCAGGACATATCTGATTTCAGTTCCATCCCATTTTTAGATCGGATGAAAAGTTCCAGCCCAAGCTCTTTTTCAAAGTTTTTGATCGTCTGGCTGACTGCCGACTGCGTATAATTTAACAGTGCTGCGGTCTTTGAGATACTGTGCGTCTCACAGACGCTTAAAATCGTTTTATACTTATTCATATTCACACCTACTATTTATTCTTTAATAGTTATCATAAGAAAAACTGAATTAAAATGGTTTTCTATATTGCATACGTTGATATAAGAAAAAGCGAATGATATAATTAGAAAAAATTAATACAGAAATTCTGAATTCTAATTTATTATTATCATCAGAGGCAATTTGTTTGTCAAGAGATTGAAGAAAAAGCAAAGCGCAGACAGGAGGAAAATATGGGAACAGAATACTGGAATGGTGCCGAGGCGGCGCACCGAAGAGTTATGATGAAAGCGGCAGGATATTCCGACGAGGATATCCGTAAGAAGCCGCATATCGGGGTTCCGAATTCATATATGTCAGGATCTCCGGGATCTGCTCATTTAAGACAGATCGCTGAAGCGGTAAAAGAAGGAATCTGGGCAGCAGGCGGAGTGCCGGTGGAATTTGGAATTCCGGCAACTTGCGGAAACATCGCAAACGGGGCAGAAGAGCTGAAATACGAACAGGTTGGTCGAGACATCGTAGCAATGTCTGTGGAGTTTGTTACACGTGTACACAATTTCGACGGCCTTGTTATGGTTGCATCCTGTGACAATATTATTGCCGGATGCTACCTTGCGGCAATGCGTCTGGACATTCCGTCCATGATCGTGACCGGCGGTTCCATGCAGCCGGGACAGTACTGTGGGAAAACCGTAGTGGAAGCAGATCTGGATTCTGCAAGGTTTTCCGGTGCTACAGAAGAAGAATTGATGGATATGGAAGACAATGTCTGCCCGTCCTTTGGCGCATGTCCGTCAATGGGAACGGCAAATACAATGCAGATGCTTGGAGAAGTGCTGAATCTGGTTCTTCCGGGTACTTCTACAATCCCTGCATCTGATAATGCAAAACTCCGCAGAGCAAGAGAAGCCGGAAAATACGCTGTAAAGATGGCAAAAGAGGGAAGAAAGCCGTCAGACCTGATTACAAAAGAAGTGCTTCTCAATGCTATTATGTTTGATATGGCAGTGGCAGGATCTACCAATGCAGTTCTCCACATCCTTTCCTATGCATATGAACTGGGAATTAAACTGACATTGGAAGATTTTGAAAAATACGCAGATGAAATCTACTGCATCAACGCGGTAGTACCAAGCGGCCCGTATACTGTGGTGGATTTTCACTATGCAGGCGGTGTCATGAATGTGATGAAGATGCTGGAAAGCAAATTGTTTACTGATGCTCCGAGCATGTATGGCTGCACATGGAAAGAACTTCTTTCCAAAGTAACGCCAAAAGAAAATGAAGTAATTCATTCCCTGGAACGTCCATTATTCCATGAACCAGGACTGAAGATTTTAAGAGGAAACCTTTCACCAAATGGTGCGATTGTCCGTCCGACAGCCGTATACGAAGAAGTGAAATATCTGAAAGGAAAAGCAAAAGTATTCGAAGGAGATCGTCCGGCATTTGAGGCAATTCAGGCAGGAGAAATCGTACCGGGTGATATCATTGTCATCCGTTATGAAGGATGTAAAGGTGCTCCGGGTATGAAAGAGCTGATGCTGAGCATTGACGCATTGATCGGACTGGGACTGCATAAGAGTGTAGGACTGATCACAGATGCCAGATTCTCAGGATTTAACTATGGAGCGATCATCGGTCATGTTTCACCGGAAGCATACGATGGAGGAACGATTGCGCTTGTAGAAAATGGGGATGAAATCGTAATCGATATTCCGAACGGAGAGGTTAACCTGCTTGTTTCCGATGAAGAATTGGCAAGAAGAAAGGCAAACTGGGTATGTCCGCCTTTAAAAGAAGAAAAAGGATGCCTGAATATTTACGCAAAAATGTGCAGACCGGCCGAAGAAGGAGGCGCTATGCAACCGTGGGGACTGGATGCGCGCTTTAAACGATAGGATCCAAGGAGAACAGGAGGTTCAGAAATGTTATTATTATCAAAAGAAGATATCAAAAAGGTATTTACCATGAAAGACGCTGTAGAAGCGGACAAAAAAGCGTTTCAGCTTGTAGTGGAAGGCAAATGTGATTCACCGATCCGGACCAACATTCAGGCACCGAAATATGACGGATGTTTTCTTTTCATGCCTGCTTATGTGGAAGAGATGGATACTGCTTCCTTAAAAGTAGTGAACATTTTCCCGCACAATATTGATCAGGGACTCCCGTCCTCACCGGCGCAGGTATTTCTGATTAACGGAACAACCGGAATTGTGGAGGCTGTGCTGGACGGAACTTATGTGACACAGCTTCGTACGGGAGCAGCTACAGGAGCTGCATTTGATCTTCTTGCAAAGAAAGACAGCCGCATCGGTGCACTGATCGGAACAGGCGGACAGGCAGCAACTCAGCTGGAGGCGATGTTGACAGTCAGAGATCTGGAGGAAGTCCGTGTGTATGACATGAATCCGGAACGTACAAAAGCATTTGCAGATCAGATGAATGAGGAACTGAAATCATACGGAGCAAAGATCGTTGCGGCATCATCTTCCGATGAAGCGGTAGAGGGTGCAGATCTTCTTGTAACAGTAACGCCATCCTCCAAACCGGTATTTGATGCTTCCAAAGTAAAAGCAGGAGCAACCATCAGCTGTGTAGGGGCTTACCAGCCACATATGCAGGAGATGGACCCGGCGATTCTTCCGAGAGCATCCAAAATTTATTTTGACTCTGAGGAAGCAGTACTTTCCGAGTCCGGAGACATTCTGATTCCACTGGATGAAGGAATCATTACTAAAGACGATTTCACAGGCGATCTGGGACAGGTAATCAAAGGAGAAATTCCAGGACGTGAAAATGATGAAGAGATTATCGTGTTCGAGACAGTTGGTGTAGCAACACAGGATTTAATCGCAGCGAAAGCAATCTACGACAAAGCAAAAGAAGTAGGAATCGGAATGATCTGGGGATAAGAGAGGTGTTCGTATCGAAGATACGGTGTTGATTACGGAAAACGGTGCAGAGACACTGACACACTTTCCGAAAGATCTGATGATCCTATAGATAAAAAGAGCCTCAGCCATCTTTAAAGACGGCTGAGGCATTTTTTTGCAAAATCCGCGGCGTATGTCAGATCTTCCTTTGTAGGATGAATCATCGCTTCATCAAAATTCAACAACTGAAGCTTCAGATGATGGTCATGAGCTTGATCTCCGTTTAACATGGATTCATATTTCTGACGAATCTGTACGGGCATCTTGCCCTGACAGAAGAATCCACCCAGATAGAAATTATCGTCTTCAAGCCAGATCCGGGCGCTATTTTCGACGTTTTTATAGTAGTTCTCTATATTTCCCGCTCCGCAGGTACCGAATAAGGCGACATTCTTACCGGAGATGGAAGAAAGCAGATTTCCGACTTCGAGACTGCAGGTCCCGCGATGGACACAAAAACCAATAAAATAAGTGGCGGCATCTGGTAGACTGGTTAATTCATCGATGCTCCTCAGGTCCTTTGACATGCCCGGAAGAGCTGCGAAAATGGATGTGGCAAGCTTTTTTGTGTTTCCGGTTTCACTTTGATACAGAACCATATAATCAAGCATAATAATGGCCCCCTTTCTCAGCTTTTCTTAATAAAATGAGCATTGCATTTTGGACACCGGATTTCGATTTTGCCTTTTCCGCGCGGAATCCGGATTTTCTGTCCGCAGGAAGGACATTTATATATATGATAGTATTTTCTCTGACTGATGCCGTAACGGATGGAGGAGAATTTTCTCCGGATTCCGGCGGTATATTTCAGATAGAGCTGATTTTCAGCGTAACGTTTGGAATGATTTCGTGAAAACATCCTAAAATAGGAATAAATTAAAATGGCGAGTGAAAGCAGATACAGGAACCCGCCGTACCGGGTAAAACCGGATAATAGCAAAAAAATGATTCCCATTACTACCAGGAATTTTGAAAACTGGTCAACGCCGTAGCGGCCGTACATAAAGCGTAAAAACTTATCTTTCATCTTTCTACACAACCTATCTTAATGTTTTATGAATTCTATTTTACCGTATTTTCTTCAGGAATCAATAAACTGTATATAAAAATTATATTAAATTCGTAGATGAAAGGGCCCAGAGGTATCGACATTTCAGATGAATTGATCTAAAATATAGAAAGAATATATTGGAAAACCGTGATAAACAGGGCTAAGATGAAAGAAACAGAAGGATTAAGGAGGAATAGATATGTCTATCACAGCAGAAACAGCGAAACAGCATGCACATGATCCGGCAGTTCTTTGCTGCAGGGCAGAGGAGGGCATTACAATAGGACCGGAGAATCTGGAAGATCCGGCTATCTTTGATGAGCTGGTAGAGAGCGGTCTTCTGAATCTGGACGGATGCCTTCAGATTCACCAGATTCTTGGAGCAAAGCTTACAAAGACATGCGACTCACTGACACCGGTAACAGCAGATGTCATTGATGCAATTGTTGAGGGAGCAGATGAAGGAGAAGAGCCGGCGAAAGAGGAAGAAGAGCAGGCAGTTCCGGATCCGGCACCAGAGATTTCCGTACAGGGGGCTCAGGTGACTACAGGAGTGGGTAAACTTGTACTCTCAATCAAAGAAGGCAAGGATATTTATCTGGAAATTCCATTCTAAAAAGGGAAATAGAACGAGTTGAGAGGATGTGCAGGAAGAGGAGAATCCATTTTCTGCAACATCCTCTTTTTCTATTGGAAAAAATACGCTATACTAGAAATTGTACGATACAGAAAAGTGATGGCAATGCAAAGCGGACAAAGGGAGGAGTATATGGACGAAAACCGCATTAAAGATAGAAAGAAACGGCTTGAGGAGGAAAAAGCCCGGAAAAAGGCAGCCTCCGGAGTTGAAAAGGCCGGGAAAAAAGAAAAGAGAGAGAAAAAAGCGGATGTGAAAAAAACGGATGCGAAACAAGAGAAAAAGCCAGAGAGAAGAAAGAAGAAAAAGGGAGGGATTTTCTCCACTATAATTTTGATCGTAGCAATCATTGTGTTTTGCTTTTCGGGATTTAAGTTGTTCCAGATTTTTTACGGATACTATAAGGGGGATCAGGAGTACGATAAGCTTAAGGAAATCGGAATTTCCGCTGATATCGGCACAGGAGAAGAAAGCACAAGATACACGGTAGACTTCGAGGAACTCTGGAAAGTCAATGAGGATATCATTGCGTGGATCCGGTTTGACGAGCCGTCCATCATCAATTATCCGGTTGTTCAGGGAAAAGACAATCAGGAATATCTGGATAAGACTATATCGGGGTATCCGAACACCTACGGCGCGATTTTCCTGAATGTGTCCAATAATAAGGATATGACAGACAAAAACAGCATTATATACGGACACAGAATGAACAGTAAATCCATGTTTGGAAAGCTGGAGGAATATCAGGATGAGGAGTTTTATAAATCTTATCCATATTTTTATATTTATACACCCGATGGAAAAGAACTGAAATATCAGATCTTTGCGGTAGGAGAAGTCAACGATATGTCAGAAGCGTATCAGACAGTGTTTGAAAATGATGAGGCATTTCAGTCATTCATGACATTTTCAAAAGAACATTCCTTTTATGACACGGGAGTGGAAGTGCCATCCGACGCAAAAGTAGTGACGCTGTCAACGTGTACAAAAGCAAACAACGAGGAACGCCTGATTGTACAGGGATATCAGGTGGAGGTAAACTAATCGGAAGAGAGGGAGGAATATGGCAGAGATCAAGTATGAGGTGGGCGATGTGATCCGGATGAAAAAGAAACATCCGTGCGGTAGTTTTGAATGGGAAATCCTGCGGGTAGGTGCGGATTTCAGACTGAAATGTTGTGGCTGTGGGCATCAGATTATGATCTCCAGGAAGATCGTGGAAAAAAACACGAAAGAAATTCAAAAAAAGCTTGAAACTCGCGAAAAATGATGTTATAATAACACACCGTGATATATTATTTATCCTTGTCCCCGGCGCAATAGACCGGGAGCCAAAAGACCATAAGGAGGTGCAAATGACATGAACAAATATGAATTAGCTGTTGTTGTCAATGCAAAAATCGAAGACGATGCCAGAACAGATGTAATCGAAAGAGTGAAAGCGTTAATCACACGTTTCGGTGGCAATGTTACTGACGTTGATGAATGGGGTAAGAAAAAACTTGCTTACGAAATTCAGAAGATGAAAGAAGGATATTATTATTTCATCCACTTCGAATCTGATGCAACGACTCCGGGCGAGATCGAACAGAGAATCCGTATTATGGACAACGTGCTCAGATATTTATGCGTGAAACAGGAAGCATAAAGAAGAAAAGAGGAAATATATGAATAAAGTAATTTTAATGGGACGCCTGACAAGAGATCCTGAGGTCCGTTATTCTCAGGGCGGGGAAAACCCGTTGGCCATTGCCCGTTATACACTGGCTGTCGACAGACGGTTTCGGCGTGATGGTGAACAGACGGCAGACTTTATCAGCTGTGTATCCTTTGGAAGAACAGCTGAGTTCGCGGAGAAGTATTTCCGTCAGGGAATGCGTATTACAATCAGTGGACGCATCCAGACAGGAAGTTATACAAACAGAGATGGCGTAAAGGTCTATACGACAGAAGTTGTCGTAGAAGAACAGGAATTTGCAGAAAGCAAGAGTGCGAGTGAAGCAAATCAGAGCCGTTATCAGGCAAGCCCGGTTCCTCCGGTACCGCAGTCACCTAGTGTGGATGCGGGTGATGGATTTATGAACATCCCGGATGGAATTGATGAGGAATTACCATTTAATTAGTATTGGAGGTAAGAATAATGGCTTACGATAAAACAAGCAAACCGGATTCTCAGATGAGAAGAAGACCAAGCCGCAGAAGAAAAAAAGTTTGTGTATTCTGTGGAAAAGAAAATAATGAGATCGATTACAAAGATGTAGCAAAATTAAGAAAATACGTTTCCGAAAGAGGAAAGATTCTTCCGAGAAGAATCACAGGAAACTGTGCAAAGCATCAGAGAGCCCTGACAGTTGCAATCAAGAGAGCAAGACACATCGCTCTTATGCCATACGTTCAGGAATAAGTCGAGATAAGAATAGATCCCGAAAGCGAAAGCTTTCGGGATTTTTTTGTTGTTTTGAGGGAAAGGTCTCCAGATAGAGTCTGCAGATTACAACAGGAAAATCATTTTTGAAATCATTAAGAAACAAATGTAAAAAATACGACAGAAAAAAGAAATATATATTACGTTATTGTGACAAAGTGAAGTCGATTATATTTGCGAAAAATGTCGAAAAGTGAAAAACGGTAGTTGGTTTATAGAAATTGTCGGACAATTAAAAGTAGATAAAATGAATAAAAAATCTTGTAAATTCAAATTAAATTTGTTGAAAGCATACTAAAATGGGCGTAAAGGTTGACAGGAATAGAAAACTTTGTTATGATTAACATCGTCGCAAGAAGATGTAACAAAATTGTAATATTTGTAATAAATAAAAGCGACAGAACGTAATATATATTATGCTCGATTTATACAGAGGACTGAGGTTTGAGGAAGACGCAGAAGAAAATCTGCGGACAATTAAAGGAGGACAAAAATGAAAACATGGAACAGTCATAGAAGACGTCTGGAAAAAGGTGTGGTTGCAGGAGTTCTTTCCGCAGTGATCCTTACAGCGAGCATGAGTGTTCAGGTATTTGCGGCTGACGGAAGTTCCGTATTTGCTCCGGAGGAGCCACAGGGCGCTAAGCTTGTTGTGACAGCGGATGCCGAAACTACGCAGAATGTTTCACAGAGTTTTCTTACTTATACAGAAACCGCAAAGCAGCAGAAGGCAGAAGCGGAAAAACAGGCTGAGGAAGCAAGAAAAGCTGAGGAGGCAAGAAAAGCTGAGGAGGCCAGAAAAGCTGAGGAGGCCAGAAAAGCAGAAGAAGCAAGAAAGGCAGAAGAAGAACGCCAGAAAAAACTGGCTCAGGAAGCTGATACTACACTTCTGGCTGCACTGATCTACTGCGAAGCGGGCAATCAGCCGTATGACGGACAGGTGGCAGTAGGAGCTGTCGTTATGAACCGTCTGAAAGCAGGATATGCAAGCACACTGAGAGGGGTAATTTACCAGAGCGGGCAGTTTGGACCAGCGATGACAGGAAAGCTTGACAGAGTATTGGCATCCGGAAATATTCCATCATCCTGTCGACAGGCAGCAGTAGACGCGTTTTCAGGCGTCAGCCCGGTAGGAAATGCGCTGCATTTCGGGGACGGAGTAAATGCAGGAATCAAGATTGGAGCACATTGGTTCCACTAGGGGTTAGAAAGAAAAGATAGATTTTGAAGAAAGAGTTTCTGAAATAAAGAGACTCTTTTTTTTGCTTTACGAAAAAATGGAAACGGCTTATAATTGTATACAAATATCACGGATTTATAAAAATGCATGAAATCATACCGTCAAAAACTTGGTTTGGAAAGTGGTAAAAGCTGATGAATCCATGTTTTACACAAGAAAGAAATGAAAAAAACGAAAGATTGTTGAAAATATAGATTGTAATTTTATGCAAAAAAGAGTATTATAATGCACAAGGAGTGAAAGAATGAAACCTGTGATCGATTTGTCAAAAGAATACGGGCTTGTATTGGACGGCGGAGGAGCAAGAGGAGCGTACCAGATTGGAGCGTGGAAGGCACTTCGTGAGGCGGGAGTCCGGATCAGAGGAGTAGCAGGTACTTCCGTAGGCGCACTGAATGGCGCGCTGATCTGTATGGGAGATGTTAAGGAGGCAGAACGTATCTGGGAGGAAATGACATTTTCAAAAGTCATGGATGTGGATGATAACTGGATGGAACGCTTCTTTCAGAGAGAGGTCACTGTGCGGGAACTCATAAAAGAGCTGACGATCCGCCTAAAAGATGGCGGGGTAGATGTCACACCGCTGAAAGAGCTGATTCATCAGGTGTTGGATGAAGAAAAAATCCGGAATGCAGGGATTGATTTTTCTCTTCTCACATTTTCCGTATCAGATATGAAGGAACTCGATCTTACACTGGATCAGATTCCGGAAGGACTGCTGGCAGATTTCCTTCTGGCAAGCGCCTATCTGCTTGGGTTTAAAAACCAACCGCTTCATGGGAAAACGTACCTGGACGGTGGGGTAATCAATAATGTGCCGTTGAATTCTCTTGTAAAACGCGGCTACAAGGACATTATTACTGTGCGGATTTACGGACCGGGGCGGGAGCCGCGGGTACACTTGGATGAAGATACGAAAGTGTATGAAATCGCACCAAGAGTTAGTCTGGGAAGCATTCTGGAATTTCATGGAAAACGTAGCAGACAGAATCTAAAAATCGGATACTATGATGCAAAACGGGTGATTTACGGGCTGAAAGGCCTGATTTACTACATTGACACAGACAGGGAGGAAGAGGAGTATCAGCAGATGCTTTCTAACCTCCGGGAGAAAGAAAAACGGGAAATCAAATTTGTGCTCAAGGTTCCGCTTGGGGCGACAGATGAGACCTTGTATTTGTCCATGCTGGAAGCCAGCGCAAAATATTTCCGGATTCCCAAATATCAGATTTATACAGAAGATGAGCTTGCAACACTTGTGCATATGAAATATGAGATGATGAAAGGAGAGCCCGAATTGCCGGGATTTATCCATACATTGGCAGGAATCAGGGAGGAAAAGAAAATGAATTTAAAAGGAAGAAGTTTTTTGACACTGAAAGATTTCACGCCGGATGAGATCCGGTATCTTGTGAACCTGGCAGCAGAACTGAAAGAGAAGAAGAAAAAAGGAATCCGGGGTCATGCTCTGGAAGGAAAGAATATTGCGCTGATTTTTGAAAAACCATCAACCAGAACAAGATGCGCCTTTACGGTGGCAGCAAATGACGAAGGAGGATTTCCTACCTATTTAAGTGGCAACGAAATTCAGCTTGGACATAAAGAAAGCGTGGAGGATACGGCACGGGTACTCGGAAGAATGTTCGACGGGATCGAATTCCGTGGATTCCGCCACTCCCACGTAGAACTGCTTGCAAAATACAGCGGAGTCCCGGTGTGGAACGGCCTGACAGACGATTACCATCCGACACAGGTACTAGCAGACCTCCTCACCATTCAGGAACATTTCCATTACTTTGAAGGACTGAAATTCGTCTATATCGGCGACGGAAGAAACAATATGGCAAACAGCCTTATGATCGGTTGCGCCAAAGTCGGCATTGACTTCGTACTGATTGCACCATCTGAACTGTGGCCGATGCGCTCACTTGTACGCACATGCCAGGAATACGCAGACGCTTCCGGAGCAACCATCACCATTTCCGATGATACAAACGCCGTCGAAGGCGCCGACATCATCTACACAGATGTATGGATCTCCATGGGAGAAGAAGAAAAAACAGACGAAAGAAAAGCACTCCTCCATAAGTATCAGGTCAACAGAAAACTAATGGAAAAGACACAAAAAGATACAACTATATTTATGCACTGCCTGCCGGCGGTCAAAGGATACGAAGTCACAGAAGACGTATTCGAAAGCCCGGCGTCCGTCGTATTCGACGAAGCAGAAAACAGACTCCACACTATCAAAGCCGTCATGGTAGCGACACTCGGAGAAGAATAAATATTGAATATGGTGTATATTTTTATCATTGGGGACGGGTTCCGATGCATCGGAACCCGTCCCCAATGAAAGTTTTCAGAATCGTTTATGGATTTGCGTTTTGTGAAAGGTGTGTTATAATAGCAGGCAGAATGTAAAGGAGTGGCTTGATTATGCGCGGACAGGAGATTGTATCCAGGCTTCGGACGGGATGGATGGGCCGGGAGATCCGGTTTTTGGACGAGGTGGATTCGACGAATTTGAGAGCGAAGGCGGCAGCCGGTGAGGGTGCGCGTGAGGGTCTGGTGATTCTGGCGGAGCAACAGACGGACGGCCGTGGCCGGAGGGGCCGGGCCTGGCAGTCGCCTACGGGTGAGAATATTTATATGACGGTGCTTCTGCGCCCGGATTTTGAGCCGGAGAAGGCGCCGATGCTGACGCTTCTTGCGGCCTGTGCGGTGGCGCGGGCGGTGTATCAGCCCGGAGAGAAGCGGCCCCAGATCAAGTGGCCGAATGATCTGGTCATGGATGGAAAGAAGATCTGCGGGATTCTGACCGAGATGGGAATGAAAGGTGGAAGCACGGAATATGTGATCGTCGGGATCGGAATCAATTGTAATCAGACACAGTTTTCGGATGAAATCCGGCAGAAAGCGACTTCGTTGAAATGCGAATACGGCCATGAGGTCTGCCGGGAAGAGATCGTAGCGCGCCTTTTGCAGGAGTTTGAGAGCTTGTATGAAGAGTTTGCAAGAAGAAAGTCTCTGGAATTCATCCAGGACGAGTACGAGACCCTTCTTGTCAACGAAGGAAAGCAGGTTTGCGTGCTGGAGCCGGGGAAGGAATGGACCGGAGTGGCTGCGGGAATCACGGAGACGGGTGAGCTGATCGTAAAAAAGGACAGCGGTGAGATCTGCGAGATTTCTTCCGGAGAAGTGTCGGTCCGCGGCGTGTATGGTTATGTGTAGAAAATAATATGTCAGGAGAAGAGCAGGATGTACGAAGAAAAAGTAGTATTGTGCGGTGCAAATTCATATGAAGAAAAATATTATCTGAATCCGGATTTTGATAATCTTCCGGATCATATCAAGGACGAATTGAAGATTATGTGTGTTCTCTATGTTCATGATGTTGGCGGAATTCTTACGCTTGTATACGAAGAGGACGGTTGTCTTTGTTTTGAAGTTACGTCAGAAGAGGGAGATCCGATGTTTGACGATATCGGAAGTGCCTTGAAAATTAAGGAACTTCAGAGAACAAAGGAGGAGTTGCTTCAGTCGCTTCAGCTCTATTACAGAGTCTTTTTCATGGGAGAAGATCTGGATGAGCAGGAGGATCAGGAAGAAAACGTATGAAAACATTAACCATTGGAAACGTAGAACTGGCAAACCGCTATATTCTGGCGCCGATGGCGGGGGTGACGGATCTTCCTTTCCGTCTTCTGTGCCGGGAAATGGGAGCGGGTCTTCTCTGTATGGAGATGGTCAGTGCGAAAGCTATTTTATATGGAAATAAAAATACGAAAAGTCTTCTGGAAATTCATCCGGAAGAGCCTCCGGTATCGTTGCAGCTGTTTGGATCAGATCCGGATATCATGAGTGAAATTGCAAAGCAGATTGAGGATCTTCCGTTTTCATTTCTGGATATCAATATGGGATGTCCGGTGCCGAAAATTGTGAAGAATGGTGAAGGATCAGCTTTGATGCAGAACCCGAAACTGGTATATGAAATTGTATCGAAAGTTTCCCGGGCCATCAAAAAGCCGCTGACGGTTAAAATCCGAAAGGGATTTGATGACGATCATGTGAATGCAGTAGAAATCGCGAAAATCATCGAAGATGCCGGTGGCGCCGCAGTGGCTGTGCACGGACGGACGAGAGAGCAGTATTATTCCGGACATGCTGACTGGGAGATTATTCGCAAAGTGAAAGAGGCGGTATCCATTCCGGTGATCGGAAACGGCGACATCGCTTCCGGGAAAGATGCGAAGCGGATGTTTCAGGAGACCGGCTGTGATGGGATTATGATCGGCCGTGCCGCTCAGGGAAATCCATGGATCTTCCGTGACCTGATCACTTATGAGGAGACGGGAGAAGAGCCGGCAAAACGGACGGCAAAAGAGGTGCGGGAGATGATGTTGCGCCATGCGAAGCTTCAGATTCGGTACAAAGGAGACTACACGGCAATCCGGGAAATGCGAAAGCATGTGGCATGGTATACATCCGGATTTCCGAATTCCGCAAAATTGCGGGATGAGATCAATCATGCCGAAAGTTATGAGGAGCTGGAAGCGCTTTTAAATGAACGTCTGTAAGGCCTGAAAACGCCGGGGAAATAGTGAGGAAAGTGTAAGGAATCCCGCAGAAATCTTGACATGCCGGGATGCGTTATGTATAATATTGAAATTACGGAAGTAGAATATTCCATACCATTTTTGCAGCAGATCCGGCTGCGTACTAGTTCATTTATGTAAGGAAGGTAAACAAGATGGAAGAAAAGAAAACAATATTGACTTATGCGGGCTTGAAAGCTTTGGAAGATGAACTTGAAAATTTAAGGGTCGTAAAGCGGAAAGAAGTTGCCGAGAAGATCAAAGAGGCAAGAGAGCAGGGCGACTTGTCAGAGAACGCAGAATACGATGCAGCAAAAGATGAACAAAGAGATATTGAAGCCCGGATCGATGAACTCGAAAAAATCCTCAAAAATGTTGAGGTTGTTGTAGAAGAAGAAGTAGATCTGGAAAAGATTAACGTTGGATGTACAGTTCTGGTACATGACGACGAATATGATGAAGAGATTGAATTCAAAATCGTAGGTTCCACAGAGGCGAACAGCCTTCAGGGCAAAATTTCCAACGAGTCTCCGGTAGGCCAGGCTCTGATGGGAAAGAAGGTCGGAGATATTGTAGATGTTGAGACACCGGCCGGAAATATCAGATATACAGTATTAAAGATTGAGCGTTCTATCTAACCGTACGGTACGGGAGAACATATCTGTCTGACAGAAAAAAGGAGTGAAAAAAGTGGCAGGACAGCAGAATAATGCGCAGGATCAGGATCTGAATCAGCTTAGAAAGGTGCGCCGTGAGAAACTGGCGGAGCTTCAGGCAAGAGGAGATGACCCGTTTCTGATTACAAAATATGATGTGACACATCACAGCCAGGAAATCAAGGATCATTTTGAGGAACTGGAAAATAAAGAAGTTTCCGTAGCGGGACGTATCATGCAGAAACGTGTGATGGGAAAAGCGTCCTTCTGCAACATTCAGGATTTAGAAGGAAACATCCAGTCTTACGTTGCGAGAGACAATATCGGTGAAGACCACTATAAAGATTTTAAGAAGTTTGATATTGGAGATATTGTAGGAATCAGGGGAACTGTCTTCAAGACAAAGACAGGAGAGATCTCGATTCACGCAGAAAGTGTACAGCTGCTTTCAAAGAGTCTGCAGGTGCTTCCGGAGAAATTCCATGGCCTGACAGATACAGATACAAGATACAGACAGAGATATGTGGATCTGATCATGAACCGAGAGGTAAAAGATACATTTATCAAACGTTCCAAAATTTTGAGCAGCATCCGGAAATACCTGGATTCTCAGGGATTCCTGGAAGTTGAGACTCCGATGCTTGTGGCAAACGCAGGCGGAGCAGCAGCAAGACCGTTTGAGACACATTTCAACGCATTGGATGAAGACTTCAAGCTTCGTATTTCTCTGGAGCTTTATCTGAAACGTCTTATTGTCGGTGGAATGGAACGTGTTTATGAGATCGGACGAGTATTCCGGAACGAGGGTCTGGATACCCGCCACAATCCGGAGTTCACTCTGATGGAGCTCTATCAGGCATATACCGATTATAATGGTATGATGGATCTGACAGAGAATCTGTACCGTCATGTGGCACAGGATGTACTTGGAACAACAAAGATCGTTTACAACGGAGTTGAGATGGATCTCAGCAAGCCGTTTGAACGTATCACTATGGTAGACGCCGTAAAGAAATATGCAGGTGTAGACTGGAATGAAGTAAAGACATTGAAGCAGGCAAGAGAGCTTGCAAAAGAACACCATGTAGAATATGAGGAGCGCCATAAGAAAGGTGATATCCTCTCCCTCTTCTTCGAAGAATTCGCAGAAGAGCACCTGATCCAGCCGACTTTTGTTATGGATCATCCGATTGAGATTTCTCCACTTACGAAGAAGAAACCGGAAAATCCGGAATATGTAGAGCGTTTTGAGTTCTTTATGAACGGCTGGGAGATGGCAAATGCTTATTCTGAGCTGAATGACCCGATCGATCAGAGAGAGCGGTTCAAAGCACAGGAAGAGCTTCTGGCACAGGGAGATGAAGAGGCCAACACAACAGATGAAGATTTCCTCAACGCACTGGAAATCGGTATGCCTCCGACAGGTGGTATCGGATTTGGAATCGACAGAATGTGTATGCTTCTTACTAATTCCGCAGCCATCCGTGACGTATTGCTCTTCCCGACAATGAAGTCACAGGGTGCTGCTAAGAACGAAGCAAACAACGCTGCAC
>CAUWJP010000048.1:0-16038 GCA_963559135.1 uncultured Sellimonas sp.
AGTTATCGTATCTCAGGAAGGATTCGGTAACCCGGATACAGACCTTATCATGAACTGTAAGAAAATCGAAGCAGAAGGCGTTAAGACTGTTATCATCACAGACGAATATGCTGGACGCGACGGAAAATCCCAGTCACTCGCTGACGCAGATCCTGCTGCAGATGCAGTAGTAACAGGCGGAAACGCTAACCAGGTAATCGTGCTTCCGAAGATGGACAAAGTCATCGGAACACTGGACTATGTCAACACAATCGCCGGCGGCAACGAACACAGCTTACGTGAAGATGGAACGATCGAAGTTGAGATCCAGGCAATTACAGGTGCAACTAACGAAACAGGATTCAATTTATTAAGCGCCAGATAGTGAGGGAGGAAAAGAAAGATGTTAAAAGTAGTTCATTATATCAATCAGTTCTTCGCTAATATTGGTGGAGAAGAAAAAGCAGACTATCCGGTAGAAGTTCGTGAAGGCGAAGTTGTCGGACCAGGTCTTGCGTTCAAACAGGCTTTTGGAGAAGAAGCAGAAATCGTTGCAACAATCGTTTGCGGTGACTCCTACTTCAACGAAAACCTTGATAAAGCTAAAGCAGAAATTCTGGAAATTGTGAAAAAATACAATCCGGATGTATTTGTTGCAGGTCCTGCATTCAACGCTGGACGTTATGGTGTTGCCTGCGGAACAATCTGTGACGCTGTTCAGGAAGAACTTGGAATTCCGGCAGTAACAGGTATGTATGCAGAAAACCCTGGTGCTGATATGTTCAAAAATAAAGTATATACAGTTTCTACAAAGAACTCTGCAGCAGGTATGAGAAAAGCAGTTGGAAGCATGGCTCCGCTTGCTTTGAAACTTGCTAAACATGAAGCTATCGGTGCTTCCTGTGAAGAAGGATATATGCCAAATGGTGTTCGTGTAAACTTCTTTGAAGAAAAACGCGGATCCAAACGTGCCGTTGAAATGCTTCTTAAGAAGATCGCCGGCAAACCGTTTGAAACAGAGTATCCGATGCCGACATTCGACAGAGTTGCTCCGAATCCGGCTGTAAAAGATCTTTCCAAAGCAACAATTGCACTGGTTACATCCGGTGGTATTGTACCGAAGGGAAATCCGGATCATATTGAAAGCTCCAATGCTTCCAAATACGGTGAATACAGCATTGCAGGCGTAGATGATCTGACAGAAGAAACATTCGAGACAGCACATGGCGGATACGACCCGGTATACGCAAACGAAGATCCGGACCGTGTACTTCCGGTGGATGTTCTCCGTGAAATGGAAAAAGAAGGTAAGATTGGAAAACTGTATGATAAATTCTATACAACAGTTGGTAACGGAACAGCCGTTGCTTCTGCAAAAGCATTCGCTGAAGAGTTCGCTCCGAAGATGAAAGCTGACGGAGTTGACGCAGTTATCCTCACCTCTACATGAGGTACCTGTACGCGTTGCGGTGCAACGCTTGTTAAAGGCATCGAAGCTGCCGGACTTCCGGTTGTTCATGTCTGCACAGTTACACCAATCTCCATGACAGTTGGTGCAAACAGAATCGTTCCGGCTATTGCCATTCCTCATCCGCTTGGCAACCCGGCACTTGATAAAGACGAAGAATACAAACTTCGTAAAGAAATCGTAGAAAAAGCATTAAATGCTCTTACTACAGAAGTTGAAGATCAGACGATTTTCGATAAATAAGAGTCTGAAAACGCCCTCTTGATTGGCGTCATGTGGAATTCAGCGTCCGGACAGGCCTGCAGCCTTCCGGACGTAAGGATAAAGACATTATAGGAAAGAAGGAGTAAACGTTATGAGCAAAATTTATGACGTAATCATCCTGGGAGCAGGACCGGCCGGATTAGCAGCAGGCCTTTATGCCGGAAGAAGCCGCTTATCCACTCTGATCATTGAAAAAGGAAAAGACGGCGGACAGATTGCTATCACGGATGAAATTGAAAACTATCCGGGACAGATCGTGGAGGGAGAAAGCGGCCCTTCTCTGATCGCAAGAATGACAGAACAGGCTGAGAAGTTTGGCGCAGAGCGTGTGACAGACGTAATCAATGCTGTTGAACTGGATGGTGATGTGAAAAAGCTGAAGAGTGCCAAGGCAGAATATCTTGGAAAAACAGTGATCATTGCAACCGGCGCTTTTGCACGTCCGATTGGATGCAAAAACGAAAAAGAATTTATGGGAAAAGGTATTTCTTACTGCGCAACATGTGATGCCAACTTCTTTGAAGATTTTGAAGTTTTCGTAGTAGGCGGCGGAGATTCTGCTGTTGAAGAAGCAATGTATCTTACAAAATTCGCAAGAAAAGTTACAATCATCCACAGACGTGATGAACTTCGTGCAGCGAAGTCCATTCAGGAAAAGGCGTTTAAGAATGACAAACTCCATTTCTTATGGGATACCGTTGTAGAAGAAGTAAACGGTGACGGTATTCTTTCTTCCATGACAGTTAAGAACGTTAAGACTGGCGAACTTACTACAATCGAAGCAGACGAAGATGACGGAATGTTCGGTGTATTCGGATTTATCGGAACAATCCCTAATTCCAAAATTTTCGAAGGCGTGATCGACATGGATGAAAGAGGATATATCAAATCCGATGAAAACATGCATACAAACATTCCTGGCGTATTTGTGGCAGGTGATGTTCGTATCAAGAGCCTTCGTCAGGTAGTAACAGCTGCTGCAGATGGAGCAATTGCTGCTACACAGGCTGAAAAATATATCAACGAAAACGAATAAGAAGTATTAAGGAGGAGTTTAACAATGTTAGAAGTAGATAAGAAAACATTTGAACCAGAAGTTCTGCAGGCAGAAGGATACGTTCTCGTAGATTTCTTCGGAGATGGATGCGTACCTTGCCAGGCTTTAATGCCGCATGTTCATGCATATGCTGACAAATATGGCGACAAAATCAAATTTACATCTTTAAATACAACAAAAGCACGCCGTCTTGCAATCGGCCAGAAGATCCTTGGACTTCCGGTTATTGCTATCTATAAAGATGGTGAAAAAGTGGAAGAGTTAGTAAAAGATGACGCTACTCCGGAAGCAGTAGAAGAGATGGTTAAAAAATACTACGCTATGGCGTAAATTTCTTTTGCGTAATTGCCCTTTCGGGCTTTACGAGGGCATAAAGCGGTGCCCTGAATAAATATTTATCAACCAATTATTAAAATGAAGGGAAGGAGGAAAAACATCATGGCAATTTTAGAAGGTAAAAAAGTCATTATTATTGGTGACCGTGATGGTGTTCCGGGACCGGCTATCGCAGAATGCGTAAAGACAGCCGGTGGAGAAATTGTTTTTTCTTCAACAGAATGTTTCGTCTGAACGAGCGCAGGCGCAATGGATCTTGAGAATCAGAAGAGGGTTAAAGAATTCGCAGATGAATTCGGACCAGAAAACCTGGTAGTAGTACTTGGTGCTGCTGAAGGTGAAGCTGCTGGTCTTGCAGCTGAAACAGTTACTGCTGGTGACCCGACATTCGCAGGTCCATTGACAGGGGTCCAGCTTGGACTCACGACATATCACGTTTGTGAACCAGAACTGAAAAAAGAGTTTGATGAAGCGGTATACGATGAGCAGGTCGGCATGATGGAAATGGTTCTTGATGTTGACGACATCGTAGACGAAATGTCTGCAATCCGTGACGAATACTGTAAGTATTTATAGGAAAATCTGAAATACCGGATTTCGGATTCAGGAGCGGTGGGGTAAATACTTACCTCACCGCTTTTTCTACAACATAATTCCTTTTTATAACGTAAAGAAAGGTGGACACTAACAATGAACAGTGTAATTAAAGGAGCCAGCTATGTATTGGCACATACTCCTGAAATGGTAGTATATAACGGAACAACACAGACAACAGAAAGAGTTGTCAATCCGGAATCAGAATATTTAAAAGAATTAAGAGGTCATTTACGCTCTTATGAAGAATGTGTAAACTACTGGCCAAACCAGGTTTACATTGGAAACGCTACACCGGAAGAACTTTCCCAGGTTGAATTCCCTTACTATGACAAAACAAAAGAAGGAGCAGAAAGATACGGAAAATTCGGTGAAATCATGCCGGAAGAAGAGTTCCTTCTTTTAGTACAGGCTTGCGATATGTTCGAAGTTGTAAAACTTGACAAGAACTTCGTAAGCGCTCATAAAGATGCTCTGGCTGCTGACCCGATCATCACAGAGGATATCATCTCCAAGATTGAAGAAGGTTATGAGCTGGACGAAATCAAACACTATATCGAAAATGAGCATGCAGAAGGACTGTACCACAACAATGAACTTGTTGGATGTGTAAGAACAGCTCACGATATCGATGTGAACCTTTCTGCTCATGTAATGCATGAAAACCTGATGAGCAAAGCCTCCAGCGTACTTGCTCTGTTATATGCAATCCGCAATGCAGGAATCAACAAAGAAGACGTTGAGTACGTTATCGACTGTGCTGAGGAAGCATGTGGTGATATGAACCAGAGAGGCGGCGGTAACTTCGCGAAAGCTGCTGCAGAAGTAGCAGGACTTGTATCCGCAACAGGATCTGACTCCCGTGGATTCTGTGCAGGACCATCCCACGCTCTGATTGAGGCAGCTGCTCTCGTAAAATCCGGAGCATATAAAACTGTTGTTGTTACAGCAGGTGGATGTACTGCAAAACTTGGTATGAACGGTAAAGACCACGTGAAAAAAGGCCTTCCGATCCTGGAAGACTGCCTTGGAGGATTTGCGGTTGTCGTTACAGAAAACGATGGTGTAAACCCGGAAATCAATCTGGATGTTCTTGGACGTCATACAGTAGGAACCGGTTCCGCACCTCAGGCTGTTATCGGAAGTCTTGTAACAGATCCGCTTGACAGAGTAGGCTGGAAAGTAACAGATATTGACAAATTCTCACCGGAAATGCAGAATCCGGATATCACAAAACCGGCTGGAGCAGGTGATGTTCCGCTTGCAAACTACAAGATGATCGGTGCGCTTGCTGTAAAACGCGGCGATATCGACAGAAAAGCTCTTCCGGACTTCATCGCACAGCATGGTCTGACAGGATGGGCTCCGACACAGGGACATATTCCGTCAGGTGTTCCGTACATCGGATTTGCACGTGAAGATATTCTGGAAGGAAAGATCAAGAAAGCAATGATCATCGGAAAAGGAAGTCTCTTCCTTGGACGTATGACAAACCTGTTCGATGGTGTATCTTTTGTAATCCAGGCAAATGAAGGAAACAGCGCAGAATCTGCTGTATCTGAAGAAGAAGTAAAAGGCCTGATCGCAAAAGCTATGAAAGAATTCGCTGAAACTCTGATGGCAGAATAGTGAGGTGTAGAAAATGGCAAGTAGTATTGAAAAAGTAATTGCCTCTACCTTTATGGAAATGGCACAGGGACTGGAGAGCGGCCAGTACGGCAAACGCCCGAAAATTGCTCTGACAGGAATGGGCAGCGAACACGGTGAAGAGAATTCCATGCAGGCAGCGGTGATGGCGGCAAAACAGGGTGTAGATGTATATTACATCGGAACCTTGGAAGCAGAAGGCGTAACGACGATCAAAGTGGCTGACGATGAAGAAGGCCACAAAAAGATGGAAGATATGCTGAAAAACAAAGAGATCGATGGTGCTGTAACAATGCACTTCCCGTTCCCGATCGGTGTATCTACTGTTGGACGTGTCGTAACACCTGCTAAAGGAAAAGAAATGTTTATCGCCAATACGACAGGAACTTCCAGTACCGATCGTATTGAAGGTATGATTAAAAATGCTGTTTACGGTATAATTGCTGCAAAGGCATGTGGAATCGCAAAACCGACAGTCGGCATTCTGAATGTTGACGGCGCACGCCAGACAGAAAAGGCACTGAAGGAGCTTCAGAGCAAAGGATATGATATCGCTTTTGCTGAATCCGGACGTGCAGACGGCGGATGTGTAATGAGAGGAAATGATGTCCTTCAGGCATCCCCGGATATCCTTGTTACAGATTCCCTGACAGGAAACATCCTTGTAAAGATGCTCTCCTCTTTCAACACAGGAGGAAGCTTCGAGGCAACAGGATATGGATACGGCCCAGGAATCGGTGAAGGATACGATGAACTCGTTATGATCGTTTCCCGTGCTTCCGGTGCTCCGGTAATCGCAAATGCAATTTGTTACGCTGCAGAGCTTGTACGCAACAAAGTATTTGATGTTGCAAAAGCTGAGTTCAGTGCAGTGAAGAAATGCGGATACACAGAAGTGCTTGCAGCATATAAGACAGTTGCAAAACCGGCTGCAGCAGAAGAGGAAGTAAAAGAGCCTCCGAAGGAAATCGTAACAGCTCAGATTGCAGGAATCGAAGTAATGGATCTTGAAGATGCAGTGCGTGCACTGTGGAAGATCGAGGTCTATGCTGAGAGCGGAATGGGATGTACAGGTCCGATCATCCGTGTATCTGAGGCAAATCTTGCAAAAGCTGAAGAAGAGCTGAAAAAAGCAGGATATATTAACTAGCCGATATACTATAATAAATCCTATACAAGACCAGTCCGGAAAAGTTTTTTCGGGCTGGTTTTTCTGTGTGGCTTGATTTTTCCCGAAAGAAATAGTATGATGTCTCATGGAACTATGATAACAGGAAAAGGGCATCTAAATGGACTACAAACTATTAATGGATACAGCGATGCTTGCCGGTAAAATGATGTTGGAAAGCGGTGCGGAGACTTACCGCGTAGAGGATACGATGCACCACATTCTGAAGACTTCCCATCTGGAGGTGGTGGAGATTCTTGTCGTTCTGACTGGAATCACGGCATGCATCAGCGGCGAGAATGTCGCTCCTATCACTCTGATTCAGGGAATTGAAAAAAGAGGTACAAATTTAAGCGTTATCGAGCAGGTGAATCAGATTTCCAGACGATACTGCGGAGGAGAAATTGAGCTTCCGGAAGCATATGATCAGCTGAAAAAAGTAGAATCTGTCCCATATCCTAGCGTACTTGCTTTTTTTATTCCGCTGGCGGTAGCAGTCGGTTTTACGATTTCGCTGGGCGGTTCACTTTATGATGTGCTGGCGACAGTAATCGTCGGACTTGCGCTTTCAGGGGTGATGGCAGGAGCAGAAGTTGCAGGAATAGACGGGCTGATTTTAGACATCGGAACATCCTTCAGCGTGGGTCTGATGGCCGTCATTGTAAAATCCTTTATGGGAGGAGCAATTAATCTCGACACTGTTGTGATCGGGTCCATCATGCCGCTCGTTCCGGGGGTTGCGATTACTAATGCCGTGCGTGATACGCTACAAGGTGATTATATATCCGGGTGCGCAAGGATTCTGGAAGCATTCTTAAAAGCAGCATCGATCGCACTGGGAGTTGGAGTCGCCTTTGCGGTATTTGGAAACGGAATCATGGGAGGGGGCTTATGATTGAAATCGGAACTAAGACGATTGGGTTTTTCATTGCCGTATTTTCCTTTTCCATGCTGATCAATTCACCGAAAAAATATCTGATCTGGGCCGGGATTGCCGGCGCGGCGGCAGGATTTATCTATATTATTGGTGTGGCAGCAGGATGGAGTGCGGTGACAGCGTCATTCTGGTCTGCCCTGGCCGCTGGACTGATTTCCCACATTTTTGCAAGAGTGTTAAAGGCTCCGGTCACGATTTTTCTGATCGGCGGAATTCTGCCGACGGTACCGGGAAACGGTATTTATCAGATCATGAACTATGTTCTTCAGGATGACCGTTCCATGGCAAGCTTCTATCTGATACAGACAGTTGAGATTGCAGGTGCTATCGCCCTGGCAATTTTTCTGATGGATACCCTGTTTAAGGTGGTACGAAAAGGAGAGTGGAAGCAGGAGTCCCTCCGTTATATACAAAAAGAGGAAAGAAAGGAAGAGGAGAAATGATAGGAAGTCTGATCGTAATCGCATTTATGACGATTATCAGTATCGCGCTGATCAACGGAAAAGCTTTGAATATGGTTCCAGGTTACCGTACCCTTCCGGATAGGGTGAAAAAGACGCTTGATCCGAAAAAGGTAGGACGTAAACTTGGCATCCCAATGGCTGTTGTTGATGTTGTCATGATTATTTTTTTCATCATCGTATATTTTTCCGATTCGGCAAAACTTCAGGGGTATGCCGTCTACGGTATGATGCTTCTGTTTGCTGTCAGCATTGCCATCATTGACATGGTCAATATTACAGGGAATGACAAAAAAGATAAATAAGGAAAGTAGGAGAGAAAACTATGAGTAAAGTAAGAACCAGATTTGCACCAAGTCCGACAGGAAGAATGCATGTCGGAAATCTTCGTACGGCACTATATGCCTATCTGATTGCAAAACATGAAGATGGAGATTTTATGCTTCGTATTGAAGATACAGACCAGGAGCGTTTTGTGGACGGAGCCCTGGAGATTATTTATAGAACACTGGAAAAAACCGGACTCGTTCATGATGAAGGACCGGATAAGGACGGCGGATATGGACCGTATGTACAAAGTGAGAGAAACAAAAGTGGTCTCTACTTAAAATATGCAAAGCAGCTGATCGATCAGGGAGATGCATATTACTGTTTCTGTGACAAGGAGCGTCTGGACAGCCTGAAGTCTACTGTTTCCGAGAGCGGAACAGAGATTCGTGTTTATGACAAGCACTGCCTATCTCTAAGCAAAGAGGAAATCGAGGCAAACCTTGCAGCAGGAAAGCCGTATGTCATCCGGATTAATATGCCGACAGAAGGAACGACAACATTCCATGATGAGATTTATGGAGATATCACAGTCAATAATGCAGAGTTGGACGACATGATTCTGATTAAGTCCGACGGATATCCGACTTACAACTTTGCAAATGTCATTGACGATCATTTGATGAATATCACACATGTGGTAAGAGGAAATGAGTATCTTTCTTCAGCACCGAAATACAACCGTCTTTACGAAGCGTTTGGATGGGAGCCGCCGGTATATGTCCACTGTCCGTTGATTACAGATGAAAATCATAAAAAACTGAGCAAACGATGCGGCCACTCCTCCTATGAGGATCTGATTGAGCAGGGCTTTATCTCAGAGGCAGTTGTAAACTACGTTGCCCTTCTTGGATGGTGCCCGCAGGATAATCAGGAGATTTTCAGTCTGGAAGAGCTTGTAAAAGCGTTTGATTACCGCCATATGAGCAAGTCCCCGGCTGTATTTGATGTACAGAAACTGAAATGGATGAATAGTGAATACATGAAGATGATGGATTTCGACACCTTCTATGAGATGGCGGAACCATATATTAAAAAAGTCATTACAAGGAACTATGACTTAAAGAAAATTGCAGCATTGGTGAAGACAAGGATTGAAGTATTCCCGGATATTATGGAGCAGATTGATTTCTTCGAGGAACTTCCGGAGTATGATACATCCATGTATGTTCACAAGAAAATGAAGACAAATGAGGAGACATCCCTGGAAGTATTAAAAGAGCTTCTTCCGATTCTGGAAAAGCAGGATGACTATTCAAATGATGCACTCTTCGAGACATTAAAAGGATATGTTGCTGAGAAAGGCTGCAAAAACGGCTATGTGATGTGGCCAGTGAGAACAGCGGTTTCCGGAAAACAGAATACACCGGGAGGCGCTACAGAGATCATGGAGGTACTCGGAAAGGAAGAATCGCTTTTCCGGATTCGCAAGTCGATCGAATTACTGGAGAAATAGAGTATGGGAAAAGAACACAGCGGGGGAGAAAGACCCCCGCTTTCCGATTTTAATGAGGCCCAAAGACAGGCGGTCTGCCACCACGAAGGACCTTGCATGGTCCTTGCAGGGCCAGGTTCCGGAAAGACGGCAGTGATCACGGGGCGATTGGAATGGATGATCCACAATTATGGTATACGACCGGAGGAGATCCTTGTTATCACCTTTACCAAGTATGCGGTAAAAGAAATGAAAGAACGCTTTCTTACCCGGATGGGGCTGAAGAACTGTCCGGTAACATTCGGGACATTCCATGGCATTTATTACGGGATGCTCCGCCAGATTTACCATCTTACTCCGGATCAGATTTTGACAGAGGAAGAGCAGAAGGCCATGGCAGAAGCAGCGGTCAAGGATGTGGAGAGAGTGAATAGGAAGCGGCCGAAAGACAAAGATGTCCTTCTTATGATCGGAAAAGTAAAAAATAATGGAGGATTTTCCGGAATCACGGATGACCCGGAAGACCGGCAGATCTATCATGCCTACGAGAAGCGGAAAAAAGAGGCCGGCCGAATTGACTTTGATGACATGCTTCTACTGTGCTATCAGTTATTTTGCCGTCAGCCTCAGATCCTGAAAAAATGGCAGGAACGATATCCTTATATTCTGATCGACGAGTTTCAGGACAGCAGTAAAATCCAGTATGAGATTGTGAAACTCCTTGCAGGGGAAAAAGCGAACCTCTTTGTGGTAGGAGATGATGATCAGGCAATTTACGGGTTTCGCGGAGCTACGCCGGGGATCATGAAACGTTTCATGGAAGATTTTCCTCAGACGTCGGTGGTCAGGCTTTCTATAAATTACCGAAGCAGTGCGTTTATTGTACAGGCTTCGGGAAGAGTGATCCTAAAAAACAAGTTTCGCTTTTCAAAGGATCTTAAAGCGATTCATGATCAGGGAAAGTCGGTTCATGTACAGGAATTAAAGGATATGGAGCAGGAGGCAGAGTATATTGCCGGTGCGGTGAAAAAGAAGCTGGAAGAAGGAGTGCCTCCGGAAGAGATCGCGGTTATTTTCCGAACTGTACAGGATGCATCTATGGTGATGTCCGCGTTTATGAACCGGGGGATTCCATTCTTTATGAAGGAAAAAGCATTTCATCTTTTTGAGCACTTCATTGCGGAAGATATGAAGGCGTATTTCCGGATTGCTATGGGTGAAAGAAGTCGTAGTGATTTCCTGCGTGTGACCAACCGCCCGAATCGATACATCAGCCGGAGTGCGCTGGAAAAGGAGCGGACAGATTTTGAGGATCTGAAGTTATTCTACTGCGATAAAGACTGGATGCTGGATCGAATTGACGCTTTTGAAGAAGATATGGAAACTATTTCCAAAATGGCACCTTATGCGGCATTTCAGTATCTTTTAAAAAAGACAGGATATCAGGAGTATCTGAAGGAATATTCTCAGAAGATGCAGATTGAGGAGGCAGAGCTTACGGAGATCGTAGATGAGCTTGCTCAGAGTATGAAGAAAATGGATACCATGAAAGAATGGATCGATTTTACGCAGGTTTATACAGACCGGATCCGCCAGATGGAAAAGGAAGAAAAGTTTACAAAAGGGAAAACAGCATTTCTGACGATGCACGGGGCAAAAGGACTGGAATACCGCTGTGTCTATATCATTGAGGCGCAGGAAGGCAGTATTCCACACAGGAAGGCTATTGTGGATATGGAAATTGAAGAGGAAAGAAGACTGTTCTACGTGGCTATGACTAGAGCAAAGGAAGAGCTTTCCATCTGTTATGTCAAAGAAAAAAACGGGAAGGAAATTCATCCATCCCGTTTTGTCCAGGAACTATTTACTCGTCCTCATCCAGAAGCTCGTTAAATTCCTGCTTGTCCAGCCACTCATCAAATGCGTCGGCGGCCGCTTCATACTCATCATCGTCCTCGATGTTGGAAAGATTTGGTTCGCCGTCGATCTCCTCATAGCGGTAAAGAAATACATCCCCGTTTTCATTTGCGTCCCCGTTTTCATCCAGAGGGAGCAGGGCGATATATTCATGTGTGCCGGCAGAAAAGATAGTCAGCACATCACATTCCAGCTCCTCATCGTTATCAAGCGTAAGAGTGACAGTTAAATTTTGATCTTCCATACTCTTTCTCTCCTTTGTATTGATAAATTTACTGTATCAGACCAGCTCATAAAAAGCAAGGGGAAACAAAAAATGAATGAAATTTTAAACTATTGACATTCCATACAATGAAAAGTTAAAATAAAACTGATTAGTATAACAGCGGGAGGAAATAATATGAAGTTCAAAAGATGGGCAGCAGGTATCGTTGCACTTTTACTTGTTTTCAGTCTGGGACTTATGGCCTGCGCCAAACCGGCAGGAGGTACTCCGGAAGATAATCCGGTTCCGGTAGAGGAAGAAGAAGAGAAAGTTGAAATGAAATCATATAAATTCGGATTTTCCTGTATTTCCATGGATAATCCATACTATGACACGCTGGAGGCATCCATCCGGGAGGCTGTTGAAGAGGCGGGAAGCTCATTGATTTCCAAGGATCCAAAGGGTGATTCCACGACACAGATCCAGCAGATTCGTGAGATGATTTCGGATGGGATTGAAGCGATTTTTTTATGCCCGGTAGACTGGGAGAAGATTGAGCCGGCAGTGACTGAGTTAAAGGAAGCAGATATCGAGATTATCAATCTGGATACGCAGGTGCAAAACAGAGAAGATGTTGACGCCTATGTAGGTTCAGACAACCTGAATGCAGGGGTGATCTGCGGAGAAAAGCTGATTGAGGCAGCTCCGGAAGGCGGACAGGTCGTTATTCTGGAGTGTACGACGCAGAATTCAATCATAGACAGGATCAATGGATTTGAAGAGACGATTGCGGGAAATGGATTTGAAGTTGTGGCAAGAGCCGAGACAGGAGGCGAACGGGAAGCAGCAAAGACCCAGATGGCATCTATCCTGAAGTTACAGGAACATATTACGGCAGTCATGTGTGGAAATGACCAGATTGCCCTGGGGGCTCTGGATGCGATTCAGGAAGCAGGACGAAGCGAGATGATGATCTACAGTGTAGACGGTTCTCCAGAGTTGAAGCGCGACCTTGCGAAAGATAACAGCCTTGTAGCAGGAATTGCGGCACAGTCACCGATTAATATCGGAAAATCTGCAGTGACAGTAGCATTGCAGATTATGAACGGGGAAAGATATGAAGAAGAAACATTGGAAGAAGTACTCTATATCGACAGAAGCAATGTCGATATGTACGGAGTAGATGGCTGGCAGTAGCACTGCGGCCGGAAAGGATCAAAAGTTATGATACATGGAGAAAAGAGACCTGTACCGGCAGGGGTATTATGGACAGAGGAGGGGGTATCCTTTTCTGTAGCGGTTCCAAAAGGAAAAAGCTGCAGGCTTTGTATCTACCGGGGAAAGAAAGCAGAGCCATATCGGGAGATCAGCATGGAAGAGGATATTCTTTACGGGGACATTCGTTCATCCGGTATCCAGAGAGGGATCAAAGACGGAGATGAATATCTGTACTATATTGATGAGGAGCCGTATGTAGATCCTTATACCCATGGAATCAGTAAGCATAGAAAGCATGATGAAGATGGTCTGGAGACGGAATCTGTGAGAGCACTCCTTTGTGCGCCGGATTTTGAGTGGGAAAATGACCGTCCGCTGGATCTTCCGGATGAAGATATCATCGCTTATAGTCTCCATGTGCGCGGATATACAAAAGGACAGGGATCCAAAGTCAAAGACAAAGGAACCTTTCGGGGCATTATTGATAAAATTCCATATTTGCATGAACTGGGGATTAATCAGATTCAGTGCATGCCGGTTTATGAATTTGAAGACCATATCCGGTTTGCAAGGAATTACTGGGGATATGGCGAGGCGTACTGCTTTGCACCGAAAGGCCGTTATGCAAGCTCTAACCCGGTCCGGGAATTAAAAGAGATGGTCAAAGCATGCCATCAGGCCGGGATTGAGGTGGTACTGCATTTGCCGTTCTATGAAACAATGCCGAAGCAGAAGATGATTGAATGTCTCAGATATTATCGGCAGGAGTTTCACGTGGACGGATTTATCGTAAATCCATATACCGTTCCGCTGGAAGTGATTCAGAGCGACGACTATCTGAAAAATCTGAAACTGATCGTGAAAAATGATGAGTTCCAGACGGTTATGCGGCGGTTCTTGAAAGGTGACGAGGGCATGATTGAGAGTGTCATCTGGCACCTGAAGCATCTCTGCCAAAACGATTATCAATACCATTATATTACGGATCACACTGGATTTACACTCTGTGATCTTGTCTCCTATGACGGAAAGCATAATGAGCTCAACGGGGAGAATAACCACGATGGCCCGGACTACAATTACAGCTGGAATTGTGGAGTAGAAGGTCCGACACGTAGGAAAACAGTTGTAAAACTTAGAGAGCAGCAGATGCGCAATGCCTTTTTCCTGCTTTTGATGTCTCAGGGAACACCGTGTATTCTTGCTGGAGATGAATTTGCAAATTCTCAAAATGGAAATAATAATGTATACTGCCAGGATAATGATACAGCCTGGGTAAACTGGAAGAGGGCGGAGAAGGAGAAGTGGCTGACAGATTATGTCAAAGAGCTGATTCGGTTCCGGAAGGAGCATCGAATCCTTCATCCAGCAGAAGAATGCCAGGGAATCGATCTGACACACTGTGGAGTGCCTGATGTGTCCTACCACGGGGAAAACGCATGGCAGGTTCCAAGTGAAATCGCAAGCAGACAGCTTGGCGTATTCTATAGCGGTGCACAAAAAGGGGAGACAGATCTTTATATTGCCTATAATATGCACTGGGAAGATCATACTTTTGCCCTTCCGTCCCTGCCAAAGGGAAAGCGCTGGAAGAAGATTTTTACTACAACACTCCAGGAAGGATTTTTAGAAAGCAATGGAGAAATCTGTCAGGAGCGCAAGGCAGTGATTGAAGCGAGATCCATAGCAGTATTTACAGGGGAGACATATGAATCAGAAGATACTCGTAAAAAATAAACCGGAAATTACTGCGTGCCAGCTGAAGTGGATCGGGCTGATTACCATGGTGATCGATCATATCGGACTGCTCTTTTTTCAAGATCTTTGGGTCTTGGATGTAATCGGTCGGATCTCCTTCCCGATTTTTGCCTTCACTACAGCGGTCGGATTCATGTATACAAAAAATATTACCAGGTACGGTCTCAGGCTCCTTGCTTTTGCAGTAGTATCAGAGCCATTTTACGATCTTGCTTTTTTTGGAACACCTGTTTATATGGGGAGACAGAATGTCTTGTTTACCTTTGCACTGGGAGTTCTGATGCTCTATCTGTGGCTGTATTTTGAAAATATTGTGTTCCGGTGCTTAGCGGTACTTCTGGTTCTTCTGGCCGCAGAACTTTTGGCAACGGATTATAACTCCATGGGACTTCTGATGATTTTATTCTGTTACTGTTTTTATAATGAAAATCTGAAGCGTGATATCGCAGTTGCATTGATCAACCTTCTGCTGATGGGAGGCAGGCAGATCTTTGCCGTGTTAGCTTTGATTCCCCTGCATCTTTACCGGGGAGAAAAGGGCAGAGACATGAAGGCAGTATTTTATCTGTTTTATCCGTTACATCTTGCGCTTCTGGCGGGAATTCGGTGGTGGATCGGACAATAATGATAGAAAGAAAGGAAACACAATGAACGTCTGGGGACATTTTTGTACAATCAACCAACATAAATTTCTGGTGATGAAATATTGTTTTCGGGTGGGGCTTTACAAACAGGGGCTTCTGCACGACTTATCAAAGTATTCGCCGTGTGAGTTTCTTGTCGGATGCCGTTATTTTCAGGGAGACCGCAGCCCGAATAATGCCGAACGGGAGGCGAAAGGCTGCTCGACTGCCTGGCTGCACCATAAGGGACGCAACAAGCATCATTATGAGTACTGGATGGATTATGGACTTCGTCCAGAAGATGGGATCTGTGGTATGAAAATGCCGGACAGGTACATTTTTGAGATGTTTCTGGACCGGATTTCAGCCTCTAAAACTTATAAAAAGGAAGAATATACGGATCGCTGTCCATTAGAATATTATGAGAAGGGTTGTTCTGCACAGTTCCTTCATCCCCATACAAAAAAAGTACTGGAAAAGCTACTTCAAATGTTGGCAGTAGAAGGAGAGGAGCGTACCTTTTCTTATTTGAAACGTGTGATACAAAAAAGAAAAAGAGAGCACAGTCTGTAGAAAAGTACAGATTGTGCTCCTTTTGTTTGCGCGCCATGGGCGCGCTCTAGCGGGTGAAAGTCCCGAACACG
>CAUWJP010000049.1:0-15861 GCA_963559135.1 uncultured Sellimonas sp.
CGGAATCTATTTTCCGAAAGCTGTCCTTTCTTGTTTTCTACCTCTTTTATCTAATTATAAGCTTTACGCCTTCTCAACCACAATCAGTGGAATGATCATCTCTTCCTCCCGCAGTCCTGCGTGAACTCCGACAAAAAAATCTGCCTCTTCCCGGGATGAAAAGATCGTCAGATCTCCTGTTCCAACCGCAAGATAATCACCAAGCATTCCCCGAAAATCCGGATGTTCGAATCCATTACCGAATAGCTTTCTTTCCAGTACCTGTTCCCTTGTCAGCAAAAGAAATTCCTCTCCGAAAGCATCCTGAAACGCTTTTTCAAACTGTTCTTTCTTTTCTTCTTTTACAAAAAGATTCAATGCCCTCGGCTCGATGGAAGGCATCCGCACCAGACAGTCCATGATCTCCGGATAGTCGGTAATGGAAACATTTCGTGTATCTACCAGCCCGTGGTCTGCCGTCACAATCAGAAGCGTCCTCTCCAGCTTTTCACTTAATGCTTGGATCTTCTGTTCCAGTTTCCTCATGACCTGCTTTGTCTGGCTGCTGTAACATCCGGTTTCATGCATAGTGCTGTCCGGCTCGTTCCAGTACGCGTAAATATATTTCTTTCCTGGATTTTTACAAAGCATTTCAATCTGCCCGCAGACTTCTTCCATGGTCTTTGGAAACGGCTCCGCAAACGGCATGACTTCATAAGCCTCCCCTCCGTGGCGGTTAATTTTCTCCACGATTGTCTCGTATCCGCAGTACGTCTCGGCCACATTATAATCTGCTGCCGGAATACTGGTTCCGGTCGCCATGTTAGTGAAAGCAGTGACATTCTGATCAATCTGCGGATAATAACAGTCCCACCCAAGCCATCCATGCTCACACGGCTTCAGGCCGCTTCGGATGGATGTGGTCGCCGCCACCGTAGTAGGCGGAAATACCGAGCTGTAGGAATCTTTCATATGGCTCCGAAAAAATCCTCTCTCCTCCAGATTGTTCTCCATAATCTTGCTTCCCATTCCGTCCAGAAGAAATACGACAATATTCTCATACTCTTTTTCCAGAAACTGATCCAGACACGCAAGTGTTTTTTGTCCCTCTGTCCGGATTCCAAAGGTCTTCAAGACCGACTGTGCCAGATTGGCCAGTCCGTTTTCATAATCTGGTAATTTTAATTTCTGATCCATCTTTTCCCCTCTCACATATGATCTAAAGTAAATATAATTCCTTTAAGCACTTCTGTTCCTCCTGCCCTATTCCGAGTCCGGTTTCGATGTAATTCTCAAAGGAACCATATTCCCGATCTGCGGTTTCAAAACTTGTGCAAAGATAGTCTTTGTCCACGCTCAGCGCAGTCTCCACTGCTTTAAGCATCTCTTCAGATGCACATTTTTGTCTCAGGCTGTCCAGAATCACCTGATTGGCTGCCGCCCGCATACGGTTTGTTTTCATATAATCTTCCATGATCGTATCCCGCGGCACTCCCAGAATCGTCAGGATCACCGCCGCCAAAATGCCTGTCCTGTCTTTTCCGGCAAAGCAATGAAAAACGGTAGCTCCCTCTTCTGTCTCAAGCAGAATCTGCACAAAGCTACGAATCGCGTCTCTGGCAGTCTGTGTCGTAATAAATTCTCCGTACAGCTTTTTCATATAATCATGGAGAAGCTGTGCGTTCTGCATGTTCATCAGCTGTTCCCTGCTTCCCGTCGCCTGTCCTCTTCCCAGCAGATTTTCTCCTGGAAAGAAATCAAGCACATATTCCTTGGCTCCCGGCACTTCGCAGTCCGGTGCCTTGCTACGCTCTTCTGCTGTCCGAAGATCGACCACATTTACCACATGATACTCTTCCTGCAAGGTACGAATCGTCTCCCCGGTCAGTTCAGACATATCTCCGCACCGAAGCAGCCGCTTTGGCGCAACTTCTCTTCCATCCTTCGTCCGGAGTCCTCCCAGATCCCGGAAATTTGCCAATTCTGCTCCAATCATATGTAGCCTCCATTTCCTCAAACTTTTCCATTGGTTCGTACTTCTTATTTTACTCAATAGCAGAATAGAAGTCCAGTCTCTCTATCTCTGCATCAGTTCTGTTTCATAGGCCAGAAGGAGCTCCCGGATCTCTTCATTCAGATCTCTGTGCTTCTCTTTTGGTGGCTCCTGTTCCAGCCGAAAATAAAAGTCCACGTCCACTTTCGCCTTGTGCGGCCATCCTCTCCTATTCTCTTTCACCTCCCGTACATGCATCCGAACCTTTGCGCATTTTTGTTTCAGAAGCGGAATCAGACAGAAGTACAGGTAGTCCTCGTCAAAGGACAGATGCCCCAGTACCTCCCCTTCCCGGTTCTTTACGAGAATCCGGTGTCCCTGAAATGCTTTTGGATAAATGGGATCTCCTTTTTTCAGTTTTCCTGCGGCCCGAAAGGCTTCGCCCGCTCCTTCTGCGCCGACCCACGCCCGGAACTGGTAAACCGCTCTTCCCTCCGAATCAATCATCTTCGGCTTTGCCGCTTTTCCCAGCGCCGCCAGCGGATCAATGAACTGTTGGGTGAGAAGATGAAAGAGTTTTGCCTGCACCTGAAAGCGATGCTCCGTGAGCCGGACATCCTCTTCCCAGAACGTCCCCTGCTTTTTCTCCACCTGTTCCAGTAGCTCTTTCGCAGCATGGCGAAGGCTTGTAAGAAACAGGCCGAATTCTTCTTCCTCCGGGTCCCACAGATACTTCCCTCGGGCCGCCTGATAATGCAAAGGCTCCCCTTCCACATCCATACTATAATGCAGATAGACGTTTCGTTCACAGAAAGCATCCTCATTGACCGTGCCCGTCCACTCCCATTTCCGCCTCTTTTGTACAGAACGCAGGATCGGTACTTCCTGTTTCATCAAAAGATGGTACGCCTCATTCATCTGCTGCGCCCGCCTAATCTGTTCCGGCCGGTTCGATCCCAGAGCGTCCGGATGATACCGCCGCATCAGACTGCGGTACTTCTTCCTGATCTTTACTTTATCCTCGCCTTGAACCACGTCCAATATCTCCATCGCTTCTTCCAGATTCATGCCTCTTCTCACCTCGTTTCCCCTGCTGCCATTTTCCGTTAAATCCGAACAGCCAGTTCTAATGCAATCATAGCAATCCGATCTTTTTCCATCAGTTTTGCGTCATTACCAAGGCTTCTCACATCCCACTGTTCTGCATTCCTGCTCTTGTCTTCGCTTTACCTTTTCCACAGTCTCCCGGTAAAAGGCATCTGTTGTCCACACCTTGCCCACGGTATAGTGGATGTTCATCGCATCCAACAAATCTGTAAACAGCCGAAGATTTTTGTGATGGATCAAATTCCTGTAAAACCATATTCATTCTCCTCGTTCCGTTAAAACAGTACTTCCAGTTTCGCATTCTGTGATGCATTTTCCATCCGGACCAGAATTTCCTCTGACGCATCGGCTAAATATGACAGTATCTCCAGCTCCTCTTCCCCGGAGCCCTTTAAGAACAACTTCAGTGCCAGCTGAAATTCTTTTTTCAGATCTTCCCGGCTCTCTTTTTGAAAAACAGTTTTTATTTTATCATAATCTGTTTTGCTAAACCTCTGCTCCATAAGCGGCTTCTCTGCAAAAAGATGTCCTGCAAAATTGAAAAGGACAATTTCGGCCAGATTAATAATATTCTCCCGATATTCCTCATCATAATGGAGTAGCATCGAAATGATAGCTGTTTCGGGAAAAAGCCGAAGAAAGCTCTGCTCATACTGTACGCAGACAAGCCACTGAAAAATGCAGTCAATTCCTGTGTATGCAGACAACTCTTTCATCACCGGATAGTCCAAAGTCAGAATTGTTTCCTGCGGTGCAAACTGAACATCATACCACTTAAAAAACTCTGGTATTCCTTTTGTCATAGTGTCCTGAAGGCACTGATTTTCATAAGGATGAAATTCCGCTAAAATCTGGTGGTAAAGTTTCAATGCTGTTTTTGTTTTGCGCTCCACAACTTCTGCTCCAATATGGTACATTTTCTCCACTTTCATTCTTTCCGGTACCAGCACCGCATGTTCCGTTTCCTGCTCTGCTTCCCGAATGCAGTACAGGACTGCTTCCATCAGCTGTTCCGCTTTTTCGCAAGTAACCGACGTACTCTCTCCTGACGTATATTTTTGTGCCAGATATCCAACAAGAGGTATCAGGTCTTCCATCTCATACTTCACAGCCATCACCTCCAGCAAAGTTCCCGCAGTGTTTCCATATACAGTTCATGATCCCATCGTGTTACTTCATCAAACTGTCCATACTCATTCCGCCCGTCCGACGCCCGGAAACCGCTATACCAAGCACGGATTGCCTGAGCAAAATTACTCAGGCAGGTGCTCTCCAGATAATCCAGATCCCCAAAGCAGATTTCTTCGTACTGCTCTTTCATAAAATGAAGCAACTCGTCATCCGTAATCTCATCCATCATCTCATTTTTGTACAGATAAAAAATATCTTGCAGCCGGATCAGTATTTCTACATAATGTTCCTGATCCAGATACGCCGAGTCGCAGAACTCATCAATGATCTTCGGCAGAATTCCTTCACCGAACTCTACTCTTTTCTGCTCTTTCAATGCCCTCCCCCGTTCTTCCAGAATGAGCCCGGCCTCCTCTTCACTTAATGTGAGCCCATAACATTCTGTCCGTTGATTCGTCTCCAATACCCTAGCCAGCTGATTCTGCCTTTGCAATAACTGCATCCAATCCTCTTCCATACACACGCCCCCTTTATTTCGAGAGCCAAGTATAGCACCGCTTTCAGATTTCTACCAGACTTGAATTTTCGGCCATTTTGTGGTATTATAATGACAGAAAAAGAGGCATAATGCCTCTTTTTTGTTCTATCAATTTGAATCTGCGCTGACAATCAGCTGGATTTTTTCTTTTTTCATCTGTCACATTGGAAACAGTGTCATCTGCTCGTAATCTGCCTGCCGTTTCAGCTCTTTTGGGATCTGGCACAACATTGCTTCGGCTGCTTTTTCGTCCCGAAGCCAGTCCTCGATCTGATCCTGTCTTAGAATCAGCGGCATCCTGTCATGAACCGGTTTCATTGATGTATTGGCCTCCGTCGTCAAGATCACAAAGCATTCCTCATTCTCTATGATATCGAAAAATCCTGCGAGATAGAGGATTTCACCGTTCTGACTTTCAAAGATATTTTTCTCTTTCTGCCGATTCCACTCATAAAAATGGCTTGCAGGGATAACTGCCCGGTGATACTGGATTCCATCCGCAAAAATCTTTTTCTCCAGAACGGATTCAGCTCTTGCATTGATCAGCACACCACTCTTTTGTATCCCCGGATAGCCCCATTTAACACCGGAAAGACAGATTCCTTTTCCATTCCACTTCAAAAGAAGCGCCCGTTCTGTCGGACGGATATCACTCCCCAGACATACGTTTTCTGCTCCGCTTTCTATCTCTGTCGCGAAAACTTTTAGTTTTTCTATGATTTCCTCATCAATGTAAAATAGACTGCACATTTTTGTCCCTTTCCGGCGGTTTTTATTTTATCGCTTTTTTGATCCACTGGTTCTCCCGGCCTTTACTGTCGATCCTAAAATTTTTTCTGAAAAGATCGTTATTCACTTCTCTCGGAAAATTCCCGAATATAGTCTTCCGTCTTTTCCATTATCTCTCTCATAATCTCCAAATCCCGAATCGTTTCCCCGGTCTCCATGGAATGATTGGCGTGCTCCGTCAGATAAAGCGGGAGCTTTCTTTTCTCACATTCACTAACAACGGCTTCCGTTTTCGCCCAGTCATCTCCTGTTCCGTGGAAGACAATTCCTTCTGTTCCAATAGCCCGAAACGACGCTTCCACCGGGGTATAATAAACCTGCCCCGCTCCGATTCGGTGCATAGCATCGTAGGACGCCGCCAAAGCGGTCCCGATACTCTTGGATAAAAACAGTACTTTATCATAAGAACCAAAGTCAATTCCTGAAAACTGCTCTGTTACTTTTGCAAGTGCCAGTTCATAAGCAGCATACATTTTCTTTGCATCTCCCTTGATCCCCGACGGAAGTTGCCCGTAATCTGCACAGATAATTTCATACCCGTACTGTCCGGCAATTTTTCTGCTGTAATATAAAAGCGGCTTGTCCGCATGATATCCGACTCCTGGAAATACTACTGCAATCTTCTTCATCGTTTTCTCTCCTTTATTCCAATTTTCCTGTTTCCCTGTCATTGTCCCCCAACGCTCTTCGTATCAACTGTTCCAGAGACTTTGCAAAACGTTCATCGTCCTCTGCCATTCTTTTCTTCGGCCCCTTCAGATGATTCTTTTTAGAGGCTCTCCTTGCCTTTCCGGCCAGATGCCGTTCCATCAGCATCTGGTCAATATTATCATTCGTGTACCACCTGCCGGACTGATGTATACAAAAAGCCCCTTTTCCAAGCGCCATTGCAGCCACTCCATAGTCCTGCGTCACCACCAGATCTCCTTTTTCACACAATCCGATCAGCGCAAAATCTACAGCATCTGCTCCAGAACCAATCACCTTCACTTCACTATAGTCCGAATTCAGCACATGATTCGTATCACATAGCAACGTCACAGGCATGCCGTATTTCCGTGCAGTCTTTTCCACAATCCTAACTACAGGGCAGGCGTCCGCATCTACATAAATCCGCATCCAGTCTTCCTCCCCTATAATGGAAACTGATCTTTCGGGAACGTATAACGCGGAAGCCCTTTGCTGTGTTTCCCATATTCAATCGCTTCTGCCGGACATTTGCAGATGCATGCCATACAGTGCGTACATTGATCTCCCCATACCGGACGCCCCTGATGAAACCGGATATTATTCATCGGACAGACTTTTGCACATTTTTCACAGGAAATGCAGTCTCCCGTTACATAAAACTTTTTAGCATGTACAAACAGTGGATAAAACAACTGATTGACCGGACCGCTGCTCAGTCTGTCCACCGGAGTAATTTTAGCTGGAGGAAATGGAAGCTTTTTCTGAATCCGCGAAACCGCCTCATCAATCTTTTTCTCCGCACGGCGGATAATTCTTACTGCCTCCTCTTTATGTGGTGTCTGAAACATGGCGATATAATTTTCCGGCATCACAATTTGTATACAGCCCAGATACTGCATCTGTTTTCTTGTGCAAAGCTCCTGCAGATATTTCCCCGCATTTCCTGCATTTAATCCGCACGTCATAACAAAATAGATCTTTTTATTTCCTGAAAGTATTGTTTTTTTCATCCACGCCTCCAGTATCCGTGGAATTCTCCATGCATAGGTAGGAGATACAATCACCCAGGGCCTGTCCGAATGTATCTCACTGCTGTCTCTGCTTTGCAGTCTGGAAAACAAATCCAGCACTTCATCACCAACCGCCTTCCCAATTCTCTTTGCCACGTACTCACTATTTCCTGTTCCTGAAAAATATAAAATCATGTTTCTTTCCTCCTTCCATTCGTTGTTTCTTCCAATTTAATTACAATTTTCTTGCAACGATCAGATACCGGTGAATGGTACCTTGTATTTTTCCGTCCCGTTCCAAAGTATTCTGCATTTCGAGAAGTTTTCCCATACATTTTTCAACCGAAAAGCCTGGGAATTCCCATTCTATCACATGTGCAAACCATACAAACGCTCCTATGTCATAGAATATAATCGGACGATATGCTTCTTCTGCCCGAAGAATCTCAAATCCCGCCTCTTCAAAAGCCTTTCGTTGCTCTTTCAGATTCAAATGCGGAAACGGATTCGGCGTTCCCGGAAGCACCTGTTCTACCAGATCCCGGTCATTTTCTCCGCCTACCTGTTCTGTAATAAAAACACCTCCGCTCTTCAAAAGGCGGTATAGTTCCGGTGCATCAAAATCACCGTGACGATTAATAATCAAATCAAAGCTCTCGTCCGGATAAGGGATTTTCGCCGGATCCTGACACTCTTTAAAATGAATTCCCAAAGGCAACAATGTTTCCCGGCACAATTCCACATTCGGAGGGTATCCCTCCGTCGCGGACGTCTTCTGCCCAGGATGTCCAAGTGAAAGCAGAAATTCTCCTCCTCCGGTATCATAATCCAGAAGTTCTGCATCCTCGGTAAGATACTGTTTCACGATCTCCCGATAACTCCACGGAAGATCCTTCTCTTCCTCGTACCGCCCCTCAATATGTGAAAAATCCCATCCATGAATGTGCGCAAGATCTTCTTCCTGCTTCCAGATTGATTTCCAGTCTTCCATCAGCTTTTTCCCTCCCTTAAAATATTTTCCTGCTTTTCATATACAAAAGCGCCCATACAGGCGCTTTTGTATTTCAGACAGCGTTACTGCTATCTAACTTTTATTTCTCCAGTCTGTTTCCTATACCTTTATTTTGCACAACATTCTAAAATACGTCAAGCGGAATGTCTACATATTCCTGCAATAATTCCAGCTTGATTCCTGTATCTGATTTCTGGGAAAAAACAAGTGACAGAAAACCCTCCAACCGCTCCGGGGCTGTCTTTCGTTCCATTGCCGGAACATCTCAGAGAGTTTTTCGCGTTCGGAAATCTCCCCTGATATTTACGTGTGCGATCACTAAAGCAAAATGCCTGAACAGAAAATCCATTCTGCCCAGGCATTTTTATACAAGATACAATTCTATAATACGAGAGACGGTGCTGCATATACTCGGGATCCTAGCTCTCCGTCCAACATGTAAAGGGCTCTCGGATCGGAACCGAACAGTTCATATTTCTTGATCAGATTTTCCGCATTCGTCTCCTCTTCTCCCTGCTCTTTTACAAACCAGTCAAGAAACTGCATCGTGCGAAAGTCTTTTACCTGATTTGCCGCATCATAAACATTATGAATCAATCCTGTCACATACTGCTCGTGCTCGTAACCTGCCCGCAATGGATCTGCGAATGACTCATATTTCTGATCCGGCTTGTCAATCGCCTCCAGCGTCACCTTGCATCCATTATTCTGTAAATATTTCAGAATCAGCATCGCATGGTCGCGCTCCTCCTGAGCCTGAATATTGTACCAGTTGGCAAAGCCGTCCAGTCCCTCTTCTGTATAATAATTTGCAAAATCAAGATATAAATAAGCGGAATAAAACTCCTTATTAATCTGAGTGTTCAGCAATTCTGCTACTTTTGCATCTAACATCTTCATTCCTCCTGCATTTTCTTTTCACTTTTTCGTGCGGTAATGTATACCTAAATCGAGTTATAGCACCTTCCTACTACCATGTCAAGCGCACCATGTCTGGTCTGGCTAACGTCCACGACCTGACTCTGTTGATCGGGCACACCCCAAAGGATCCCTAATCTATCCTTGTTTCATAAATCAGTTCACGGACGCCCCCAGAAACCCTTAATCTTCTTGACCTTCTTATCAATGCTATAATTTAGTTTTTCTGTCAGGATCATTCTCCCACTTACTTCTTTCTTCGGTCGCTATAGATACACGGATCAATATTACAAAAAGCAGACATACAATTCCAAATAAAACAACAAATATTTGCTCACCTAAAGTCATTCCCTCCAGTCCTCCGGACCGATAAAATTCAATTCCCATCAGTAATAAAAAGTATACTGCGCCCACGATACCTTCCAGCACGGAATTCGAAGTCCGGAAACGCCTTGCTGGCATCTTTCGATCAAGATACCCCATACTGACCAGCGTCCCGATCCAGATCAAGCCGCATGCTACCATCTTATAATTAGGTTTTAACCATTCCGTATCTCCTTTTACTGCAAGCAAAAGATCAAAAGCAATAAGAGAAACAAAAAATAAGATATACAGGATAATCTGAAATCCATAAAGCTGTGTCTGGCTGACAGAGATCAGAAGCATTTTTTCTGTTTCTTCCTGATACTGCTCCGTTTTAATCCGTTTTCCTGCAAGCAGGTCACTCACACTGATCTCAAGCTCCCTGCACAGTTCCTCCATGATGTGGACATCCGGGAACGCCTTGCCAGTCTCCCATTTGGAAACGGCCCGGTCTGTGACATGCAGCTTCTCTCCTAACTGCTTCTGTGTCAGACCTTTTTCTTTTCTACATTCTGCAATCAATTTTCCTGTTGCTTTCAGATCAATCATTTCTGCGTCCCCCTCTCCTGTTACAGCATAACACAGACTGGCGAAACTTGCATCCTACTGTTGGTTGAGCGGTCAAAATCCGCAGAAAATGTCCCCTTATATCTAATACCGACCCTTACGCTACCTCTTTGTTCTTCTCCCTTTTCTATACTATTTCTGTTGATACTCCACTCTAATCCTTGAAGATCTCTTCCGCATCACCAGGCAGATCCTTTACATGTTTTAAAAACGTCATACTGTTTTTTTCATTTTCTAAATCGTAGCTAAATCCCAATCTAGCACTGACTTCTTTAGCCGCGTCCTTAAACAACTCACACATATCAAAAACCGACTTCCATATAGCCTCATCTTCTGCCGCAGAATAGGTCGCTAACAATTTTGTATACTCTTCTTCACTCAGATACTGTTTCATATATTTTCCGGACTTCCCAGGGTTGACAGCAAATCGATGTGTTGCTCCGATTTTCCATTCCAGCATCCGCATCAGTTCCGGTCGTAAGGCAAAGTCCAACATATCCATGACATACGTTATTTCCTGACGCCACATTCCTTTTGCCACGTTATTAAGACACCACCAAAAATTCTGGCATGTACATGCAAATCCCTGCTCCTCCGGCTTTTGTACCCAGTATTTTTCCTCGGATGTATCTTCTTTTGCCGGCATGATTTGATCTTTATCTACCAGCACCCGGTACATTTCCAGGTTCGCCAGTGCATACTCTTTTGTACAGACATGAAGGTCCAGCCTGTTTCCATCCGTAAACTGAATCTGCCATCCGTAGCAATTTTCCACGTCCGATGGATAAAATATGTTATCTTCCGGATAATTCATATAGAAGGTTTCACCAAATCGGTCTGTCCACTTTTTATTTTCACGATACGGCTTTGTGGATTCTACAATATAGACAACATCATAATCCTGAAACAGATCTTTCGGAGCATTGGGATTCGCCCTCGATCCTTCTATATACGCAGCTCTGATATTTTCATCTGTTAAGGCTGTCTTTCGGAACAGCTCCAGCATTTCCTTTTCTGAACGCATACTTTTCCTCCTAAATACCCGGTTTTATTTTTCCCAGACGTATCACATTCCAGGACGCTTTCGTTAAGTAACTTCTAACTATACCGTTCTCTAACTCTGATCTTTTTACCATCTTCGGATATACCTTTTCCTCTTTCAGACTGTTGCAGCTCTTCCTGTCTTCGCTTTCCATTACAATATGCTCCAAAAGCCTGTATCCTTCCATTCCTCTTATGTCGATAGTAAATTCTACATCTTCTTCTATGTTCCTGTTTACAGCGAAAATAGTTACTTCCTCTTTTTCTTCATTGAAAACAGCAACGCTTTCCACATCTGTTACATTGTCATGCTGAGCTGTATCGTGTTTATCTGTGCTGACAAGCGGCTGAAGCACATCGCCCCTGCCATATTTTGATGCATGTAGAAACGGATAAAAAATTGTCTGTCTCCAGGCGCCCCCTCCATTTTTCTCTGTCATAATAGGTGCAATTACATTGACAAGCTGTGCCAGACAGGCAATTTTCACTCTGTCTGCATGCTTCAACAAAGTAATCAACATCAGCCCAACAAGAAGCGCATCTTCAAAAGTATAAATATCCTCCAACAATGAAGGCGCTTTCTGCCACGGACTGTTTTGCGTAATATCTATTTCATCCGCTTTCGAATGAAACCATACATTCCATTCGTCAAAACTTAGATTCATTTTCTTTTTACTTCGCTTCTTAGCTTTTACATAGTCACATGTAGCAATAACAGTCCGGATAAATTCATCCATATCATCAGATTTTGCCAGAAAATCAGCCATATCGTCAGCCTCATTTCCATAATATTGATGAAGAGATACATAATCCACATAATCGTATGTATATTCTAATGTTCTTGATTCCCATTTTGGAAAAGTAGGCATCTCTTTATAAGAGCTGCCACAAGATACGAGTTCAATCGATGGATCCATCAGTTTCATGGCTTTCGCCGTTTCTTCAGCAAGCCGCCCATATTCATCCATTGTTTTATGACCAATCTGCCATGGGCCATCCATTTCATTTCCCAGACACCACAATTTTATATTATGTGGCTCTTTTGCACCATGGGTAATCCTCATATCACTGTATTTCGTACCACCCGGATGGTTGCAGTACTCAAGAAGATTACACGCATCTGCAACTCCTCTTGTTCCAAGATTCACTGCCATCATGATCTCTGAATTTACCTTTTTTGACCACTTTGCAAACTCATTCAGCCCAAATTCATTTGTTTCCAGACTCCGCCAGGCAAGATCAAGTCGTTTTGGTCTCAATTCTGTCGGCCCGACACTATCTTCCCATACAAACCCCGAAACAAAATTTCCTCCCGGATATCTGATCACAGGCACATCCAATTCTTTGATCAAATTGAGGACATCCTTTCGAAATCCATTCTCATCAGACTGAGGATTTCCCGGCTGATATATTCCATCATACACTGCCCTTCCCAGATGTTCAATAAACGATCCGTAAATTCTTTTGTCTACCTCGGCCAGTCTGAATTCTTTATCAATAGTCATTTTTGCTTTTCTTGACATAATGAAATTTCTCCTTTCTTCTGATTAATGCCTTTCTTCCCGGATAAAACAAAACCTCCAAACATAAATCTGTTTGAAGGTTTGTCATCCATGCCTGCTTCCCAGTACATTCAGCTACGGCTGAATATCTTCATGCATCCATACAAGCATTTCCCCTTTTCCGCGGTTATTCCAGTAACAATATGGAACCGCAGTAAGTGTGTCTTCTTTATATTGTGGTACACTCTCTGTATAAAGTTCATCCGAAGCCTTATCATAATCAATCCTTTTTGCATCAAAGGATGCACACAGTGTTCCACCAAGCAAAGATTTATCATATACTTCCCGAATTTCAGTATCCGCTTTTACAAAAATAGAATTCAGGTACTTCCCATTATCCGCTTCTTCCAGACAATACACAACAGGTCCTTTCACCAGAGCAATTTTTCCGATATTGTCATGTACTCGCGGATTACATCTCAACATTCTGAACTCCACATCATATTCTACTACAACCTGATCTTGGTCCATCCATTCTCTTTCTATATAGTAATAGCCATCTTTTAACACCAAATCCTGACTTTCACCGTTTATCTTAACTTCCGGTCTCTTCACATAGGATGGTTTACGAAGAGCTAATGTGAATTTTGTAGGCTGCTTCATACGCATTGTATATTCAATATGACCCGATGTTGGGTAATCAGCTTCCAACTTAATTGATACTTGATCTTCTCCAATATTAAAATCTGTCGTACTGCTGATAAACAGATTGGAATAAAGTGTGGAATCTTCCTGATAATACATATAATCTCCCATGGAAGCCAGCGTTCTGGCAATATTCGGCGGACAGCAGGCAACTCCGAACCACAGCTGTCTTGTTGTCTTCACATGGCTCATTGTAGGATTCTTTTCCGCAATGTCCGGGACAACTTCTAACGGATTTACATAAAAGAAATGTCTTCCGTCCTGGGCAATTCCTGACAACAATGTATTATAAAATGCCTTTTCAACTGTGTCCATATATTTTCCATTCTTTGTCAAATGGAACATTCTATTGGAAAACATTGACAATCCGATCGTCGCACATGTTTCCGAATAGTTGGTATTGTTCGGGAGATCATAATCAGTTGTAAATCGTTCACCATAGGCCGCAGAACCTATACTGCCCGTAATGTACATTCTCTTTTGGGTGATATTATTCCAAAGTTCTTCACACTGTTTCAGAAGTTTTTCATCCTTATATTCACCTGCAAGATCTGCCATCGCACTGTAAAGATAGACCGCTCTTACCGCATGTCCTTCTGCTGTTTTCTGTTCACTCAAAGGCATATGGGCCTGTGCGTAATCCATATCAAAGTCTTTAAATTCCGGGAAAATGTATTTTCCCTCTGTCTTGCATCTCTCTCCAAGGAAATAGCATGGCTGCTTTCCACGCTGCCTTACAAAGAAATTAGCAAGTTCAAGATAATCTTTCTTCCCTGTTACCCGATACAACTTAACCAAGGCCAGCTCTACTTCCGGGTGTCCGGAATATCCGTGATTTTTCCCTTCTTCTTCTCCAAAGACTTCACACATATAATCCGCAAATCTGCAGACAATGTTTAAAAACTTGTCTTTTCCCGTTGCTTCATAATAAGCTACCGCAGCCTCAATCATATGTCCCGCAGTATACAGCTCATGTCCCTCAAACAAATCTGACCATCGTTCTTCTTTTGTGATAGTAAAATAAGTATTCAGATATCCGTCTTCGCACTGAGCCTTTCCAATCAGTTCAATCGCTTCATCTGCGATCGCTTCCAGTTCCTTATTTGGTTTTTTTTCAAGAGAAAATGCAACTGCCTCCAGCCATTTTGCGACATCAGTATCCTGAAAAACCATTCCCTTATGTTCGCCTTCAATTTCGTTCGCGGCAACTTTGAAATTATAAATACAATAGCTTTTTTCCGCACCTTCCACTCTGTCATTGATAAGATCCCACTGAAATGGAAGGATTACATTGTCAACCAGATCAATGTACTTATTCCAGAATGGATCATGTATTCTGATTTTATCTAATTTGATACTTCTAAGTCTGTTACTATTCATCGATATATCTCCATTATATTAACTTTTTTATTGATGTCCCTTCGATAATTTCACATGGTAATGTCAAATTAATATCCGCAGTATCAGATTCTTCTACTTTTTTCAGCATTAATTCCATGGCTTTGTATCCCATTTCCTGCAAAGGACGGTCAACAGTCGCTATTCTCGGTACTCCATAATGCACTACTTCAGAATTATCAAAACCTGATACAGATATATCATCCGGAATCTGAAGCCCTAATTCCCACGCTGCATCTCTTACAGCTACAGCCATATCATCATTCATAGCAATAAAAGCTTTGGGACAATCAGGTTCCTTCAATAATTCCAAAATCTGATCTCTTGTTTCTTCATATTTCCATTGCCCGTTAATAACATATTTTGGATTCAATTCTATATCCTGCTCTTCCAGCGCCTTTACAATCCCTTTCATTCTCAGATGAGTCGCTTCTGATTTTTCGTTTCCTTTTACAACTGCAAAATTTTTATGTCCCAGATTTAGAAAACGTTTTGTCATATAATATGCTGAATTCATATTACTATATCTTACGGAAGACGAGCCTTCACCATCCGTATAACAGTAACAATATACTACCGGCTTGTCTATCACACGAAGCACATCGGTAATCTTTCTGTCATGCATTCCGACATAAATAATTCCGTCGACCTGCATTCCCAGAAGAAGATCCACCGCTTTATTAATATCATCCAGATACTGTGAGATATGATCAAATTCCGATTCTATTTTTGTACAAAGGCGCAAATTGCTGAGAATTGTTTGATAGCCTTTTGCTTCGGATAATATGTTGATACCGTCAATAATATATGCCGTATGCCATACCGTAACATCTTCCACCAATACTCCTATCAAAGATGTCCTGCTTTTTCGTAAACTCTGGGCAATCATATTTGATCGATATCCAGTTTCTTTTACAATTTTCTCTACTTTCTGACGTGTTTCATCACTGACTTTCGCACTGTTATTCAACACATAAGATACTGTTGCAACGGAAACTCCTGCTCTGCTTGCTATTTCTTTTAATGTCATATTATCCGCGCCTCCTTTCAAACAATTTGTTACATAGGCATTTGCGAAATGCCAGAATCCGCATAAATGCGGGATTCTTTTTGTTATA
>CAUWJP010000050.1:0-13648 GCA_963559135.1 uncultured Sellimonas sp.
GTCGAGGGCATAACCAAGGAATGGTGGATAGGAAAAGCAGGATGACAAAAAAGTGAACTTATATGTGGTTTTGAAGGTACACAAAAGGAAACACCTGAGAAGGTGTGTTTCTTTGTATCTAAAATATTCCTCCTTAGCTCAGTCGGTAGAGCATGCGGCTGTTAACCGCAGTGTCGTTGGTTCAAGTCCAACAGGGGGAGTTAAAAGGAAACCGCGGAGATCATGAGACTTCAGCGGTTTTTTATATAATGTTGGTCAAAATGCGACAATGCCTTGAAACAGGGGCAGAAAATAATTTTGTAAAAAAATTAAAAAAACAGTTGCATTTTTGAATGGAGTATGATAATATAATTATCGGCACTGCGGTAGCGGTGCTGAGACATAAGGCTCCGTGGTCAAGCGGTTAAGACATCGCCCTTTCACGGCGGTAACACGGGTTCGATTCCCGTCGGAGTCACTTTTGAAAAATGCTTGCATTTTTCAGAAAATATGGTAATATAATATAGTGTACGGCGCAGTAGCCAAGTGGTAAGGCATAGGTCTGCAACACCTCGATTCACCGGTTCAAATCCGGTCTGCGCCTCTATAAAGAACCCGGAATATTAGTGTTTCCGGGTTCTTTTCTTATCTTATCTATACTCATTTCAGTATAACTGTCACTAGAAAATCCAAGTTTTAAAAAGATTGATAAGTTCTAAAATTCAAAGATAAATTTGTCACTGCGATAAACAGTCCGCACGACTTCCACGATGGTGCCGGACGGCTGGCTGATATTTTGGCAGGTCAGAACAAGACTGGGAGCGTAACCTTTAATTTGCAGAAGGGAGCGCTCTTTTTGTTTGCGCGCCATGGGCGCGCTCTAGCGGGTGAAAGTCCCGAACACGCCTAGGCAACGAGGAAGTGTATAGCTGAAGGAGTAGAAAGCATGCCATTACTGGAAATGCAAAAGGTAAGCAAAATTTATAATAATACGACAAAAGCATTAAGCGATGTGGATTTTTCTGTGGAAGAAGGCGAATTTGTCTCCATCATCGGCCCGTCGGGTGCAGGAAAGTCCACGTTACTTCGATGCATAAACCGTTTGGTAGATCCGACTTCCGGAAGAAACATCTTCGATGGAGAGGATATTACGGAGATTAGGAAAAAGGCATTACAGAAAGTCCGGACAAGGACGGGAATGATTTTTCAGCATTACAACCTGGTGGAACGGATGAGTGTGGTGGAAAATGTGCTGCATGGACGCCTTGGCCAGAAGGGTGTTATAAGCGGGGCGGCAGGGCACTACACGGAAGAGGAAAAGAAGGAAGCGTTTGAGATCATCCAGGAGCTGGGGTTGACGGAGCAGGCATACAAACGCTGCGATGAACTCTCTGGAGGACAGAAACAGCGTGTTGGTATCGCAAGGGCGATCATGCAGAGGCCGAAACTGATTCTCTGCGATGAGCCGATCGCATCGCTGGATCCTAAAGCTTCCAAAGTCATTATGGATCACCTGCAGAAGATCAATGTGACAAAAAAGATTACCTGTATCGTCAATCTGCATCAGGTGGATGTAGCCCTGAAGTATTCCAAAAGAATTGTAGGCGTGGAAAGCGGAAGGATCGTATACGACGGACCACCGGAAGGGGTTACACAGGATGTCATCAGAAGGATTTACAAGTCGGACGGACAGGATCTGATTATAGGTGTATAGGTGCAGAAAGATGGAAAAGACAGTCGATATTTTTAAACGGAAACGAATGACCGGACTCATGGCGGCGATCATCGTCCTGGCAATCTACGCGGGGGCATCCGTCATCGTAGAGTTCAATACACTGAGCGCTATGGGATCCATGCCTGCGGCGATCATCTGGATGGCGGGCAATCTGATTCCGAATGCGGAGGCGATGCAGAAACTTCCCAATATTCTGGACAAGCTGATTGAAACGGCGCTACTGTCCGTGGCGGTGACCGTGATTGCAGGAGTTTTCGCATTTTTCTTCAGTCTCCTGGGAGCGAATATTACAAAAGTGAACCCGCTGATGAAGCGGTTTGTCCGGATTGTGGCGGCATTTTTCAGAAATGTGCCGGATGTGGTATGGGCGATGCTTCTGATGTTTTCCTTTGGGCAGAACATCCTGACAGGATTTTTTGCTTTGTTCTTTACGACCTTCGGGCTTTTGACCCGTGCGTTCATCGAAACGATCGATGAGGTCAGCTCCGCCTGCGTGGAGGCGCTGGAGGCCACCGGAGCAGGATTCATCCAGATGGTATTTCAGGGAATTGTCCCGTCCTCGATCTGTGGTATCACAACATGGATTTTATATATGATTGAGACCAATATCAGAAGCTCCACGCTGATCGGACTTCTGACGGCGACAGGGATCGGATACCTCTTCGACCTTTATTACAAACGTCTGGACTTTGCTTCGGCAAGCCTTGTGGTGTATCTGATCGTAATTCTTGTAATCGGAATTGAAATGGCATCTAATCGAATAAGAAAGGTGATTATGTAATGATGGAAACAGTAAATACGGGAATCAATCTGACCGGGGCAGCGATGCAGGAGATTGAAAATCTGGAATCTTATATTACAAGAAAGAGAAATGGTAAAATCCGGATTACCGCAAAAAACAAAAGCCAGACAGCATTGAGAACGCTGGCAGCGGTTCTCTTTTTCCTTACAGTTCTTGCACTGACCACGTTTGATTACCAGAATATCGATTTTGGAGCGGCAATAGCCAGCACCATGAAAAATGTGCGGACCGTATTCCTGGAACCGGAACTGGTAAGAGATACGGTGACGGGCGTACTCTATCAGCTACTTCAGACCTTCTGCCTTGGAACACTGTCTACACTCCTAGGCGCGTTCTTCGCATTTTTCTGCTCTCTTCTGTGTGCGGGAAATCTTGCGAAACCGGGCACGACAGCTGTGATAAAGAGCATTGTGGCTCTGGTTCGTGCGGTGCCAACCGTATTGTGGGTACTGATCTTTGCGGTTTCAGCAGGACTTGGAAGCGTGGCGGCGGTCATTGGTCTTACCTTTCACAGTTTTGCGTATTTGACGAAGGCGTATGCGGAAGCAATCGAAGAAATTGACTACGGTACAATCGAGGCACTCAAAGCAAGCGGCGCCGGATACTGGCAGATTATTTTCCAGGCGGTGGTGCCGTCCTGTATCAGCTCGATGGTTGCGTGGACATTTATGCGGTTTGAGATCAACTTTACCAATGCCGTAGCCATGGGGGCGGCGGCAGGCGCGGGTGGAATCGGTTTCAATCTGTATATGGCCGGAAGCTTTTACTTTGACTTGCATGAGATGGGAATGCTCACGTACATTGTTGTCATTGCGGTTATTATACTGGAAATGGTTTCAACAAAGTTGAAGATGAAAGTAAAATAGAAGATAGAAATGAAGAAAAGCAGGATGAAAAGTCCTGCTTTTTTTCGGCTATCAGAGTGGCTGCGCCTAAAAACAATAATGTCATATTTGCCATTTTTAATGGGTTTGCGAAAATAGTGAGAAAGGTAAATAAACGGATTCCGACGCACCGGAACACGTCCCCCGATAATTATTGTATGTATGCTTCTTGGCTGATATAATGGGGTTGAAATTGCTTTTTTGGGTGATTTCTGCTATGATATAGTTTCGTATGTGGGTGCTTGTACCGGAAGGTGGAAGTAATATGCAAAAGAATTTAGAAATTGTTTAAAAGCTCATAAAAATTTGTTTAGCCGAAGATGATAATCTGTGGAAGAGAATTGTTGTGCAGGAGGCGTAAAGAGATGAGTAAAAATTTATCGGGGCTGTCAGCCCAGGAGGTGGAGACAAGAAAGGCCCGTGGGGAGGGTGGCACCGGATCCGCCAAGATTACGAAGACGAAGCCGCAGATTGTGCGGGAGAATCTTTGTACGTTGTTTAATTTTTTGAACTTTTTGATCGCGGTGCTGCTGTTTTTGGTGGGGGCATATTCTAATATGCTGTTCATCGTGATTATTATTTTGAATATTGTGATAGGAATTGCGCAGGAGTTCAAGGCGAAGAAGCTTGTGGACGAGTTGTCAATTCTGAATCGTCCGACTGTGCGTGTACGCAGGGATAACCGGGAAATGACTGTGGAGATGGAAGAGATCGTGAAGGATGATCTGGTGGTGTTTGCAAGTGGAAATCAGATCTGTAATGATGCGGTAGTTGTTGACGGAATGCTTGAGGTCAATGAGTCTCTTCTGACCGGTGAGAGTGATGCGGTTGTTAAGGAACAGGGTGCGGAGCTTTTTTCGGGAAGTTCTGTTATCTCTGGTAAGGCGTATGCGAGAGTAACCCATGTCGGAAATGAAAACTACGCGACGAAACTTGCAAATGAAGTAAAGCAGGAGAAGCAGATTCATTCGGAACTTCTTGGTTCTATGCGTAAGGTGACGAAGTTTACGAGTTTTCTGATTATCCCGCTTGGAATTATTTTGTTTCTGGAGGCGTACTTCCTTAGAAATACGCCGGTGGATGAGGCTGTGATTTCTTCTTCGGCAGCACTTCTTGGTATGCTTCCGAAGGGGCTTGTGCTTCTGATTTCTGTTTCTCTTGCAGCTGGTGTCATCCGGCTTGCGAGAATGAAAATTCTTGTGCAGAATATTTACTCACTGGAAACGCTTGCACATGTGGATACAATCTGCCTGGACAAGACAGGAACGATCACAGATGGAAAGCTGAGAGTTCATTCAGTGATTCCGCTGACGGATCTGCCGGGCGATGAGATGGATACGCTTGTGCAGTCCTACATGGAGGCCAGTGATGATAACAATGCGACCTTCCAGGCGCTGAAAGAAAAATTTGAGCCGAAGGCGTTGTACCGTCCGGTTCATAAGATTTCGTTTTCTTCCAAGAGAAAATGGGGATGTATCAGTTTTGAAGGCGCGGGAAGTATTTTTGTGGGTGCGCCGGAGCGACTGATGACAAATCTTCCGGAGAATATGGAGCGTGAGCTGGAAAAAGGACGAAGAGTCATTATTATCGGATATTACGAACAAAACTGGGAGAATGATAATGAGCTTCCAACGGGAATCCGTCCGGTATACAGTGTCATACTGGAAGATACGATACGGAAGAATGCAAAGGAGACACTTGCGTTCTTCAAAAGAGAAGGCGTGGACGTTAAGGTCATTTCTGGTGACCACGTAAAGACTGTATCCATGATCGCAAAGCGAGCTGGTCTGGAGAGATGGGAAGATGCCATTGATTTGTCAACGCTTGGCGAGGAGCTGGATTATGATATGCTCTGCCAGACATATGCGGTCTTTGCAAGAGTAACTCCGAAGCAAAAGCAGGAACTTGTAAAAGCGCTGAAGAGACAGGGGCATCAGGTTGCCATGACAGGAGATGGTGTTAATGACCTACTGGCGCTCCGTGAGGCGGACTGTTCGATTGCGGTTGCGGACGGAAGCGATGCAAGCCGTCAGATTGCCCAGGTTGTGCTTCTGGATTCTGACTTTACAAATCTCCCTCATGTTGTGATGGAAGGACGTAAGGTTATTAATAACGTAACAAGAACAGCGCAGGTATTTTTTATCAAGACGATTTATTCTGTACTGGTATCATTTTTCTGTTTGATTACAAATAAGGCGTTCCCGTTTATTCCGATTCAGATCACGTTGATCGATGTATGCATCGAGGCGTATCCGTCTTTCGTGTCGATTGTGGAGTCGGATATAAGGAGAATCCGTGGGAAATTCCTTCCGACAGCGCTTTCCCATGCCGCGCCGTTTGGTATTACGGTTGCATGTATGATTACAGCATTTACGTTGCTGGTTCCGTTTGGAACAGAGGAAAGACAGACGGTGATGTACATGCTGCTGATTCTGATTTCCATGGCGGCAGTAATCAAGAGCAGTGTTCCGTTTACTCCGCTTCGACTGTTTGTCTGCGTAACCATGGTAGGCGGTACCTTCTTTGCGCTTGCAATTTTCCCGTCTCTGCTTGAGATTGCGGCAGTTACCATGCCTATGGCAGTTACAGTTCTGATCGGTGCAGTGATCTGCTTTGCAGTGATTCTGATTCTGGAGCAGGTACGGAAAGCAAAAATGAAATAGAGAAGTGTTGTCTTCTCAAAAGAAGAACTGTTTAAAAAGATATGGGGATTAGAGTATGTATCCGATGCGGCGACAGTATCAGTTTACGTGAACCGGCTAAGCGAGAAAATTGAGGATAATGCCAGAAATCCGAAGATCATACAGACGGTGTGAGGCGCAGGATATCGATTAAATGACCGGGAATATTAAGATAGAAAGAAGGAATATCTGATGTGGCTTTTCTATGCGGCGTGCTCCGCATTTTTTGCGGGAGTCACCTCCATTCTGGCAAAATGTGGAATCAGGAAAACTGATTCTACTGTGGCAACTTCGGTACGGACGATTGTGATCCTGATTTTTTCTTGGGTGATTGTAGGAATTGTAGGATCGGCAGATGAGGTTTCTTCGATTGATGTGAGAACGCTGATCTTCCTGATTCTGTCCGGCGTGGCCACGGGAGCATCGTGGCTCTGCTATTTTAAGGCATTGCAGGAGGGGGATATCAATAAGGTAGTCCCGATCGATAAGTCCAGCACAGTGCTGACAATCTTGCTTGCTTTGATCTTGCTACAGGAGGGAATTTCCCTTCCGAAAGCGGTGGCGGTCGTTATGATCGCGACGGGAATTTTCCTGATGATTGAGAAGAAGGATGTGGAGATCAAAGATTCTCAAGGTGGCGCAGGGTGGATTTTCTATGCGGCAGGCTCCGCGTTTTTTGCGAGCCTGACGGCAATCCTCGGAAAGATTGGAATTTCCGGTGTGGAATCCAATCTTGGAACAGCCATCCGTACCTGTGTGGTGCTTGTGATGGCCTGGCTAATGGTAGGGATTCAGAAAAAGCAGAAGGAAGTCTGCAGGATTCCGAAAAAAGAGCTGCTCTTTATCTGCTGCTCGGGGATTGCCACAGGAGCTTCATGGCTCTGTTATTACCGGGCGCTTCAGGAAGGCCCGGCCAGCATTGTGGCTCCTATTGATAAGCTAAGCGTGCTTGTGACCGTTGCATTTTCTTATTTTGTATTCGGAGAGAAGCTTAGCAGGAGAGCGGCGGCAGGACTTTTTCTTCTGAGTGCAGGCACGATTGCCATGGCAGTACTTTGATACCTGAAAACGAATTAATCAAAAAATAAAACAAGGAGAAAACAGATGGAAATTTTAAAAGCAGTTTTGTTTGGAATTGTGGAGGGAATCACAGAATGGCTTCCTGTCAGCAGTACAGGGCACATGATCCTTCTGGACGAGTTTATCAAGCTAAAGGGAAACGAAGACTTTGTCAACGTCTTTCTGGTTGTAATTCAGCTCGGTGCGATCTTCGCGGTTGTGTTGCAGTTCTGGAATCAGCTGTTTCCGTTTCAGTTTAAAGATAAGCGCAGATCGGTGATCGAAAAGGACAAGATGATCCTCTGGGGGAAAATTCTCCTGGCATGTATTCCGGCGGCCGTGATAGGTATTCTGTTTGATGATGTATTTGAAGCAATGTTCTATCATGCAGTCCCGGTTGCCATTGCCCTGATTGTCTTTGGTATCGCATTCATTGTGATTGAACGCTGGAACAAGGGCAGAAGACCTCGGATCAATACGGTAGAAGATTTGACGATTTCTGCGGTTCTGATCATCGGAGTCTTTCAGTTGCTCGCAGCGATCTTTCCTGGAACTTCCCGGTCAGGTGCTACGATTGTCGGCGCCCTGCTCATCGGGGTATCAAGAAAAGCAGCATCCGAGTTTACCTTTTTCCTTGCGGTTCCGGTTATGCTTGGCGCAAGCCTTTTAAAAGTCCTTCAGTATGGATTTGCCTTTACCGGATCCGAACTTCTGGTGCTTGCTGTCGGAATGATTACAGCGTTCCTTGTATCCATCGTAGTCATCCGCTTCCTGATGGACTACATCAAAAAGCATGATTTCCAGGTATTCGGATGGTACCGGATAGTCCTCGGAATTATCGTATTGATCTGCAGTATGGCAGGAGTGATTCAGGTATAATAAAAGGAAAAAAGCTATGGTGTGCTGCCCGTCAAGTAGACAATAAAAAGATATAAATTTTTTGTGTTGCCCGGTTTGTGCCGGGCAATATTTTTGTGCAAATATCACAAGAAGAAAAAATACAAGATGTAATAATAGTCTGTATTTAAAAGAAAGCGTAATGCAGTGGTTTTTGAAGAAATGTGCATATTGCTGAATTTTGATTAGCATATTGACGAAATATGCACACATATATATAATGCAATTAAAGATACAAGTTGTAATTACAATAGAGCATGGAGGTAGTGAGATGAAAAATAAGATTGCAGGTGCTTTGTTTGGTATGGCATTGGGGGACGCTATGGGAATGCCGGCTGAATTGTGGGGACGTCAGCGTGCCAGAAAGTTTTTTGGAGGGAAAATTACGGATCTGATGGATGGTCCTGCGGAAAACGATGTTGCATTTAATTATAAAAAAGGACAATTCACAGATGATACTGGTCAGGCTCTTGTTCTTTTGGACTCCATTGAGTCGACATCTTTCGTGCCGGATGCAACGGATATCGCGAAAAGGATGCTGGACTGGGCAGAGAAAGAGAATGCTTTTGAAAATAATATATTAGGACCTACGTCAAAAGTTGCACTGGCAAATTTCAGAGATGGGATTGAAGATACGACAATCACAGATAAAGCTCTTTCAAACGGAAGCGCTATGAGAATTGCACCGATCGGATGCTTATTTTTGCCGGAAGAAAAAGAGAAAATTGTAGACTATGTTTATGGCGTATCACGGGCGACACATACGAGTGATGTAACGATTGCAGGAGCGGCTATGATTGCAGCAGGAGTCAGCTCTGCGATTGTCAATGATGATTTTGAAAAAGTAATTGAGGATATCCTGGATATTGAAGAAATGGGATACCAGAAAGGATGTGAGACCTTCAGTGCACGCCTTGGTGAACGAACGAAGATAGGACTGGACTTGGCGAAAACGTACCGGGACGATGAGGATGAATTCCTGAAAAAAATATACGATGTAATTGGTGCGGGTGTGGGAATTATCGAGTCTGTACCGGCGGCAATCAGCATCGCTTACTATGCGCAGGATCCAAATCGTGCATGTCTTATGTGTGCAAACTTAGGAGGAGATACCGATACGATCGGGGCAATGGCGACAGCCATCTGCGGAGCATTTACAGGGGCTGACCATATCAAGGAAAGCTATATTGAGACATTGAGAAAGCAAAATGATGCAGATTTTGATCATTATATCGAAGTCCTGATGAAAGGAAGGGAAGCTTTGAGATGAAGACGCTTGTAATAGGTGCGGCAATTATTGATATGATCCTGCAGGTAGATCGTGTACCGACAAGCGGGGAAGATGTGCTTGGCAGGGATCTTCGGACGATGGTAGGTGGGTGTGCGTATAACGTGGCAGCTACGTTGAGAAATCTTTCCTGCGAGCACGATCTGTGTGTGCCTGTAGGTGAAGGAGCACATGCGGATATCATTAAAAAAGAACTTCAGAAGAGAGGATATCCGATTCTGATTCATGATGAAGAAAAGGATAACGGTTTTTGCTTCTGCCTGGTGGAGAAAAGCGGCGAACGGACATTTATCACTACACAGGGGATTGAAGGGGAGTTCCACAAGGAATGGTTCGAAAATATTGATATGAGCGGATATAAAAATGTGTATCTTGCCGGATATCAAGCATGTGGAGAGAACGGAAAGGTGATGGTCGAATGGCTGGCCGGATTAAAAGGGATCGACATTTATTTTGCTCCTGGACCAGTTATCTGTGACATTGAGAAGGATACAATGAAACAAATCCTAGCATTACAGCCAATTTTGCATCTAAATGAGAAGGAATTGTTGGATTTCACCGGGGAAGATACGGTAAAGCAGGGGCTGAAAGTATTATACAGGATGAATCAGAACAGAATTATAGTGACCTTGGGCAATGAAGGGGCGATCTGTTGGGACGGACAAAATCTTGTACAGGCACCAGCTATAAAGGCACAGGTGGTAGATACGATTGGTGCGGGGGATAGTCATATCGGAGCAATTATAGGCTGCCTTTCGCAGGGAAAGAGCATGGAGGAAAGTCTGAATGCGGCGAATCGGGTAGCGGCAGCAGTTGTGGGCGTGCAGGGAGCCGTTATCAGTAAAGAGGAATTTGAGAAGAAAATGGAGGAATACAAATGAATAAAATAAAAGAATTTTTCAGTGACTGGAGCTGGAGAGAAAAACTCTGGTTGGCATTCGTGCTGGTTTTCCAGACTGTAGCATGGGCGATCAATAAAGAGAGTGCATTCATGCTGATTATGACATTGACTTCCAGTCTGAATCTTGTCCTTGGAGCAAAAGGAAAAGTTGCAGGTTTGTATTTTGCCATTATCAATAGCGCCATGTATGCGTACAGTTGTCTGAGCATTCCACTGTACGGAGAAATCATGTACAATGTTATTTACAGTATTCCAGTCAGCATTTCTGCAATCATTCTGTGGAAGAAAAATACATCCAGCGGTGGAGAAGTAAAATTCCGTACAATGACCCGGAAATTCCTCATTAATACAGTGATTATTACCCTGGTAGCGATTTTTGTGTATTCAGAAGTTTTGAAATGGATGGGAGGAAATTTTGCATTTATGGATTCGCTTACCACTGTCGTTTCCGTCATTGCAAGTATGCTCTATCTGATGCGATATTCAGAACAGTGGCTGATGTGGGTGATTGTCAATGCATTATCTATCGTCATGTGGATCATGGTATTTATGTCCGGCGACCAGTCAGCACTTCTCATTATTATCATGAAAGCAGTCAACTTGTGTAATTCCTCATACGGATATTATAACTGGAAGAGAATTGCCAGAAGAGTATCGGGAAAATAAGTATAAAAAGACAAAACAGATGTCTGATATAACAATTCAATTTTGTTATATCAGGCATTGTTTTTTTGTTGGAAGTAAAGATATAATACAAATAGAATCAGATGAAGAAAGAAGGGATTGTTATGGAAGAAAAGCTTTCAAAATATGAATGGGTAAAGCGGGAAATCCAAGAAAAGATCAAGAGTCATGAATGGAAAGCAAATCAGGTTATACCTTCCGAAAATAAATTATGCCAGCAATATAATGTCAGCAGGATCACAATAAGGAGAGCGATGGATGAACTGGTACATGAAGGAATTCTGTACCGGATCAAGGGGAAAGGATGCTTTGTCAGAGAACAGTCTTCTGATAAGCTTTCGTACATTTATAGTTTCACGGAAGCGGTGAAGCATCAGGGAAAAACTCCTTCCAGAAAACAGCTTTATTTTGAAAAGGAGAAAGCAGGAAAAGAGTATGCGGCTAAAATGGGCATCGATCCTAAGGATGATGTTTATGTATTAAAGTGTCTGTATTTTGCGGATGGTCTTCCGTACTGTGTCAGCACGTCAGTCATGCCGGCCGTGTTATTCCCGAAATTAGAGTTTTTTGACTTTAACAAGAATTCTTTGTATGAGGTGCTGAAGACATTCTATCAGCTTTCCATGACAAGAGTACAACAGACTATTGTCGCGGAAACAGGATCAAAGGAAATCAATACGCTTCTGGATAATGAGAAAAATAGACCGCTGCTTGAGATTAATGCAGTATCCAGATGTCTGTACGAGAATCATGAAAGAGTATTTGAAGTATATCAGTCTTATATACTGACAGATATCCTCAGTTACAATATCGAAAAGTACAATATGTAAGATTGATCGGGGAAAATGGTGTTTTTAAACAAAAATCCAGGTTGTTGCAGCAGATGCAACCGGCAGTTGACATATTGAAAAGTGACGATTGGTAGTGTGCAACCATATAAAACGCTACAATCAAATCACAAAAACTGTTTGAGGAGGATTTAAGTATGATATTTGCGGAAAAACTGATTCAACTGCGCAAGAAAGCAGGATGGTCTCAGGAAGAACTGGCGGAACAGATGAATGTATCCAGACAATCGGTATCTAAGTGGGAAGGAGCACAGTCTGTTCCGGATTTGGAAAAGATGATTCGTCTTTCCAGACTGTTTGGTGTGACGACAGATTATCTTCTGAAAGATGAGATAGAAGAGGAGGGGGCCCCTGCAGTGAGCGAAGAGGCCTCGTCCAGACGGTACGTGTCACTTCAGGAGGCGAATGCATTTCTGAATGCCAAAACAATAACATCAAGGACAATCGCTTATGGTGTGTTCCTGTGTATCTTATCACCGATCTGCCTTTTGATTCTGGGAGTGCTAAGTGAGAGTGGGAAATATGGTCTGTCAGAGAATGTGGCGGGCGGGATCGGGATGATCATTCTGCTGGCTATTGTCGCCATCGCGGTAGCGATATTTATCCACAGCGGAAGTAAGACCTCGTCCTTTCAATATCTGGAAAAAGAAGTGTTTGAAACCGAGTACGGTGTGACCGGTATGGTGAAGGAAAGAAGAGAAGCATTCCGTGATACATATACCCGAAATAATATTATTGGGGCATGTCTTTGTGTGTTGGCTATCATACCTTTATATGTCGGGTTGATTGTCAATGAGGAAAAGGAGATTTTTCTGGTGTTTATGCTCTGCATTACTTTTGTGATTGTCGGAATCGGTGTGATGTGTTTTATCAGAGTAGGTATAATCTGGGAAAGCTTTGATAAATTGCTTCAGGAGGGAGACTACACGAAAGAGAAAAAGATACATCCGGTCAGCTCATTGGTTACTCTTGTATACTGGCTTGTTGTAACGGCTATCTATCTGGCTGTCAGCCTGCCAACAAAGAACTGGGAAGAAGGGTGGACCATCTGGGTGATCGCGGCGGTATTGTTCCCGGCGGTGATTGCGGTAGCAAAAACGATCAGTCATGAGAAATAATCGTATGTCAAAAAGCTTTGACATGTCGTAAATCCGCTGATGTCCGATGGTTTTGATAGCGGAAACTGCATTCTCTGAAATAGAATAACCTCAGGAGGAAACGAAAATGAAAATTGGAAGGCAGATAAGAAAGTATCGTCAGGAACTGAATATGTCACAGGAGGAACTGGCAGATCAAGTGTTTGTCACAAGGCAGACAGTGTCTAACTGGGAAAATAATAAAAATTATCCGGACATTAACAGTCTTCTACTTCTTAGTTCTCTTTTCGGAATTTCTCTGGATATTCTGGTAAAAGGAGATGTGGAAAAAATGGAAGAAATGATTAAAACTGAGGATATCAGGAAGTTAAAGCAACATGGATGGATTTATACGGTAATGTTGATTTTGTCAGTAGTATCTGTGGTGCCGTTATTTTTCCTTCTGTGGCCGGTTGGTATAGGAATCTGGGCCTGCATTTATGGAGTGACAATGGGGTTTGTGTGTAAGATTGAGAAAGAAAAGAAAATGTATGATCTTGGGACGTACAAAGAGATCAAAATGTTTATGGAAGGTAAACGGCTGGACGAGATAGAAAAGATCCGGGAAGAAGGGAAAAGACCATATCAGACATGGGCAATGGCTATTCTGTTTGCAGCGATTGGTTTTGCACTGGCAGCAGGAACAGCATTTGTACTGGATTATTTTGGAGTATTATAAGAGAAGGTAATTTGACAAAATGGGGCTGTGAAATAACAGCCTCTACGGAAAAAGAGGACTTTTCGTTCAAAATGA
>CAUWJP010000051.1:0-13381 GCA_963559135.1 uncultured Sellimonas sp.
AAATATTTAAAAAAACAAAGCATATCTTTGCCACAACCTTATTTATAAATATACTGGGTGTGTGTTTAGACTATATTTTGATTTACGGGAAACTGGGCCTGCCTGCGTTTGGGGCAAAAGGTGCCGCATTAGGAAGTATACTGTCTTTGATTGTGTATTTAGGCATCTATAGTTATACTGCACGCCATCTTGTTCACATTGATCTTCGAATTCCTCAAATACTAAAGAAACTAAAAAACAAGATCCGATTTTCCATTCCATTTTTAGCCCAAGAATTCATGGAAGATATCTTATTTGTAGTAGGATTAAATATGATTGTAGCTCGAATTGGCACAGTAGAATTGTCTGCGTACAACCTGATTCTGCAAATCATTTCGATTATACAAATGCCCATGTTTGGCTATTCCACAGCTACTGTTTCTTTAGTAAGTGAGGCTTGCGGAAATGGCAGCCATAAAAGGGCAAAACAGATCAAAAATACAGCAACGATACTGTCTTTAAGCTGTTTTGTCTTGATGTTTCTTGTCCTGATAAACTGTGATTCTTATATAATTACTTTTATTTCAGATGATGCAGAAGTCGAGTCCCTGGCACACTTCTGTCTTCCCGCCTCTTTGCTTGCTCAGATTTTTAACTATGGACTCAATATCGAAAAATCAACTCTTCAGTCTATCAACGAGTCCCGATACACATTGTATGTAACGTTTACTGTCAACATCATAACATTGTGCCTGTGCGGCTTACTGGTGAAAAATTTATTGATGCTATACGTTCTTTTAGGCTTCGGCTATGCTACTGTATATTCGGTTTTATATCATCGCTCCCACAGAAAGCTGAATGAAGATTTTCGATAAAAAGACCCGGAGAGTTTCACACCCTCCGGGTCTTTTTCCGATCCATGATCTTACAGAACACAATCCCTGTTACCGTACTGATCGTCGTTGCCACAATCCCCGCTCCCACGATCGCTGTGGGCTCCACACTTCCGTACTGGCTACGAAAAGCGATCACATTGACCGGGATGAGCTGCAGGGACGAGATATTTAGAATGAGGAAGTTGCACATGGCGTTGCTGGCCGATGTACTTCCATGGTTCAGTTTTCCCAGTTCTTCCATAGCTTTCAGCCCTGCGGGTGTCGCGGCCCATCCAAGGCCAAGGAAGTTGGCAATAATATTCGTCGTAATATACTCTCCTGCTTTGTGTCCTTCTGGTACTTCCGGAAACAAAAATCGGACAAACGGTTTCAGGATTTTTGCACCTTTTTCGATCATGCCTGCCTTTGTAGCAATCTCCATCAGTCCCATCCAGAACGCCATGACTCCCATCATTGTAATGCACAGGGTCACTGCCTCTTTGGAAGAGTCCAGCGCCGCATCTGTGATATCCGGTATTTTCCCTGTAAACGCAGCGAAGATGATTCCAATCAGAATCATCCCCGCCCATAAATAATTCAGCATTGATTCCCACACTTCTTTTTTCACAGTATATGTGGGAATGCGGCAGATTATTTTCCACTCTGCTGAATATCTTTCATTTTAATATTGTTTTTCTTAAGTTTCAGGTAAACAATCTCCCTGAACAGTGCATACAGAACAGAAACAATCGGAATAAAAATCAACATTCCGACAATTCCCATCAGACTTCCGCCGATACTGACTGCTGCCAGTACCCAGATCGAAGGCAGGCCCACGGAATTTCCTACTACATGAGGATAAATCAGGTTTCCTTCAATCTGCTGCAATACAAGGAAGAGAACGATAAACCAGAATGCCTGAATCGGGTTGATCATAAAGATCAGAAATGCTCCGATTGCGCATCCGATAAATGCACCGAAAATCGGAATCAGCGCCGTAAAAGCAATCAGGATACCAATCAGCCATGCGTACGGCATATTGAAAATACTCATTGCAATGACGAACATTGTTCCGAGGATCACTGCTTCCACACACTGTCCGGTCAGAAAGTTTGAAAAAGTACGGTATGTCAACGAACAGACCTCAATGACGGCCTCTGCTCTTCCTTTTTGAACAAAAGCAAACAGCACCTTTTTAGCCTGTACAGAAAGCTTCTCCTTTTGAAGAAGGATATAGCATGCAAATACAAATGCAATAAAGAACGTCGTAAAGCCACTTACAATACTCATTGCTGCCATCACACCGGATTCCACAATATTTCCTGCGCCATTGGATACCCAGTCTACCGCAACTTCGATCACCTTCTCCCAGTTAAACTCCAGCTGGTTAACATAGACCATCACTTCTTTATTGTTATGGAACCAGTTATCTGCCCATTCCTGTACTTTCGGAATGAATTCCTGAATGCTGGCACCAAGTTTTGCGATCGTTCCGGTCAGCTGTGGGAGGACTCCGAAGAGCACTACTCCCACAATACCAATCACAAAGATAATGGTAAGAATCAGGCTGACAGGTCTTGCCATCTTCCGCACGACTTTATATTTCTTTTTCCACTTTTCCTGAATCAGTCGGTTCTCAATAAAGTGCATCGGTACATTAAACACAAATGCAATCGCACCGCCGAGAATAAAAGGAAACAGCACACCGATCACAAATTTTACCGCCTGAATCACCATCTCATATTTCCAGAAGCACAGAATAATGAGTGCTGTAAAAACGATCAGGTGTCTTATTTTTTTCATATTCTCGTTGTTTAATTCCATACAAAGTCCCCTTTATTTTAATCCGAAACGGATTGCTTTAATGCACTGAATAACTGGAATATTTAAAATTGCAAGTCCATAAACCGTCATAAGCTGTGTGAAGCTCAATGAAGTTACACTAAATATACCTTCCAGTGCCGGTATTGTCAATACGCAGGTAATCAGGACAAATCCAATCAGGAATGCTCCCTGCAGGTAGATATTATTGAAAAATCCCTTCTTGAACAGAACCGGTTTTTCAGCTTTACAGTTGTATCCGTGGAACAGCCTGGAAAGACAGAGTGTTCCGAATGCCATGGTGCTTCCAAGAAGAGCGCCTTCGCTCGTGTATCCAATCATAAATGCAATCATGGTCATGACACCGATGGAAAGACCTTCTGTCACAATCTTAAGAAGGAAATCTTTTGTAAGAATGGACTCGTCTTTTCTCCTCGGTTTCTCATCCATGACATCTTTTCTGTGCGGCTCCAGTCCAAGAGCAATCGCCGGAAGACTGTCTGTCAAAAGGTTGATGAACAACAGATGTACCGGTGCAAATGGAACCGGAAGCCCTGCGATAGACGCATACAGTACAGCAAGGATTGCTCCGAAGTTTCCTGATAGCAGGAACTGGATAGAACTCTTGATGTTCCGGTATACGTTTCTTCCGTTTTCTACTGCTTTGACAATTGTTGCAAAGTTATCATCTGTCAGTACCATGGAGGCTGCATCTTTTGCTACTTCAGTTCCGGTGATTCCCATTGCCACTCCAACGTCGGCCTGTTTCAGGGCAGGTGCATCGTTGACACCGTCACCGGTCATGGAAACAATATTTCCTTTTTCCTGCCATGCTTTTACGATCCGAATCTTGTGTTCCGGTGAAACACGGGCATAAACAGAAATATGTTCTACAAAATCTTTCAGTTCCTCATCGGACATATTTTCAATGTCCGCACCTTCGCATGCCTCGGATTCTTCTTTGAGAATTCCGATTCTTTTTGCAATGGCTGCTGCTGTTACTTTATGGTCACCTGTGATCATAACTGGCTTGATTCCTGCACGGATACATTCCGCTACCGCATCTTTTGACTCTTCACGCGGCGGATCCATCATAGAGATCAGTCCAAGGAATGTCAGATTCTCTTCATCTTCCGCTGTAATTTCAGTCTTTCCTTCCAGTTTCTTGTATGCAAATCCCAGAACACGCAGTCCCTGTCTGGAAAATTCCTGGTTCATATCAGCGATGTCTTCCCGATCTTTATCGGTCATCGGCTGTTCTACACCGTTTTTGCGGATCTGTTCCATTCTCTGGGAAAGGACGTCAACCGCACCTTTGACAACCATTATGATTCCTTCTTCTGTCTCATGTACTGTGGACATAAGCTTTCTGTCACTGTCAAAAGGGACTTCAGAGATTCTCGCATATACTTCACGGGTTTTCTCTACATCCATGCCGCAATTTCCTGCAAATGTAACAAGCGCCGTCTCCGTTGGATCTCCAATTTCCTCACCATTGACATTCTTTGCATCGTTACAAAGAATACTTGCAAACATCAGTTTTTTCGTATCTACATCTTCCTGAGATACTTCACTTTTTGCCATTCTTCTGCCTGCAACATAATAATCTTCTACAGTCATCTTGTTCTGTGTCAGTGTTCCTGTCTTATCAGAACAGATAACAGATACACTTCCCAGACCTTCTACAGCCTGCAGCTTTCTGATAATCGCATGTTCTCTCGCCATCTTCTGAGTACCAAAGGAAAGTACGATTGTCACGATGGAGCTTAATGCCTCCGGAATTGCTGCTACTGCAAGTGCTACTGCAAACATAAATGCGTCACCGAAAGATTCTCCTCTCCATATATTGATTCCCATCAGAATCGCACAGAGAATCAGAATAAGGATGGACAGCTTCTGTCCAAACTGATCCAGGTTGACCTGAAGAGGAGTTTTCTTTTCTGATGTCGTCTTTAACAGAGATGCAATCTTACCAACTTCTGTTTCCATACCGATTCCGGTAACAACATATTTTCCTCGTCCATATGTGACAAAGCTTCCTGAGAATACCATGTTGACTCTATCTCCAAGAGGAACTTCACCTTCGATAGTATCCGTGCTTTTCTCAACCGGGATACTTTCTCCGGTCAGTGCACTTTCGTCTACCTTCAGACTTGCCTGCTCAATAATTCTTCCGTCGGCCGGTACCTGGTCACCTGCTTCCAGAATAACAATATCTCCTACCGTTACTTCTCTGGAAGGAATCTGCGTCACGACTCCGTCACGCTCTACCTTTGCTTCCGGTCCGGAAAGTTTTTTCAGGCTGTTCAGAGATTTTTCTGCCTTGACAGTCTGTACAGTTCCGAGGATTGCATTGATCGTGATAACAATCAGAATAACGATCGCACTCTCCGCATCCCCCAGAAATCCTGATATAATTGCGGAAACGATCAGGATAATAACAAGGAAATCCTTATACTGTTCCAGGAAAATCATTCCAACGCTTTTCTTTTTCTCTTCCTGGAGCTCATTTGGGCCATACTTTTTCTGATGTTCCCGGGCTTCTTCACTGGTAAGTGATTCCAGAGAGCCGTTGATATCCATTCTGGTTTCATCAGATCCCATCTGATAATACTGTTTCATTTTCTTCCTCCTTACTTCTTATAGGGTGTACCATTTTTCCTTTCGCGATTCATGCAGAAAAGTAAAGTATAAAAAAAGAGGCTTTTACTGCATCTCGCTCATGCAATAAAAGTCTCACTGTTTCATACTCGATCCGGGCAGATAATCTGCCGTACTGACGAACCTGTAACGCTTATTCCAAGCGCCAGTTACTCCCTTTTATCAATTAATAATATACATATTCTTGCTTAAAATGTCAACCACTATTCTTTTCAAATTAAAAAAACGGCTGCCGCACAAACTTTGTACAGCAGCCGTTCTGAAATCCTATGTTCAAAAACAGATTAGTTTGTAATTGTCATTTCTGTTTCTTTGTCGAATACGTGGATCTTTTCAGCATCGAATGCGAATTTAACTGTATCTCCGTTTCTTGCTGTTGTTCTTGGATCAACACGAGCTGTCATTGTAGCTCCTTCGTAATCGAAGTGTAAGTAAACTTCTGCACCAAGCATTTCGTATACACGGATTGTAGCTTCGATTACTGTGTTCGGAGAAGATGCGATGAACATTGGCTCATCATGTACGTCTTCCGGACGAATACCAAGTACAACTGTCTTTCCTGCGTATCCTCCATCGATAAGTTTCTTTGCTTTTGCAGGTGGAAGTTCGATCTTTGCAGGTCCTACATTTAATACAACCTTGTCACCAGAAACTTCACATTTTGCATCAAGGAAGTTCATCTGAGGAGATCCGATGAATCCAGCTACGAACAGGTTGCATGGTTCATCATACAGTTTTCTTGGAGTATCTACCTGCTGAACAACACCAGCGTTCATAACTACGATTCTTGTACCAAGTGTCATAGCCTCTGTCTGGTCATGTGTTACGTAGATGATTGTAGTACCAAGTCTCTGATGAAGTTTGGAGATCTCGATACGCATCTGTCCTCTTAATTTTGCATCCAAGTTGGAAAGAGGTTCGTCCATAAGGAATACCTTAGGATTACGAACGATCGCACGTCCCATGGCAACACGCTGTCTCTGTCCACCGGAAAGAGCCTTCGGTTTACGATCAAGCAGTTTTTCAAGGTCAAGGATCTTAGCTGCTTCACGAACCATTTTGTCGATCTCCGGTTTCGGAACTTTTCTTAATTTCAGTCCGAATGCCATATTATCGTAAACTGTCATATGCGGATACAGAGCGTAGTTCTGGAATACCATCGCGATATCTCTGTCTTTTGGCTCAACGTCATTTACAACTTTGTCGCCAATTCTTAATTCTCCTGAAGAAATTTCTTCCAGACCTGCAACCATACGAAGTGTAGTAGATTTACCACATCCTGAAGGTCCTACGAAGATGATAAATTCTTTATCTTCGATTTCAAGGTTGAAATCTTTTACAGCTTCAAAGCCGTTTGGGTAAACTTTATTGATATGTCTCAATGATAAACTTGCCATTGGTGCTTCCTCCTAAATCTTAAACCGTTTTTTTCGATGTATTTAGTATAAAAAAAAATCCCAAAAAACGCTAGGGCATGATTGCACAAACATTTTTTAGGATTTTGTACAAGGTGACCAACACATTTTTTGCTTATTTTGTCAGTTTTTCCCGACAATCTCCTGGTAAATGTCACGCTTGCTGACCCCTCTGTCTTTTGCTGTCCGCTTCATTGCTTCTTTCTTTTCGAGTCCCTGATCCAGATAGATCTGAAGATGCTCTTCTACAGAAAGCGTAAGCCACCGGGCCTTCTTTTCTTCTTCCATCTCTTCGCGGCTTTTTCCTTCCAGTACAAGCACACATTCTCCTTTCGGGGGATTCTCCTCATAAAAACGGCATGCGCCGTCAAGCGTATCCGTATAAGCAGTCTCATGCTTTTTGGTAAGTTCTCTACATATCGTGATTTTCCGGTCCCCTCCAAGGACTTCCGAAAGCTCTTTGATTGTCTTTACAAGTCTGTGTGGCGCTTCATAGAGAATAATCGTCCTTGTTTCTTCCTTCATTTCTGAAAGAATCTGCTGCCGCTCCTTTTTATCCTGTGGTAGAAACGCCTCAAATGCAAATCTTCTGGTCGGCATGCCGGATATCGTAAGAGCCGTGATACACGCACATGCTCCCGGAAGAGATGTCACAGTGATTCCCTCTTCCCGGCACATTTTTACAAGCTCTTCTCCCGGATCCGAAATTCCCGGTGTTCCTGCATCTGTAATCAAGGCAATATTCATTCCCTCCTGAAGCTTTTCCACCAGCTTTCGTCCCTTTTCGATCTTGTTATATTCATGATAACTCGTCATAGGGGTACGGATTTCAAAATGGTTCAGGAGCTTAATGCTGTTTCTTGTATCTTCCGCTGCAATCAGATCCACTTCTTTTAATGTCCGTATCACCCGAAAAGTCATATCCTCCAGATTTCCGATCGGAGTGGCGCACAAATATAATATTCCTGACATGGTTTCTCCTTTATTCTTCTCCTGCTCTTCCCATCCCGTAGTTGAGAAGAAGATCCTTTGTATAGCTTCCATCTTTTTCGTAAACAATCAGAGGCGGAGCAATCTGAATTCTGGATTTTCCTTTATTGCTCCCCTCAATCAAAACCATATTCGGCTCCTTGTCCACATAAGGATGAACCAGGCGCATCCGCTTCGGTTCAATGCCGTAAGCTGCCATTTTGGTAAAAATCTCCACCAACCGAAACGGCCGATGCACCATATAAAATCTGCCGTGAAATTTCAGAAGTCTTGCGCTCTCACGCAGAATGTCATCCAGCGTGCAAAGCACCTCGTGCCGGGCAATCGTCTTCGCGCTGTTTGTGTTTGTGATCCCGTGCTGTCCAATCATATATGGTGGATTGGTGGTAATGACGTCAAAAGAAGCAGCTTTAAAATAGTCTGCCGCTTCTTTGATATCGCCTGTCTTTATGGTAATTTTATCTTCCAGATGGTTGTGCTTTACGCTTCTTCTTGCCATATCTGCACTTTCCTCCTGGATCTCCAACCCTGTAAAGTCTTCTCCGTCCGTCTTGACTGTCATCAGAATCGGAATAATTCCAGTCCCTGTTCCGATATCAAGCGCACGTTCACCTTTTTTGACTTTTGCAAAGCTGGCTAAAAGGACTGCGTCCATTCCAAAACAGAATTTCCCCGGATGTTGAATGATCTCATATCCATGTGTCTGAAGATCGTCCAGCCTTTCGCCTTCTTTTAACTTACACATTGTCCAGTTTCGACGCTCCTTCATTTTTCTCAAGTGCCGCGAGTTCCTTCATTTCTTCCTTGGACAGTTTCATGTCGCTTTTCTTTCTTCTTGGTCTGAATTTCAGATCAGAAGCCTTGTATTCCCGGATTTCCTTCTCGTCATTCTCCAATGTTACAATGACTTTGACTAGCTGGCGCAGAACGCTTAAACTCTGTACCTCTCCTTTTAATCCTTCCGGAGTCGTTACCGTATCTCCCGTGGACGGAAGTCTGCTGTTAAGCTTTTCGTAAGTCTCCTGCTCATTTGTAAGGCAGCACATCAGTCTTCCGCATACCCCGGAAATCTTTGTCGGATTCAGAGAAAGATTCTGCTCTTTTGCCATCTTAATCGATACCGGAGCAAACTCCGACAGATATGTATGACAGCAAAGCTCTCTTCCACAGATTCCGATTCCTCCACGGATCTTTGTCTCGTCACGCACTCCGATCTGTCTCAGCTCAATCCTTGTCCTAAAGACCGCAGCCAGATCCTTTACGAGTTCTCTGAAATCAATTCTGCCATCCGCTGTAAAGTAGAAAAGTACTTTATTATTATCAAACGTATACTCTGCATCAATCAGCTTCATCTCAAGCTTATGCTTTCTGATTTTTTCCAGGCAAATCTGAAATGCTTCTTTTTCTTTTTCCCTGTTTCGCTCTTCTATCCTCCAGTCCTCATTCGTTGCAAGACGGATGACAGATTTTAAAGGCTGTGTAATCTGATCGTCTTCCACCTCTTTCGGGCCGATCACGACATTTCCAAATTCGATTCCTCTTGCCGTCTCAACGATCACCTGCTGACCTTTTTTGATGTGGAATTTTCCGGGCGCAAAGTAATAAACCTTCCCGGCCGGACGGAATCGAACTCCAATAATTCTTGTCATATCTTAGTTCTCCTTTATAGTCAGTAGCAGAAGCTCCATCACCAGGTCGAAATTTACATTTGCTTTCAGTCTTACCTTGGCTGTCTCAAGTGCCTTGAGAATCGTCTCGATCCCTTCATAGGAGCTTGTATTTGCCCTCTCTTTGATGTACTTCATCTGATCTGAGAAAATCACTCCGTTGATATCTTTCGTCGCCTTATAAAGCAGTACGTCCCGATACCAGACACTGATCAGATCCAGGATATCATCTACCTCTATCTTGTACGAGGAGAGGCTTTTCAAAGCCTTCAAAAGCTCCGGGAGCTCCATGTCCTTGATGTATTTCATCATCTGGAGCGTCTCTTCTTTGATCTCATTAAAATGCTCCGAGGTCGCGAGTGTGATCGCTTTCCCCATATTTCCCTGTGCAAAAGCAGTGCAGACGTCCGCCTTATAATCCGGTATCTCCATCTGCTCCATCAGATATTTTTTAATCAGTGCATCCTTTACATTCTTAATCTTCAAAATGACGCACCGTGATAAGATCGTAGGCAGAAGGCTGTCCGCATTTTCTGTAAGAAGAAAAATCACCGCATACTCCGGTGGCTCCTCTATGGTTTTCAACAACGCATTCTGTGCCTGAGGCGTCATCATATCCGCATCCGGCACAATATAGATCTTATATTTTCCATTGTAAGGCCGGATCATAATATCGTTATTAATCTGTACACGTACCTCATCCACACTGATTGTATTTGGCTTCTCATGGACAACCCTGATAATATCCGGATGATTTCCCGAAAGCGCCTGCCGACAGGAATGACATTCATTACACGGCTCTGCTCCGCCGCGTTCACACTGAAGTGTCATCGCAAACAGCTGCGCAAACATCTTTTTCCCTGATCCGCGCTCTCCATTTAAAATATAGGCGTGGGAAATCTGATTCTGCGTAATGGCCTTCTGGATATAAGATACTAAATCTTTACGCCCAACAACATCTTTAAATCCCGTCATTATTTTCACCTTCTTTTTCTATGTCAATCCCCGATTCTGGTAAATTTAATCCAATATAATTATATCACAAACAGTTCTGAATATATAGCATTATTTCATTGAGACAATCTTCCAGTACTATATTTTGAAACCGCCTCTGTACGCCGCATCTACTGAGGTTTTCCTCACAGAAATCTTCTGTATCTGCCAGAAATCTTCTACACATTTCCGCGTATTTCGGCTTCTCCTGCATCCTCTCCCTTGAAAGTGCCCTGAAAAGCCGTTCTCCATCTTCCACTTCCACGTAGATGGGTATAATCTTCTCTTTTCCGAAATAACCGCACATCTTTTCAAAGGATTCCAGCGTTCCGATCATCAGATAATCCTGATACTCCAGCTGGATTTTTCCGTCGTCAGCAGTGAAATACTTCCAGATACCGTGAACAGTATGATATTCCCTCAGTTCAATCACCCTGTTTTCTTTCTGAAATACATCCAGAACTTTATCGTCTACAAAAAAGTATTCCTCCCCGTCCCGTTCGTTTTCACGCATCGGTCTTGTCGTATAAATCGTCACGGTATGAAGAAATGGCATTCTCTTTTTCAATTCCTTAAAAATCGTATCTTTTCCGGAGGAACTTTTCCCCATCAGATAGAAAATCTTACCCATTTATCCACACTCCTATTCTGTTTTCCTCTTCTGTTCCTTCAATAGAAAATCCCATATCCCGGTACTGACAGAGCATTTCTGCCGCTTCATCGGAAATTCTCTCTCCCGGAACAATGATCGGACATCCCGGCGGATACAGGTATGCGAAGTCAAGAGAAATCTTGCCTGCGCACGCTTCAAAGCGTACTTTTTCTTTCTCTTCTTCACTGATCTCATCCCGCCAGCACGGGATCCTGACTTGCTCTGTTTTCGGAATCTCTGTCCGTATCTTTTTACTATCCTGACAGGTTTTAACCTGTTTGTCAATCTCAAGAAGTGCTGTCTCCAGACGATCAAATCCTTCTTTTGTATCCGCCACCGACGTCATTGCGAGGATATAATTTCCTGCTGTCATCTCCATCTGCAGATGAAATGTATGAAGAAGTTTTTCCGCGAGCGCTCTGCTTGACCAGTCCGTCCCCTCTGTGGAGATGACAATCTTGGATCTGTCATAGGATGTGGATTCGTACAATTTCAAATGTTTCATTTTCCGAAGGTTCTCCCGCAGGATGTCCAGATTTTCTGCGTAATTTTCGAAAACCTCCTCCCTTCTTGTCTCCAGCATATGAATGCAGGCATCGATTCCCGCCATCAGAACATAGGACGGACTGCTGGACTGCAGCATATGAAGATATCGTTCCACTCTTTTGCGATCCGCTATTGCTCCATTCATATGAAGCAGCGCCGTCTGTGTCAGGGAAGGCAGCGTTTTGTGTACGCTGTGTATCACAATATCTGCTCCTAGTCTATTCGCATTTTCCGGAAAATAGTCATGAAATCCAAAATGTGCGCCGTGTGCTTCATCCACAATCAACGGAATCCCATATTTGTGTACAATTCCGGCAATCTTTTTTACATCAGAAACCACACCATCGTAGGAAGGGGAAACAATCATAACGGCGCGGATATCTCTCCTCTGTTCTAAAGTCTGTTCCACATCCGCCACGTCAATGCGGCCGCTTAGTACAGTTTCCTCATTCTCCTGCTTTTTCGGATAAATATAGACCGGGTTAAGCCCGAACATTTCCACAGCATGATAAACCGACTTGTGGCAGTTTCTCGCAATCAGCACTGCATCGCCTCTTCTTGTACACCCTGCCAGCGCACTCAAAATACCGACAGTACTTCCATTTACAATAAAATACGTCTCCTCTGCCCCATAGACAGCCGCCGCCCGCTTCTGTGCATCTTTTAGAATTCCTTCACAGTGATGCAGATCATCAAACCCTTCTATCTCTGTAATATCGATCCCAAAAGGCAGCTTCTCTTCCATAAAATTTACATTTCTCTTATGCCCCGGCATATGAAATGCGTAATAATCCGACTTTCCATATACATCCAGCTTTTCATACAGTGTCATAATTCCCTCCTGTAAAAAAATGCTGCCCTTTCAGGAAGGGCAGCTGATTTCATCCAATATTCATTGTCCTGTTCTCTATTCTGTGAACACCTTCACATTATAAACTGCATTCTGTATTTCCTCCGCGGTTTCCCGTTTTCCTGTATTCAAAACTGCAGAAATCTGATATCCGTACTCCATTCCAAATTTCCCGGAAGCAATCAAATATTTTATTTCATTTTCAAGGTCATATCTTATCGTTGCATAATAGAGCCCTTCACTTTCATAGGAATGGAACTCTTCAATCTGGTAAGAAGTATTCCCAATAATATCTTCATACAGGACTGCACACTCCTGTTCTGATTTTGGAAACTGATCTGAGGATATACCTTCTTCTTTATACTCAATACTGACCTCTCCGGCATCTCCGGACAGCACAACTTCATCAGTACTCTGCTCTATACATTCAAAATTATTCGGCAAATCAATCTGTACTTCCTGATTTTCCAGTTTAAAAACATCTTCTGAAATGATACTGTGATCCGCCTCTTCTCCGCCTGAGCATCCACCTGCAAAAACTATGGCAGAGAAACAACCGATCAGCAACGCAGCCCTTATCTTGCCGTAAATTCTCCTCATATCCTCTCTCCTTCTTTTCCTTAATTTCAGTTTATCGTCAGAAGGTAGCAATGTCAAACTTATTTCAGTTTTTTCACCATAATATTACATATATTTTTAATAGAACATGTTTTTAATATTGAATTTCAGAAAATTTTGCAATACAAAAACCTCATACGAGTAATACAACTCATATGAGGTCTGTTTGAGTGAAGCATCGGGGATTCGAACCCCGGACAACTTGATTAAAAGTCAAGTGCTCTACCGACTGAGCTAATGCTCCATAAATATAATTTCAATGCCCAAAGCCGGAATCGAACCAGCGACACGAGGATTTTCAGTCCTCTGCTCTA
>CAUWJP010000052.1:0-11392 GCA_963559135.1 uncultured Sellimonas sp.
ATCTGAATAAGATGCAGTAATAATGTTAAATATCAACGATACAGCACACTAGAACCGAAGAATAACAGTCATGATGTAGCGTTGCTTAAAAGCGAAATAAATTTAAATCGTATATAGCACTTTTTAAAATAGCCTAATCAAATATATGAGATGGAGTAGACAATATGCATTTAAAATGCTTATATTTTAAAGCATTTTAACAGGTGAGGATATGTTTGGCTATAGCCTAAGTATCACATGTGGAGACGGTAGTATTAATGTCAAGAAAAACTGAATAAGCGCTAGAAAGTGATGTGTTTCCGGGCTTTTCGGGTAGTGACAATCTTCCAGGAAAGCTCGGCTATTTTATATAAAAATTTATTGTTGACCAAAGTTTTGTAACTTCTTAAACTGTAAAGAAGGCTACAAGTAAAACTAATACATCATTAGTAATGAAATATTTTCAGATAATGAAATCAGGTTGCCAATTTATTATGTCCATTTTTGATACGAACTTGACAAAAGGTAAAGGAGTGCATATAATGAACATTGTTCATATTGGGGTGATTGGATGAATAATGTTGTAACATCGAAAGAGGAGATTTTGAAAATAAGCCGAGAATTGATCCGGCAGCAGGGCTGGTCAGCGATCAATATTCGTTCTGTTGCAGCCGCCTGTGGCGTATCTGTGGGGTCTATCTACAATTATTTTGATTCTAAAGCAGCGCTGGTAGGGGCTACGGTAGAAAGTGTTTGGTGTGAGATTTTTCACTGCACAGAAGAGCGGACTGTGTTTCAGGATACGCAGGCCTGTATTATCTGGATGTATGGGCGGATGGAATACGGCTGCAGACAGTATCCTGGTTTTTTTACCCTCCACTCTCTGGGATTCATGCGGGAGGAGAAGTCGGATGGAAAACAAAGGATGCAGCAAACCTGGCAACATATTTTAGATGGTCTGTGTTCCGTTTTAAAGCGGGATACCAAAGTTCGCCCGGACGCTTTCACTGAGCAGTTTACAGTGGAGAAATTTGCAGGCGTTTTGTTTTCTCTGATGCTGTCAGCTTTATTGCGCCAGGACTATGATGCAAGTGCTGTGCTGGAAATCGTCCGCAGGACCCTTTATTAAAATTCCCACTGAGGTTGTGGGAATTTTTATCCTCAAAAATGAACACTGTTCAATCAAAGGAGGCAGTCTATGAAAGTAAAACGTAACACCCTGCTTCTCCTCGCCTGTCTGGTGTGGAGTGCGGCGGGCTTTAATATTCTTCGTATAGGACTGATTGCATACCCGGCTTATCGGTCCGTACTGAATTTCCTGTTGTCCGCCTTGGTTTTTGCTGTGTTTCAGAAATTTATTTTTAGAAAACTAGTGAAAAAACATACAAACAGAATTAATCTCTACATAGAAGAACGACATTTTTTTCTTAAATTTTTTGATAGAAAAGCATTCGCTATTATGGCGGTGATGATGTCCGGCGGAATCGGTCTACGTGTGAGCGGATTGGCGCCGGATCGCTTTATCGCTGTTTTTTATACCGGTCTGGGTGCCGCCCTTTTGCTGGCCGGATTACTGTTTGGACGTAACTTTGGCAAAGCGGTGTTGGCCAATTCCAAAATTCAAAATAAAATTGGGTGTAAAGGAGAATAAACTATGCAAGCAATAGTAGAAACTCTGTTTGATGTGGTCTATTTGATTTCTGTCATTACCATCGGCGTGCTGATGATTAAGAAAAGTAAAGGAAACCGAGAGTTTCGGCTGTTCGGTTGGATGGCGGTGATACTGGGAGCAGGAGATGCCTTTCATTTGGTTCCTCGTGCCCTGGCGCTGTGTACAACCGGGCTGGAGAACTATACCGTCCCACTGGGACTGGGAAAATGGATCACCTCGGTTACCATGACAGTTTTTTATGTACTTCTTTATTATGTGTGGCGGCAGCGGTATCAGATTAAGGGTCAAAACGCTTTGACTGTTGCAGTATTCGGCCTGGCCGGTGTTCGGATTGCTTTGTGCTTGATGCCGCAGAACCAGTGGATCAGTACTGAAGCTCCGCTCTCCTGGGGTATCTACCGCAACATTCCATTCGCTTTGCTGGGACTCATGGTGATTGTGCTGTTCTATCGCAGCGCAAAGAAGTGTGAAGATTGGGCCTTCCGCTGGATGTGGCTGACAATCGTACTGAGTTTTGGCTTTTATATCCCGGTGGTGTTGTGGGCGGATATCATTCCTATGATTGGAATGTTGATGATCCCAAAGACCTGTGCCTATGTGTGGACGGTTCTGATCGGATATTTCGCCATGAAAAAGGAATGTAAATAAAGAAGCGGAATGAAAAGATATATGACTTTGGCTTTGCTATATATCGTTTTTACGATGGATGGCTACGTGTTCTATCGGGAGTTTACCAGGTTTAACAGTTTTACTGCGATGGGGCATGTCTGTTATATTTTCCAAGATAGATGTCACTTGGAGCGTTGCAAAATAGATGAGTAATTCATTTATGGAGTAGCGCTCTTTTTTATAGCCCCATATTTTTTGTAACATGAATGTCACAAAGGATATATCAGTACAACAGGAAACGAGGAATTTTTACAGTCTTATTTACAAATCTGATTACTAATGCAGTCAAATATTCTACTGGATATGTCATATCATTAAGATTATGCGAACAAAAAACATATTTTATTTTCTATCCAAAATGATACAGACATTGAGTTATTGGATATTGAAAAGATATGGACACCTTATTATGTGGGAGAAAAATCAAGGAACAATAAACTGTCTGGGACAGGATTAGGACTGAGTATTATGAAAAAAATCTGTGAAACGCAAGGATATTTAATTGACTGCTCTTTTGAAAATAACAAAATTGAATTTAAGGTTTTATTTCCTTTTCTGTCAAATTATTGTAATACCACAAATACAGACCAGCTTTTATAGAAAGGCTGATAAATCTTTCAAAAAAACCAGGAAGAAAAAATATGAAAAAACCTTGAAAATATAAGCACATTTATTGACGGAATAAATAATATATATTATAATTAATAAACTCTTTGCACTGCATTACACCCTGCCGGGTGCGAGATCAACAGTACAAACTGAGCAGGCGATGTCTGTCTTATTAAGACATGTAGCCGGGCCGCTGAAGTGGCAGCAGATTGTTTTTAACATCTGTGGGACAGTTGTATGTTCCGCAGATGTTTTTTTATATTCATTTGGGGAAAAGATCATCTCAATGAGGTGCTCATAAGAGAAATAGGATTGCCAATTTATGTGGCAAAAAAGGAGGATTCTTTTATGACAACCAAACATGAAAAAACTAACCAATCCATTTCTCAAGAGCTTAACGAAGCGGCGATTATCAGAAATCTGTCATTAGTCAGTTTGATCGGAAACACAGTACTTTCGGGATTTAAAATGTTTGCAGGAATTGCAGGTCATTCTGGTGCAATGATATCAGATGCAATTCATTCGTTTTCAGATGTGCTTACAACATTAATTGCATGGATCGGTGTGAAAGTTTCAAAGAAGGACGCAGATCACTCTCATCCATATGGGCATGAGCGTTTGGAATGTATTGCATCGCTGATCTTGGGTCTTGTGTTGATGATAACAGGAATAGGAGTTGGGAAGGTAGGTGTGGAAAATATTCTTTCAGGAGATTATGAAACACTTGCAATTCCCAGTGTGATCGCTCTTGTAGCAGCAGTTGTCTCCATTATAGGAAAGGAAGCCATGTACTGGTATACACGTTACTATGCAAAGCTGATTAACTCAACAGCTTTTCTGGCCGATGCATGGCACCATCGTTCAGATGCACTGTCTTCTATTGGATCCTTAATTGGTATAGCTGGAGCTATGTTGGGATTTCCTATATTGGATTCTGTAGCAAGTGTGGTAATCTGTCTTTTTATTGTAAAAGTAGCCTATGATATTACCAAAGACGCTTTCATTAAAATGCTGGATACCTCCTGTGGAGAGGAGTACGAAGAAAATCTGAGAGAATATATATTGTCACAACAGGATGTAGCAGGTGTAGATTTGCTACATTCACGAATGTTCGGTAATAAGACGTATATTGACTTAGAAATATCTGTGGATGGAGATAAATCTCTTTGGGAGGCACATGAGGTAGCTGAGCGTGTTCATAGGGAGGTTGAGCAGCGATTTTCAGATATCAAGCATATTATGATTCATGTAAATCCGATCAATATTACCACCAATTAATTGAAAATGTAATTAGATAGAAAACATTGTGCAAGATTTTTAATATGTTTATTAAAAAGTAAAAGAGCAGGAAATCAGAAATGGTTTCCTGCTCTTTTTAGGGAATGTCGGCCATAAACCTGACAGGAAAAGAGATGTTGTTTGTCTTCATTATTGCTGATAACTGTGACGGATAGTGTCTATAGGTTCAGAACAGAGAAATAAGAAGCCAAATGTTCAAAAAACGTATTTTACATATCCCATCCCAATTATTATTTTACATTTTGAGAAAATTTCTGCTTTGTCTCCATTATTTTTTTCTCTTCAGCTGGAGGTGTTTCGTACATTCCTCTCTGATGCATCATATTAAATACATCTTTGGAAAGATTGTGTTCCTGTTCTAATATCTTTATCATTGTGCCTCTCAGACTGTCGTGTACACACTCGCTGGCAAATGTGTTAAATTTTTCTGTGGCAGATTTCTGTGATGAAAGACCGTCTGCCAGAATTTCTTTATCTGTAAATTCCTGCATGAATGCGCCTCCTATTTCAAATACTCATATAATGAATTAAAATGTCCCTGATGCTGTTTGGATATCTGCTCATATTTCTGTTTAATCTCCATATCATCTGTCTGTTTTGCCAGCATAGAGAACTTTTTGAATAATAGTTCTTCGTCCGCCAGTAGATCATTTAGAGCTGATAGTTCTTTTTCTGACAACTGTGCCATAGTGATGACCTCCTTTATCAATTATTTTTACCGTAATAGAGTGTACTAAAATTTGATTTTTAATCCTTTTTGCGAGATTTCGCAATATCAGATTTTGTTTTTCCAAAAAAGTGTAAAAAATAATCCAATCAAAAAGCAGGATTAGGAAATAATCACCTTTAGAATAATCTGTTTCCAAAAGCAAGAAAATATGAAGCAGGAAAAGCATCCATGAGATCAATGGAGGTGCATAGGAATAAATTTTACAGGAATGATTTGGATTGTCTTCAAAGAGAACAGAGAGTATCTTTTTGCAACCTATCTGGGACTCTGATCACAAGATTGAGAGATAGAGAGTTGATGATTCGGAAGGGATGATACCAGTTTCATGTATGTTTTTTAGATTTGGGCCGCAGTGTGATAAAGCTCCCGAAAAAGGAAATATGTATTGATTAAAGATGGAACAGATCCTATAATTGAGTTGGGACAATCGTGCTCTTAAACAGATGAAGAATGTTGTTGGGATCAAGATTTCTTAACTTAAGTTAATCACAGTGGAGGAAACATGAATACTCAAGTGGAGTTAGGAACAGTAAGAAAGCAATATGAAACATCGGATAATCTTAGTAAAAGGATTTCCATTCATGAAAAATATTCTACAAATAAGACCGGTTTTGGGAACTGGATTTCTTCTCACTACAGAATCACAAAAAATTGTACTGTTCTTGAATTGGGATGTGGAACAGGGGAAATGTGGTCAGGCAGAGAAAATGTAATCAATATGTGTTCACGATTGATACTGTCCGATTTTTCGGAGGGAATGCTTCAAACAGCCAAGCGAAATTTAAAAGGTTACGATAATATTGAGTATCAGGCTATTGATATTCAAGACATACCGTTCGAAAATGAATCTTTTGATATTGTTATTGCCAATATGATGTTGTACCATGTGCCTGATATCAATAAAGCTTTATGTGGAGTAAAACGCGTACTAAAGAAAAATGGCATATTTTATTGTGCTACATATGGGGAACATGGAATTGTTGAATACCTGTCAGGTATCCTTGGTATGTATGGCATAGAAGATAAAACGAATAAGAGATTTACACTGCAAAATGGCGAAAATTATTTAAAATCATTATTTGAAGTTGTGGAAAAACATGAGTATGAAGATGCATTGGTTGTTACAGATATTGATGACATCGTGGATTATCTTTATTCACTTACATCTATGTCAACATTAGATCCTCATTATAGAGAGGCAATTCGAGAAACCTTAAAAAATAGTATGGAAGATGGCGTCTTGAATGTGCCAAAAGAGTATGGAATGTTTATCTGTCGGTAGTTAATGAAAAATATTTGTGGAGGACATTTTAGTTGAAGAGATATAGAATGGGCTCATGATAAATTCAGGGAAAACAGACTTTACGTCTTGTATTACAGATAAAAGCATGATATTATAAATAACCATATAAGAGAAAGCGATGAAGAGAACCAGTAGGTATCTGGAATTGTTACAGAGAGTCCCGTTTGCTGAGAGTGGATGCAAGGAAAGATATTTTGAGCAATCAAAGTTCCTGTAAAGGAATCGAATAACGCCTTGGAGCTGCATACCGACTACATGCCTCTGTCATGTTGAGGCTATGATGGGAGCGCCCATTACAGCGCAGGGGTATCGATGACTGTCCGTACTTTTTTATCTTAGTTCGTGCAGGTATCCGTACCTGGCAAGGCCTTTGCTGTGAGGCGCAGGCGAACTGAGGTGGCACCACGGATTATTGATCCGTCCTTGGAAACAGGGACGGATTTTTTGTGCTCAGAATTTCGTCCCGTCAGAATATTGTGAAAGGAAGGATGAAACATGAGCAAAGAAATTGTGAAAATTAAAGAACTGTTTTCAGAACAAGCAAGCCAGATCGGGCAGGAGAGAACAGTCAGGGGGTGGATACGAAATCATCGTAAACAGAAAAACATGGGGTTTATCGAGCTGTATGATGGGAGCTGTTTCAGGTCTTTACAATTGGTCTATGCAACAGAAAATGATCCGGAAGGGGAATGGAAAGCGTTGCACAACGGAGCCTGTGTTGAAGCAACGGGAATCGTGAAGCAAGGGTTTCAGAAAGAATTGATTGAACTGGATGTGTCCGATGTTATTTTACTGGGTGATTGTCCGGAAGACTATCCGTTACAGCCTAAGCGCCATTCCATCGAATTCTTAAGGGAAAACGCATATTTACGTCCAAGAACCCGTTTGTTTCAAGCGGTATTTCGTATCAGAAGTGTGGCAGCCCACGCAATACACACCTATTTTGCAGACCGGGGATTTCTTTATGTAAACACTCCGTTGATCACGGCAAATGATGCAGAAGGTGCAGGTAACACCTTTACAGTCACGACACTGGATGTGTCCGATGTGAAATCCCGTGCGGGTAAGACTTCGGAGGAAATTTATAAACAAGATTTCTTCGGAATTCCGGCTTCTCTTGCAGTGACCGGACAGCTGGAAGCAGAGGTGTTTGCAATGGCCTTTGGGGATGTTTATACATTTGGTCCCACCTTCCGTGCGGAAAACTCCAATACAAAGACGCATGCGGCGGAGTTTTGGATGATAGAACCGGAGATGGCATTTTGTGATCTGGATCATCTGATGGATGTGGAGGAAGACTTCCTGAAAAAGATTCTCGCATATATTATGGAGCGATGCGATGATGAATTGACATTTCTGGAGGGATTTAGCAAATTACCGCTTAGAGAAAGAATGCATGCTGTCATTGACTCCAAAATTGCCAGAGTACGCCATGAGGAGGCGATCCGTATTTTACGGGAATCCGGAGAAGAGTTTGAGTTTGAACCGGAATATGGAAAAGATACGGCAAAAGAGCACGAGAAATATCTCACGGAAAAACATTTTAAAGCACCTGTTTTTATTTATGACTGGCCAAAGGATATCAAAGCATTTTATATGTATCAGAATGATGATGGTCAGACAGTTGGTGCAGTCGATTTGATTGTTCCAGGTGCAGGAGAATTGATGGGAGGCAGTCAGAGAGAAGTGAGATACGACCGTTTGAGTGCAAGAATGAAAGAAGTTGGTATTTCGGAAGAAAGCATGTGGTGGTATCTGAACCTGTGTAAATACGGTTCCTGTGATCATGCCGGATTTGGCATGGGATTCGAACGTCTGCTCATCTATGTAACGGGAATGGAAAATATCAGAGACGTGATTCCGTTCCATAGAACACCGGGATGCTGTGAGTATTAAGTAAACTAAAAAATAATTAACCTGAAAATAAGGTTGTAAGATATCAGTATTACTGCTATGATTTTTTTATCAGAAACAGAAAGGTTAATCAGGTGATTGTTTGAAAAATAATAGTGTGATTGTGCGGTAGCAATGGCTATTGCATTCGGAAAACAGATGTTATAGCCATTGCGATTCCTAAATTCAAAAAATTAGGAGGGCACAGATGAGCTATAAAAATGCAGCGGAAGTTTTGCCGGAGAAATTACTTTTTGAAATACAACAGTATGCAGAGGGAGAAGTGTTGTATATTCCTAAGAAATCCCCAATACGTATTAAGTGGGGAGAAAAGAGCGGAACAAGAAAGCGTCTGGCAAAACGTGATTGTGAGATCTGTAAAGACAGGATAATGGGCGTGTCGGTATCGGATCTTGCAAATAAATATTATTTGTCTGAGAAAAGCATTCAGAGAATTCTGCGAAAAGGGATACCCTCCGAAAAGAGAAATTTCAAAGGAGGATATGACGTTGAACAGAGAAAATAAAAAGAAAAAGTATGAAAAAGGATTTTATAAAAACCACCCTTGTAATGAGATATTTACATGTAAACTATGTGGACGACAGGTGATACCTGATGGTGCAGGAAGTAACCACAGAAATCATTGCCCTAACTGTCTTACAAGTCTGCATGTAGATATTGAACCAGGGGACCGGGCTTCTGATTGTGGAGGATACATGGATCCGGTTGCTATCTGGGTGAAAAAGAATGGCGAATGGGCGATCATACACCGATGCCGCAGATGCGGAAAAATGAGTGCCAATCGGATTGCAGCAGACGATAATTCCATGAAACTGATGGCAATTGCGATGAAGCCTTTAGTGGCTCCGCCGTTTCCGGTTGAACGGATCGAAGAGATGACGAGGCTCATGGGTGGTGAAGGGAGTATGCAGTAAAGAAAAATATTGACTGCATACTGGATTAGGTGTATAATTTTGACAATTTATCAAAAGGAGAAACAATGATGTTAGATTATTATAATTTTGAAATGAATAATAATAAACTGTCCGCAGGTGCGATGGCGAATCATACTGGCGGGCTTACATTGTTGTACTCTTTTTTGAAAAAGTAGTAGTTAGTTACACTGAGAAAAAAGATGCAGTGCAAGCCGAAACCATATGTTTCTGTTTGTACTGCTTTTTTATTTGAAGGAAATATGTGAATGATCATTACTACCAGTGGATGATTGTGCTAAAGTCCAGCGGGGAACCGATTGGTTGTATTTCAGGAATGTCACCAGATGATGACCTGGCATCCGTGGAAATGGGATACTGTATTGGCCGGTCGTGGTGGCACAAGGGGATTATGACAGAAGCCTTGCAGACGGTCATCCATTATTTATTTACAGAATGTGGATTTCGAAGAATTGCTGCCCGGCATGATCCGGCGAATCCATATTCCGGTGAAGTAATGAAAAAATGCGGGATGAGGTTTGAAGGGGTTCTCAGACAGGCTGACAGGAACAATCAGGGGATATGCGATGCTGTCCAGTATGCTATTTTGCTCAGTGATTATAGTGAAAAAAGCGGATTCTACTTCTAAGGGGTGGAAATTCAGGCTGAAAATCATTATGATTGTTATATAGGGAAGGGGCGGAATCTTCCGGATATTCCGGTTTTTGAAAATTTTACCGTTAAACTGATTCTTACAGGTGATGGAGGAAAAAAAGAAGGAAAGGTGGGGACAAAAAATAATTACGTCTACTATTTTCTTCTATCTTTAGAAGGCTGCAGGGAGGCGAGTAAGCGATGATTTTAGAGTCAGAAGATATAAAACTGGAAAAAGCAAAATATGAAGACTGGAAAGATATGTACCGGAATGTATGGTCACATCCTGAGACTGCGAAATACATGGAATGGTCTGTGACGACAAATGAGGAAGAAGCAAAACTGCGTATAAAAAGAACGATACATTTCGAAGAGAATCATGATACCTATCTGGTTTACGAGAAGCAAGGTGGAACTGCGATCGGGTTTGCAGGAGTGGAAATGATCGAGCCTAAGATTTATCAAGAGGCAGGGATTGCATTAGGACCTGAATATGTAAGGAAAGGATATGGGACTCAGATTTTGAAATTATTGTTGGAATACTGTAAGTCTATGGGTGGCAAAGAATTTTATTATTATTCACGTGCTGAGAATAAAGCTTCAAGAAGACTTGCGTTGACATGTGGTTTTGAATTTCGGACTTCAGAGAGAAGGATTGATTCACGTAATGGAGAATCATATGAGATGCTTGTTTATCATAAAGAAATTTAGAAAACCTACAGTCACTTGTCTGGTCACATGAGGCAGAATATAAAGGTGAAGAGATGAATTTAAAAGAATTGTGGAAGCATTACAGTGAGGATGGAGTATTTAATATTGAAGCATTGCCGGAAGAGTTGATTGCGAAAGGGACGAGAGTAGAGTATAAGCCCAACAGTGTTATGGTCTCCAAAGGAGAATTTCCTGCGAATATTTACTTTATTCTGGAAGGAAACGTTGCAGGTGTGCGAGAATATTCAAATGGAAATGTCTACAGTTATTTCCGGTTGGATGAAAAGAACGGAAGTATTGGACTTCTGGAAATTCTGGCGAAACAGGAAGAGTATATTGCAACTATTGTTACAGTAACGGAAGTAAAAGCATTACGGATTGATTCGGCAGTTGTATATCGTGCTATTATGGAAGATATCGGATTTTTAAGAAAATGTTCTAATATGCTTTCCGATGATCTTTATAAAAGATCCGGGAATGATGGTGTGTTTTATTATCTGGCCGGGATTGACCGAGTTCGCTATTTCCTTACGAATTATTATAATGATCATCCGGAAAGGAAAAATGAAAAAGGACAGATGATAGTACAGGCAGAGTACCAGGAGATTGCCAATACAATCGGGATGAGTATCAGAACTGTCGGAAGGAATCTTCAGAGGTTAAGGGAAACGGATGAAATCCGGTCAGAACGAAAAAAAATAGTGATCGGACAGAAGCAGTATGAAAATCTTATGAGTCATTTATATGCATAATTTACAAATAAGCAGGAGATACAACCGCGTATTTCCTGCTTTTTTTGTCGAAATCGACTTAAAATTAAGCAAAGGACATTTGACCTTTGAAAACATAGGGAATAAAAATATAATGAGTAAAAATAGACAAGAAGATAGAGATGAGCAAAACGCTTTAATAGAAATTTGAAATTTGGCAGTCAGTCCATA
>CAUWJP010000053.1:0-10325 GCA_963559135.1 uncultured Sellimonas sp.
TTTTATTTTGCCTGAAAAGTGGAAGATCAGTTTGTTATAGTGTGCCCGATAACAAACAGGATATGATAGGTGCTGAAAAATGGATTGAGTTAATCAAGGAGTATTCCGTACCAAAGGAACTGACAGCACCGTTATTAAATGCAATGATAGAAAAAATACTTATTCACGAAGCAACAACGAATGAGGAGAACGAAAGAATACAGGAAATAGAGATATACTACCGATTTATTGGAAAAGTAGACTGATAATGAGGGTTCATATCTTTAACTAAGGGACACGGACGAGACGCTTCCAGATATCCGTCAGGCAAAGCAGCTTTCGATGTTGTACGGCCTTTCTCTGGATGAACTGATTTCATTTGATGTGGAAATGCAGGAGATTCAAGACGTGATTGATCGGATCAGTGATGAGGTGACAGAAAAGATTGACTGGACCAAAGCGTGGAGTAAAAAGTATCCGATTCTGGCATCCTACCAGAAAGAGGTGGACATTTCGTATTATGCGGAAGAGTTGTGCAGGCTCTTGATCCGGATGGAGAAGGAATATGGATACAATGAGTTGGATTCCATGCTGGTGTTGAAAGATATTCTGGGCAGAGTGTGGAAGAACAGGGGAAAGAAGAATTCCGGGAAATAGATGATGGAAGCGCAGGGCAGGCAGCGGATAATACGATAGAACCGCTGCCTGCCCTGATTTACTATGCTTTTTTAACCTGATAGATGTTAAGAAGAAATACTGCTCCGATAATAAAGAAAAACCCTATAAGATCGGCGGCTGTAAATCGGGTACCAAGCAAGAGTGCGGTCAGGATTACAGATGAGACCGGATCAAAGTTTGCAAGTGTACCGGCCTTCACCGGAGGCAGCAGTGATGCTCCGAAATGGTAGAAGGTGGAACCTGCCGCTGTTCCGATCAGGATTAGCCCGCAAAATCCGAGGACAACCTGTGCAGTGATGTCGATGGAATAGGTCCATGGACGGACAAAAATGGAGAAAAAGATCCCGCTGATCAACATTCCGCGTCCGACGATGTACTTAGCGCCGTAAGTCCGGACAATTTTTCCCGGAATCAAGGTGTAAGTGGAGTAGGAGAAGGCACAGATCAGACCAAAAAACAGTGCGTATCCGGAGATCGCAAGGTTTCCCGGTTGTCCACCGGTGCTGATGATAAAGGTGCCGGCCACCGCGGCAATGATCGCTGCTGTTTCTGCCTTTTTCGGAAGCGTTCTGGTGCGTATGCAGGTGACGATCAGAATAATGATCGTGGACAGATACTGCAGCACCGTTGCGGTACCGGAGTCGGAATAATAAATCGACATAAAAAAGGTAAACTGTGTCAGGCAGATACCGAAAATCGCGAAGAAGACCAGTGTCATTGTATCTTCCCTGGACTGCCAGATAGAAGGATGTGGATGGGATTTGGACTCTTTTTTACGAAAAATGAGATCCAGCAGAATCAGGATCATTCCGGCGCTGATTTGCCGGATACAGAGGACAACGGGTGTCGGGAGTGACAGATCGTGCAGAAGATACTGTCCGGAGCATCCGGAGAATCCCCAACAGAGGGTTGCGATAATAATGGAAATGGTGCCGAGTAATTCTTTGTGTTTTGTCAGTCGATGCATAACTTCGGATTCCTTTCTTTCTAATTGCGTCATATTCCAGTATTATAATATAAAACAGAGCAAGTGGCTATCAAAAAATAAAAAGAAGAAAGGCGTAGGGTTTTCACATGATGGGACGATATATAAGTATGGCTAATGAATGATGATGCAAAATTATAACATACTAATATATTCCCAATCGTTTTCACTTATGATATTATGAGAACGAAAGAAGCAAAAGCTTCGGCACAACCAAATAAAGTAGAAAATTCTTCAAGATACATTTGCAGGACGGGAAACCTGTTTAGCCTTTGGCCGATGTATCTTTTTTATTTTCCTGGATGATTTTTCCGGAAAATAAAAAGCTTTTTTATGAAACAGGATTCGTAAAAGGAAGCGAAAACATAAGGAGGATTTTAAAAATGGAAAGAACAGTGGAAAACTTAAAGGAAATGATCCGTGCAGGACGTGGAAAGATCCCGGCACACAAAGTGATTCGTGGAGGACAGCTTGTCAATGTCATGTCCAGCGAGATCTATCCGGCGGACATCGCCGTGTACAATGATATGATCGCCGCAGTCGGTGATGTGGAAGATTATATCGGACCGGATACCGAAATCATCGATGCAAAGGGACGTTACCTTGTTCCGGGAATGATTGACGGACATATTCACAGCGAATGCAGCAAGCTCAGTATTACAAGCTACGCAAAAGCGGTTGTGCCAAGAGGAACGACAAGTATGATTTCAGGTCTGGATGAGTATATCTCGGTATCCGGACTGGAAGGACTGAAGGAAATTCTTGCGGAAGTGAAACAGAGCCCTCTGAAAGTATTCTGGGGAGCACCGTATAAGACTCCTTACACGATCCCGGAATCTACAGTGGCATTTAACTTTACGAAAGAAGTACATCAGGAAGTTCAGAAATGGCCGGAATGCTACGGCGTCTGGGAGACAGTACGGGAATTCCTTCAGGAAGAAGACGAAAACACATTGGGAGCAATCGCAGAGGCATTCAAAAACCGTCTCCCGGTATTCGGATGTGCACCGATGGCACAGGGAAATGATCTGAATGGTTATCTGTGCGGCGGAGTACGTCTTGACCATGAAAGCTATACTCACGAAGAAGTAGTGGAAAAGATGAGAAAAGGTATGCATATGCTGATTCGTGAATCTTCCGTAACACACTTCCTGGAAGAAAACATTAAAGCAGTGACAGAAGTGAATCCGGCATTTGCACGTCGAGTAAGTTTCTGCACAGATGATGTGACGGCAAGTGATGTACTGGAAAAAGGACATCTGGACAATGTAGTACGTCTTGCAATCAAAGCAGGAGTAGAGCCGATGACAGCAATCCAGATGGCTACGATCAACAGTGCGGAAGCATATCGGATCGATCATCTCGTAGGATCGATCTGTCCGGGAAGAATTGCGGATATCCTGTTTGTGGATGACCTTGAGAAATTCAATGTGGAAGAAGTTATGACAAACGGAAACATGGTGGCAAAAGATCACAAGCTGACTTACGAGTTAAAGGCACCGGAAAGAAGCTCTGTATTAAAAGGCGAGCTGAAGTGCAAAAAGACTACAAAAGAAGATTTCGAATACCGGACAAGTATTGAGCATGGTGAAGCGAAAGTACTTGCTATGGATGTGAAAGGACCGTTCGTTCGGAAGAGAAGAGACGTCGTGTTGAAAGTAGAAAACGGAATCGTACTTCCGGATACAGAGCAGGATGTGGCAATGGTATCTGTTCTGGAGCGTTTTGGAAGAAACGGAAACAAGTCCCTTGCATTCTGTTCCGGATGGAAGCTTAAGAAAGGTGCGATGGCATCATCCGCAGCACCGGACGACAATAATCTTGTTGTTATGGGAGTAAATGCAGAGGATATGTCAATTGCAGCAAACTATCTGATTGAGCAGGGCGGCGGACAGGTTGTCGTTGCAGACGGCGAGATTCTGGAATTCCTTCCACTTCCGGTTGGCGGTATTGTAAGTGATCTGGAACCGGAAGAAATCGCAGCAGCAGAAAAGAAGATTGACAAGGCGGCAAGAGATCTTGGATCTGATCTCCCGGATCCGATGATGTATATGTTCTTCCTGCCGATCACAGCTATTCCGGATTATGCAATTACAGATGCCGGCCCGGTGGACTACACAGCACTTACAACATTTGAACCTGTCCTTGAAGTTACTGAGAAATAGTATTAGAAAAGAAGGTTGATTTTTATGAAAAAAGAAGAATTAAAGAAATTGATCGATACGGCAGCAGGAAGAATTCCAGCGGATGTTGTCATTAAAAACTGTAAAGTTGTAAACGTATTTTCCGGAAAGATCGTGGAAGGTGATATTGCCATCTCAGGAGATCAGATTGCCGGAATCGGTAACTATGAAGGAAAAGAAGTGGTAGATGCAGAAGGAAGATACGCAGCACCTGGCTTTATTGATAGCCACATTCATATTGAATCTTCCTATGTATGTCCGGAAGAGATCGGAAGATTGCTTGTACCGCATGGTGGAACGACGATTATTGCAGATCCACACGAGATTGTCAATGTATGTGGAATCAGAGGTCTGGACTATATGATGGAGGCAGCGAAAGGAACAAAACTGGATATCAAGTACATGCTTCCATCCTGTGTTCCGGCTACACCGTTTGAACATACAGGCGCTGTGATTAATGCTCCGGAGATGGAAGAACCAATTAAAAGAGAAGGAATTCTTGGTCTTGGTGAATTCATGAATTTCCCTGGAGTGATCGGAGCGGACGACAGTGTGCTCGACAAACTGATGACGGCGAAAGAAGAAGGGAAAATTATTGACGGACACGGACCTGCAATTACAGGAAAAGAACTGAATGCATATGCAGCAGCAAGAATTCTTGCAGATCACGAATGTTCTACAGTAGAAGAGATGGAGGATCGTCTGGAAAGAGGAATGTATATTCTCCTGAGACAGGGATCTGCCTGCCATAATCTGAGAACACTGTTAAAAGGTGTGACGCCGGAGAACAGCAGAAGATGCCTGCTCTGTTCTGATGACCGTCAGCCTAAGACGATTCTTCATGAGGGACATCTGGACAATCACCTGAGAATCTGTGTAGAGGAAGGACTTGACGCAGTTTCTGCGATTCGTATGGCAACGTTGAATGCAGCAGAGTGTTTCCGTCTGTATGACAGAGGAGCGATTGCACCGGGATACCGGGCTGATATTGTGCTTCTGGATGATCTGAAAGATTTCCATGTCAATCGTGTATGGGTAAATGGAGAATTGACTGCAGAAGAAGGAAAATATCTTCCGGAAATTCAGTTCCATGATATTTCTTCTGTCAAAGGAAGCGTAATTGTAAAAGACTTCTCAAAAGACAAATTTAAGATGAATCTGAAATCGGGACATGTCAATGCCATCGGCATTCTCCCGGGAGGAGTTGTAACGAAAAAAGAAACAGTTGATATCCAACTGGATGAGAACGGAGAATTTATCCGTAATCCGGAAGTAGATATTGTAAAAGTTGCTGTTGTAGAAAGACATCAGGGAACCGGAAATGTTGCATGCGGATTCCTGAAAGGTTATGGAATCAAGGAAGGTGCGGTTGCCCTTTCTGTTGCACATGATTCTCACAATATTATTGTTGTGGGAGTCAGTGATGAGGAAATGGAATTTGCAGTCAATTGCCTGATTGAGCAGGAAGGCGGAATTGTCCTTGTAAAAGAAGGAAAAGTAATTGAAAGCATGCCTATGCCGATTGCAGGACTGATGACAGATAAGAGTGGCGAATGGGTAGAGCAGAAACTGATCGATATTCATGAAAAAGCATACTCTGAACTTGGAATCAGCGGTGATGTAGAACCGGTTATGACACTTTGCTTTATGTCACTTGCAGTAATTCCGGAAATCAAGTTGACAGATATGGGATTATTTGATGTAATGTCATTTTCCTTTATCCCTGTGGAAGCGTAAATACTAAAGGAAGAGAGAAAGAAGATGAGCAGACAAAAGACACTCGTGCCATGGTTTCAGCGTGGCGATATCGGTGGAATGACATATTCTATCACAAACAATATTGTAAACTATCTGATTGTAATTTCAACATTGTCCGGTGTACTTGGATGGCCGGATGAGATCGTATATGGTGCTGTAATTCCTGGGATGTCCGTAGGGCTTATGTTGAGCGGAATCTACTATGCATTTATGGGATACCGGCTCTCCAAAAAAGAAGGTCGTGCCGATGTAACGGCATTACCGTCCGGTGTATCAACACCAGCTATGTTTGTTATGTTGTACGGCGTGATCATGCCGCTTCACTATGCATTAAATGATCCGGAGCTGGCATGGTCAGCAGCTGTTGCCGCATGCTTTATCGGAGGAGCAGTGGAAGCAATTGGTGGATTTATCGGTCCGTGGATGAAGAAAAAGCTTCCAAGAGCAGCTCTTCTTGGAACAGTATCCGGAATCGGATTTATCTGGATGGCAACACAGGGGGTATTCGATGTGTTCAGTGACCCTATGGTTGGACTTCCGATCCTTTTCGTGGCATTCGTTGGAATTTTCGGCGGCTACCTGTTCCCGAAAAAAATCCCACCGCTTGTTGTAGCGATTGTGGGCGGTATCATCTATGCATTCTGCCTGGGACGTACGACTGTGGATTTCAGCGGTATCGGATTTTACATTCCAAATCCGGTCAACAGTATTCAGCACCTGATCAATGGATTTGCAGTCGTAGCACCGTACCTGACCATTGTAATTCCGGTAGAAATTTACAACTTCATTGAAACGATGGACAATGTAGAAGCGGCCAACGCGGCAGGAGATAATTATAATGTAAGGGAAACACAGTTTGCAGATGGAATCTGTACAATGATTTCTGCTATCTGCGGAGGAGTAGTTCCGAATACAGTGTGGCTTGGACATGCAGGACTGAAAAAATCCCATGCGGGAATCGGATATTCACTTGTGTCCGGTCTTGTTCTTGGGGCGGCCGGTATTTTTGGACTGTTTACGTTCCTGAGCAATATGGTGCCTCCGGCAGTATGTGCGGTTACGTTCCTTTGGTGTGCAGTTGTCATGGTAGCTCAGGCATTCAAAGACTGTCCGGTGAAACATTATGGAGCCATTGCGATTGCTATGGTGCCGCCGGTGGCGGATTATCTGTATACACAGATTACCGGAGCAGTTGGTCTTGCGGGATATACGACAGAAGTACTGGCAGACGGAACATCTGGTTATAATGCAGAAGTGACACAGATGATCAAAGATGCCGGAGTAATGTGGAATGGTGTGCCGGGAGTAAAAGCCGGAGCGATTATTATCGGTATTCTGCTTGGAACGATGACTGTGTTTATCATCGAAAAGCAGCTTCATAAAGTAGCAGTGACCGCGTTGGGCGGATATGTGCTTGCATGCTTTGGATTTATCCACAGTGCACAGTTAGGATTTTATCCGACATCCCCGTTTGCAATCGGGTACCTGATTATTGCTGTACTTGCAATTTTACTGCATTTTGGACGAAATACCTGGTTCAAGGGACCGGATGATTTTGAATATGTATAAATGAGAGACGGGCTCCGAATTCCTGTGTTTTGTGTATACACAAAAAAACAGGACCGGAGCCCGTCTTTTTTTCAAAATTATGAAATAAAGATCGGAAATGTGAAAACGGGCTTGTCCGAAGCCGGGAATTGTTTTATCATAATAATATCTGAAGTACAGAAAGGAGTTTATTATGAAGAAGTTATGTTCATGGCTGCTCGTCCTTGCGCTGGCAGCAGGTGCACTTGCAGGGTGCGGATCACAGAGCGGGGATGACAGTAAAAAAGGGGAAGATCAGACTACACAGGAACAGCAGGAGCAGAAGGCAGAGCCTGTAGATGTTAATATTGCAGCACTGAAGGGACCGACTGCCATGGGAATGGTGAAGTTCATGGATGATGTAGATAAAGGCGAAGTGGATGATGAAAATTACAACTTCCAGATTGCAGCATCCGCAGACGAAGTAACACCGAAGCTGGTGCAGGGCGAGCTTGACATTGCGGCAGTACCAGCCAACCTGGCATCTGTACTGTACAATAATACCAAAGGTCAGGTACAGGTTCTGGCAGTCAATACACTTGGTGTTCTCTACATCGTTGAGAACGGAGAGACGGTACAGTCAGCAGCAGATCTGAAGGGTAAGACAATCTATGCCAGTGGCAAAGGTTCTACCCCGGAATACGCGCTGAACTATATTCTGACAGAAAATGGAATTGATCCTGCATCCGATGTGACGATTGAATGGAAGAGCGAACATTCAGAATGTGTGGCGGCTCTGGCAAATGACCCAAGCGGAATCGCAATGCTTCCGCAGCCGTTTGTGACAACGGCGCAGACGAAGAACCCTGATATCCGGGTTGCGCTGGATCTGACTGAGGAATGGGACAAGATTCAGGAAGATAAAGAGGAAAAGAGCGCACTTCTGACAGGAGTGGTTGTTGCGAGAAGCGAGTTTGTAAAAGAAAATCCGGAAGCAGTGGCAAATTTCCTCGATCATTATAAGGAGTCCGTTGACTATGTCAATGACAATACTGACGATGCAGCAAAACTGGTTGGACAGTATGAAATTGTGACGGAAGAAGTAGCGAAAAAAGCTCTTCCGGAATGTAACATTGTCTGCATCACCGGAGATGAGATGAAAGAACAGCTTTCCGGCTATCTGCAGGTGCTTTTGGATGCCAATGCGCAGTCAATAGGAGGAGCGTTACCGGAAGATGATTTCTACTACAGCGAATAAGAAGAAAAAAAGAACAATCAGATTATGGGCTGTGGCAGTTTGGCTGCTTGTGTGGCAGGCAGTCAGCGCTTGGATTGGACAGGAGATACTGCTGGTATCTCCTGTTGTTGTTTTCAGGAGGCTGACAGAGCTTGTAAGAGAAGCCGGATTCTGGCAGACCATCGGATTTTCCCTAGTACGGATTCTGGGCGGATTTCTCCTTGCGATGGCAGCGGGGATTCTGGCAGCAGGACTTTCCGCGCGCTTCAGGCGTATTCGTGAGCTCCTTGCGCCTGCGGTGCTGACGATTAAGGCGGTTCCGGTTGCGTCTTTTGTCATCCTTGTGCTGATCTGGGTGCCTTCCAGAAATCTTTCCATCGTGATATCTTTTCTGATGGTATTTCCGATTTTGTACACGAATGTACTGGACGGGATTCTTGGTACAGATCCGAAACTTCTGGAGATGGCGAAGGTATTTGAGGTGCCGAAGACAGTTCAGATCCGCTATATCTATGTTTCTCAGGTACTTCCGTTTTTCCGTGCGGGATGCTCTGTAGGTCTGGGACTTTGCTGGAAGGCAGGAGTGGCTGCGGAGGTCATTGGGATTCCGGATGGCTCCATAGGGGAGAATCTGTACAATGCCAAGGTCTATCTGAACACGCCGGATCTGTTTGCGTGGACGGTGGTGATCGTGCTGATCAGTCTTGTGTTTGAGAAACTGTTTCTGGCAGCGGTAGACCAGATTGTCATTCGTTTGGAAAGGATGGGTTAGGATGGACCAGATTATCATTTCACATCTTTCAAAATTCTATGGAGAAAACAAGGTATTCTCTGATTTTTCAGCTGTTTTTGAGAGAGGAAAGACAACGTGCATCATGGCGCCTTCGGGTGCTGGAAAGACAACGTTGCTTCGGATTCTGACGGGGCTTGAGACGGCAGATGCAGGCAGGATCGAAGGCATGGACGGGTTGAAAAAGAGTATGGTATTTCAGGAAGACCGGCTGTGTGAGAATCTGAGTGTTTCTGCGAATATCCGGCTGGTGCGGCAGAAAAAAACGTGGGGACGTGATCAGAAAGAAAAAAAGGAAATTCAAGAAGCGCTGGAATCGGTCGGACTTGCCGGAAACGGGGATCAACAAGTCCGGGAATTGTCCGGAGGAATGAAGCGAAGGGTAGCGCTGTTACGCGCACTTTACAGTGATTGGGATATTCTGTTTCTGGACGAGCCGTTTAAAGGTCTGGATGAAGAGACAAAAACACAGGTCATGTGTTATACGAAAGAAAAATGCAGGGGAAAAACGGTGATCTTTGTGACCCATGAACGAAGTGAGGCAGAAGAGATGGGGGATATCCTCTATCAGATGCCTGTGTTGGAAAGACAGGAATAGAAAGAATAAAAGAACCGGTGGCAGTGGGTGAGCTGTCACCGGTTCTTATTCTATATTAACCTTCAATGGAAATGTAATTGGCCTGTTCTACTTCTTTTTTTGTCTTTTTCGGAATTGAGAGTTTCAGGATACCATCTTCATATTTTGCATGAATATCGTCCTGATGAATAGCATCACCTACATAGAAAGTCCGGCTCATCGTGCCATTGTAACGCTCCCTGCGGATATAGTGGCCGTTGTTATCTTTTTCATCATTTTCCGCTTTCTTAGATGCAGAGACTGTCAGGTAGCCGTCTTTTAACTGTGCACTGATTTCGTCTTTCTTGTATCCAGGAAGGTCGATGTCTAACTCATAAGAAGTATCTGTATCCCGGATATCGGTTTTCATAACGGATTTCGAATTCTTCTTGTAAGAAGGTGTTCCTCTAAAGAATTCATCGTTAAATGGGAAATCCATCCAGTCATCAAATAAGTTTTCTCCAAAAATACTAGGCATCATCATAAGTCATTTCTCCTTTCAACAAACAAAATATTTATAGGCATTTGCGAAATGCCAGAATCCGCATAAATGCGGGATTCTTTTTGTTATA
>CAUWJP010000054.1:0-9603 GCA_963559135.1 uncultured Sellimonas sp.
CTAGATGAGGATAGTAATATCGTGAAGTTTCAGAAGAGGTTTGAGATAGTAAAAGTTTCTTATGATTTTCCTTTGGCAGAGCGAAGAGTATATGGTCTTGCTCAGGAGGACAAAAGTAAGTATCCGGAAGATACACGGCTTCGTAGAAACTTAAAAAAATATTTATTAGATGGAAAAGAAATAGGGATTGGATTAGGCGTGATGAAAAGAGGCTGTAACTAAATTTCGGCTCTATGTCAAGTTTTGGAGTGGGATTCTTTGAATCCCGCTCCATTTCTGATTTTAGAGGCTTTTTACATATTTTCTCGTTGACATGATTATTCTGCGTACCATTTAAGCGGATCATAATTTGAAAAAAATAAGTAGGTGAATATGAGAGCTGCTTTGTCCTTCAGACCTGCTGACAGACCATACAAATGAGATTATTTTTTAGACTGGGTAAAAATGGAGCCATACACTTTGTTGCTGTATTTCCCCTCGAATACTACAGCCAGGGCCTGCTGCCCCTTTTCTGCATGTTTGTAATCTTCGTAGGAGCAAATAACTTTTTGAAAGCGGGTCTTGGTGTCGGAAAAGAGGACATCCAGATAATACGAGCGTCCGTTGGTGTTTCCATCTCTTGTGGGTGCAGGCCATTTCCCGTTGACAATGCCGTACTGGGCATGGGTGCAGGCGGCGGATTTCGGAATCCGGCCCCGAAGGCATAGCCCGGCAGCAGGGAGGAAGCCCAGACCGACAATAAGACAGGCCAGGAAGGTATCCCGGGGTGCATCCCTGAAGCCAGCTAAATACACGGCAAACCCTAGAGAGAGAACGGCAATCAGAACACACATCCGGGCACAAGCATTGGCATGGCCGTTGACATTCTTTTTGATCTGGCGGACGATTTTCTCTTCCCGAGCATTGAGCCTTGCCGGAGACAGTTCCTCTGGGTGGACGTTGCGGTAATTGGTAAGAATTTTTGGTATTTCTGGTTTCAATTCTTTGATCCTCCTTCATTTATTTGCTTTAGTATAACAAAGTTTGGCAGAAACGTAAAATTTTGCAATACATTTTTGTAAAATTTCCCAAATTGAACTTCTGCTAAATTAAAATTATAATAAAAATGTAGTTGTCTATAATATGAAATAACAGGAGGAAACAAGGAATGAGAACAAAAGGCAGGAAACTTCTGCCTCTTCTTTTGCTGTCATTCGTTATGGCTTTAGCCTGTATGCCTACCATGGCACTGGCAAAGTCTAATGAAGACGTGACAGCGGAGATCACAACAGAAGTTTCTAAAGACAAGACTTCAGCCGAAGTCACCGTGCATTTGCAAAACACGGGAAATGAACCTGTCAGCAACGTCCGGATTCAGGGCGTTCTTCCAGAAGGTCTCAGTTTGGAAGAGGGGGACACACTGAGCAAAGAGGAAGAGATGCTGGCACCGGGTTCAGAAACAGCACTTCAGTACACTGTGAAAGCAGAGAAAAAACAGAATAATGACGGTTCTTCAGATAACGAGAACCAGGGAAACAACGGTCAGGATCAGGGAGACAAGAATCAATCCGGAAACTCAGATCCAAATGATAATAGCGGAAACACATCCAAAGGAGACGATAAGACAACTACGACTTCTTCAGAGGATCCGGATGCAGTTGACACCGGGGATTCCGCAAATCCGGCAGTTCTGATTGTTGTATGTGTGGCAGCAGCAGGCGTGATTCTGATTATCTGCATCAAGAAGAAAAAAGGAAAGGGATTACTTTCCCTGCTCTTAGTGGCAGCCCTGGTAGGACCGTCTATCATCGGAGTGCTTCCGGTGAAGGCAGCAGATTCCAAACAGGGCGAATTGCAGGTTGCAACAGAGGCAACGTTGGAAGGCAAGACATACACTCTGATTGCAGATATCAGCTACTCTCTTCCAGAGGTAGTCGCTCCATCTGGTGCCGTTCTAACCAGAGAACAGTGGATTGGCGAATTAATGACTGCAGTGAATGCTCCGGAAACGGAAGTGATTTACGAGAATGAGGAACTTCCATTTACTGATATTGATAACCATGCTCAGAAAAATGCCATTCTACTTGCATATGCGAACCAGATCCTTCCGGAAATGGGAACAGAATTCAACCCGGATGCACCGGCAGACCGTGAGTTTGCAGCTTATACAGCGGTGAAAGCATTGGGATTCCAGCCGGTAAAAGACATCGTGTGCGCAGATGCAGCATCCATTACCTACAAGCAGGAGGTTGAGACAGCCGTTGCAATGGAACTGTTCCAGCTGACAGACGAAACCTTCCGTCCGGCAGGAGAACTGACACGGGCAGAAGCAGATGTGGCACTTTCTAAGGTACGTGAAATTGTAAACGAAGAAACTCCGGAAGGAAATGCCGGAGAGATTGTCTATGACAAGGATGCAGTCCTCATACCGGAAGATGCAGAGTACTCCATCGACGGAACAACGATTACCTTTACATCAGGTGGGGATATGATTACACAGGGCAGCATTTTCATCCTGCCAGATCAGACACCTTACAAAGCAGTAACTGTTCAGAAAACAGATTCGGCTGTTGTTGTAGAAACAGAGGAGCCGGATATCAATGAGACACTGGATGAGATTACTGCAGCCGGAACAGCAACAGCAGACATGTCCCAGTTTATTCCGGCGGAGGGCGTGACACTGGTAGAAAGTGATTCGGCCATGGCACGTTCAGCCAGGGCAAATATCATGGATGCGGAAGGATCCCTTAAGGCTCCGGGAAAAGTATCTTTTAAGATACATAAGAAAATCGGAAAAGGGGAACTGTACGGCAATATTTCCATTGACCTGCCAAAAGTACTGTATAAAGCAGACGTTGATCTGGGATGGGGCGGATTTAATGTAAAAGATGTCTACATTAAACTGCCAGTTACCATCGAAGGAACGGGAGGATATGAGCGTAAAACAGGCGGAAACCTGTTTGATCCTTATGAACCGAAGGGTGGTATTTTTGAACTTGGCTCTGTCCCGGTTGTAGGAATCCCGGGTGCTGCCGTCTATGTTCAGATCGGCGTGAAATACGATATCAGCGGCAAGATTGAACTGGTCTTTACTGTAGAAGGTACGGGCGGTGTCCAGATTTTGAACAACCGTCTTAGAACAATCACGGATTTCAAATCGGATTTAGATGTCCCATCTCTGGGCGGTACCGCAAAACTTGGTCCGCATATATCAGGACTTCTGGAAATCTGCAAACGCTGGAAACTGATTGACTTCGGTGCGTCGGTAGGAGGCGCATTATCCGGTGAGCTGATTGTTCGTAACCCGAGCCTTGCCTGCTTGGATTTCAGTGTCTATATGTATGGGGAAATATCGGCTCTGGAGGAAGGCGTAATTGGAGATTGGCTGGATATCGGATATACCTGGGAATTCTGGAAGAAAACCAACAGTCCACTCAAATTGCGCGGTCATGCTGAAAACTTCGCACCAGTAGATCATTGTACTTTTGAGGAGGAAACTGGAAAGATCGTCGGCAGAGTAGCGGATGCATCCGACCGCAATACGTCAATTGCGGGTGCCACGATCTCTGCATATCAGGGTGACAGCACAACCGCAGCAGGAAGTGTCCAGGCAGGACAGGACGGCGGTTTTGAACTCTCCCTTCCGGCAGGAGAGTACAAGATTAAAGTGGAAGCAGCCGGATATCAGAGCTTTGAATGCGATGTGACGGTAGAAAAAGACAAAGAAAACTACACAGAAGTGCTGCTGATGGTAGATGAGCAGTATGAGGGTGTAAACGGGTCTGCACGTGGACGCATTACAAACGCAGTAACAGGCGACGGAATCTCTGGCGCAAAAATTTCGCTTCGGAAAGGCTGGAACAAGACATCCGGTGATGTGATCGCAACAGCAGAAACGAACGAATACGGAGATTACCGGATTGAGACTCTTTCCGGCAATTACACAGCGACCATTGAACGGGATGGATATGTAACGGTTACAAAGAACATTGTTGTGTTCCCGCTGGATCTTGGAATGCAGAATGCAGCCATGAACCCGAACGGTGAAGATCTGGAAGCGGCAGACCTGCGTGTAGTGCTGACTTGGGGAGAAACTCCGTCCGACCTGGATTCCCATCTGCTTGGACCGACTGCAGACGGATCCGATTACTTCCACATATCTTTCTCCAACAAGAAATATACCGAAAACTCTGTAAGAATTGCAGATCTTGACGTGGATGATATTACTTCGTATGGACCGGAAACGACCAGTCTGTATCAGAAGAATGAATCCGGAACCTACAGCTTTTATGTCCATGATTTTACTAACCGAAGCGACAGAGACAGCACAGAAATGTCCCAGTCCGGAGCCATTGTGGAAGTATACCTGGATGGACAACTTTATAAAGCTTATCCAGTACCGACAGGAAAGGCAGGCGTAAACTGGCATGTATTCGATTACGATGCGGCAACGAACACCATTACCGATGTCAACCAGTTTACGGAAAGCATTACCTATCAGCCGAATGCAAACGCAAGGATGGCTGCCATTCCGATCACCATTGACGAAACAAAATAGGACAGGACCTTAAACAGAAGGGGGACTCAAGCTGAGTCTCCCTTATTCTGCGAAAAAATCGCCTCGAAGGACAGAGAAAGATTTTTAAAGAAAAAAAAGAAATCATAAAGAGAAATAAGAGAATGAAAAAAATTATTGATCTGCCACGGCAGGAGTTACAGAGAGTTGCCTGGAGGCTAAAATGTGGCAAATCGGGGCAGAAAAGGCAGAAGGCAACTACGATTTTACTATTACTGAGGAAAGAACAGTGAATAATGTGAAAGTTTTAATCCGGGAGAGCCAATGGTATCTGCTGGATTTTTTGTATTGTTCCGATAAACACTAAATATTATTCCGATAGCGTTGCTATTATTCCGATAATGGGATATATTATTATTTAAGCGAGGTGAAATACTTATGTATATGTCAGTGAAACAAGCGGCAGAGAAATGGGGAATTTCAGATAGAAGAGTACGAATTTTATGCTCAGAAGGAAAAATCTCGGGAGTTATCCGTGTGGGGCGTAGTTGGAAGATTCCGGAAGAGGCAAAGAAACCGGAGGATGGTCGATATAGGTCTGCAGAAAGTCTGTTGGAGATGATTGACCGAAAGAAAGCAGAATTGGATACCAGGCGCCCATTGACAGAAGGAGAGGTTGAGCGTCTTACAGAAGAATTTGTGGTGGAGTATACCTATAATTCCAATGCGATTGAAGGTAATACGCTGACCTTGAGGGAAACAGATATGGTGTTGCGTGGTCTCACGATTGATCAAAAACCTCTCAAAGACCATATGGAGGCGGTCGGACATAAAGAAGCTTTTTATTTTGTACGGGATCGGGTAAAGGAACAAGTGCCATTATCAGAGAATGTGATAAAACAGATTCATTATCTCGTACTGGCGGATAAAAAAGATGACCGTGGGGTTTACAGAAGAGTTCCAGTAAGAATTATGGGGGCAAAACATGAACCGGTACAGCCTTATCTTATTCAACCTAAGATGGGGCAGTTGCTGGAAGCTTATAGAAACAGCACTGAGCATATCATTCCCAGACTTGCACGGTTCCATATTGAATTTGAAGGCATTCATCCGTTTATAGATGGGAATGGCCGTACGGGGCGGTTGCTTGTAAATCTGGAACTGATGAAAGCAGGATATCCGCCGATTGATATTAAATTTACAGATCGGGTTGCTTATTACAATGCTTTTGATGAATATCATGTAAATCATAATCTGAATTCGATGGAAAAGTTGTTTGCTGGGTATGTGAATACAAGGTTAGACAGCTATCTGGCAATGTTGTAAGAATGAAAATATTGTGGAGGTGTGGGAATGTTTGTTTCAGAATATTTTGGGTTGGACGATGAATTGGATAAAATGTGGGTATTTGATTGTGTCCTAGATAATGACAGTAGATTTTTTATTAATCTTATGCGTTTGAAGGTATTTGCTGTTCCCGAATTCAAAGGTGCGTATAAGCGAATAAATGATTACTTTAGTGAAATAGCCACGCTTCTTAATGCCTCTGACTCAAAAGAGGACAAACTTTATAAAACAGCATTTATACGATTTAAACCTTTAGAAATAAATGGAATAAATCTCGGGTTCTTCGAGAGTAAACATGGTGCAGCTTTTGGAGAAAAGCTGAGAAGGCAAGTTATAAGTGATGCGTTCGATATTGTAAAAAAAGGGCATACTATATCCGAAAATTTTTCAGTTGGTTAGTCTTTTTGAAGAAAATATTGGTCCAGACAGATTGAGCGATATGATTTCAACTATTATTTATCCTGATATAGTATTATATACAAAAAGAATTCAGCAAGAACATAAACTGAACAAAGAAAACTATCCTGATTATATGTTCCGAGAAGATGGTCTTATTGTGAATCCATATAAAGATTGTGAAATTTTGTTACTGCCTATAGATATTTTACATGAGCTTCCAATAGCGCAGTGTTGGGATGATATTGATCGAGTAGTTTCGGAGAACGAAAATATTCGTAGAGAAATAAATGAAGCGATTGGGCAGGAATGGAGTAGATGGTATGCAAGGGATAAAAAAGCGTATTTGGAGGAATATATATTTAAAGATCCGGAAAGGTGTTCTCGTGTTATTGAGGGGTATAAGAAATCTAATATAGAAAAATATGATCTTAATCAGGACATTGATTATCTTGCGGAAAAATTGATCAAAGTTATGAAAAAGGTGGGAATACATTTTGATGTTGAAAATGCCAAAAGAAAAATAGCTTTGAAGCAGCGATAGATATATTAAACATTTTTAAAGAATGGATCGAATATAATAAAGGTTGGGATACTATTCAAAGTGCGGACAGCAAGAAAAGAGAAAAAATTATTCAGAGACTTTTTCATTTAGGAGCTAAAAATTATATATCCGCTAATGATTTGAATATTAGTTTTGGGCCGGATGCAGGTAGAGGACTAGTAGATTTTAAGGTTAGTAGGGGTGGTGATAAAACAATTGTTGAGCTCAAACTGTCTACAAATGATCAATATTTACATGGTTATGAAGAACAGGTTGAAGAGTATAGCAGAGTGTACGGATAAGATGATTTATGTTTTTATTGATTTAGGAAATCCAGGAAGGCTAAAAAAGCTTACGAATGTTCATAAGGTAAATATTAAAAATGATAAAAAAGTACCAGAATAGTTATTGATTGATTCAACGGCAAAAGCTGCGGCAAGCACTTATTCAAAATAAGATATTACGCAGTTTGTGCATAGAAGGCACGTTGAGACGGTAGTACTGCTTTCCCATAAAAAACCGGATGGACATATCAACGTAAAAGTTGAGTTTGGCGAAGGTGAGGGTAAAGTACCGATGGATAATATCGCAAAGAGAGCCGAAGCGTACAAGCCAAAAGAGCGAGTTACATACAAGATGATTAAGGAGTACATAGAAGCGAAATACGGCTTCAAGGTACATACTGCATATATCGCAGAGGTAAAGCGGGATTTGGGCTTGCCGATGTATGACGCTCCTAATGCGGTTGAAGAATTGAAACATCCGAGAAAACATCCGACAGCGGAGAAAGTGGAAGCTATCAAAGATGCATAGAAGTATTTTGAGGTTATCTAAAATCATAAGCGTAATTTTGATCTATATTGTTTGGGTTCTGTTCAAATATCTATTTTTTCAGTTATATATATTACTTCCAGAAGGAGATTAATTTCCACGAATTCAAAGATAAAGGAATTGTACAAAAAACACAGGGAAACTCCATCAGAAAAAATGACATCTGAGGATACTCGACATATGAACGGGAATGTACTTCTGAAGATCAAGTATTTTCTTAATAAAGACCACCATTTTGATAATTTGTTTGAATTCTCAATCCTTCTAGCTATTTTCTGTAATTTCTATTTGCTTCAACCCAAATTGATTTTATTGAATTTTCTTGAAGATCTACATAAATATCATCGGTTATATAATCACCTAACAGTATTTGTTAGTGGAAAGAGATTTGTCAAGGGTGTTTTTCTCTGAAAAACATTTCTCGTTATGTATATATATTATTGGACATCTGGTTAGCTAAATACCTATAGGTAAGCTAATTAGCAGCATTGACATTCTTCAACGGTCTGAGGTAATATATAATTGTTATTGTATTGAAACATCGGGAGGAACAGTGTAGTATGAATTATCCAATCTGATTTTTGAGGAACTTCGGAATATCAAGATTTAGATGTCATCTAACTGATGTCTGATTGTTGTACCCAAAATTCAGAAAGGATATGAATATGAAGAAAAACTTATATGTGATGTACGCCATTGCATTGTTGCAAGGCATGATTTTTTATGGGCCGATTGCTACGCTGTATCGGCAGGCACAGGGCGTTACAATCTTTGAAATCACGATCATTGAAAGCATATCTTTGGCTCTGGGCATTTTTTTGGAAGTTCCATGGGGAATGATAGCCGACAAAATTGGCTATCGGAAAACCATGATTTTCTGTTCCTCTCTTTATTTTATTTCAAAAATCGTATTTTGGCAGGCAACCGGGTTTGGGGGATTCCTGGCAGAGCGTATCATGCTCAGTGTGGTGCTCGCCGGCTTCTCAGGTGTAGACTCCAGCATTATATATTTATCCTGTGAAGGAATGAATAGTCAGGAAGCATTCGGTCTGTACAGTAGTATGAATATGGCTGGACTGCTAATTGCAGCAGTGGTGTTCTCAGTATTCGTGGGAGATGATTATTGGCTGGCCGGTCTGCTGACAGTAATTAGCTACGGACTTGCCATGGTGCTTTCTTTTGGACTAACCGAAGTGCGTCAGACCGTCTCTGCGGAAACAGTAGCGGAGCCGTTTAGTGAGAGTTTTCGCCAAATCTTTTCTAATCACACACTCTTTCTGTTTCTTGTTGGCGCGGCTCTGCTGTCAGAAGCCCATCAGACAATTACCGTGTTTTTAAATCAGCTTCAGTATGAACGCTGTGGGTTAAACAACTCTGTTATCGGTCTGGTGTATATCGTTGCCACACTATTGGGAGTGTTGGGGGTATATTCCTCAGCCTTTACCAAGCGGGTAGGAATCCGCCGCTCCCTCATCCTGTTTTGTGCTCTTGAGACTTTATCTTGCTTGGTACTCGGATCTATGCCCTTCGCACTACCGTCTGTAATCAGTGTGCTGCTCCTTCGTCTCTCCAACACACTATTTCAGCCTCTTTTGGCAGATCTCCAAAACCGTCAAATTACAAGCAGGAACCGAGCTACTGCACTCAGCGTCTGTGGTATGCTGGTGGACGGTATTGCCATTGGAACAAATCTGATTTTTGGCGCACTATCGGATTGGAATCTATCAGCTGCATTTTACTTCGGCAGTGCGATCTGTACCGTTGGACTGGTTCTTTTCTTGTTATGGCTGAAAAAAGGTTCTGGTGCGCTATCGCACGATGTTATGGAATTTTAACCAGAAGCAATGGCAGACAGCCATTGAAGAAGATTGTCTGCCATTGCTTTAAATACAACAATATACCGCTTTGAACGATATTAGCTTTAGCGTTGAAAAAGGTAAGAAAGAAATACTGGGCAGCGTTGTTTGAAAATCCGATATTTACCGGGAAT
>CAUWJP010000055.1:0-9241 GCA_963559135.1 uncultured Sellimonas sp.
ATTAGATAAAAGAGGTAGAAAACAAGAAAGGACAGCTTTCGGAAAATAGATTCCGGAGATGTCCTTTCTGTGTTTTACAGATGTGACCGCATCTCCTGACGGTACTGAGCAGGTGTAGTATGGTACACGGCCTTGAACTGTTTAATGAAGTAGGAACAGGAGGAAAAGCCGACCGCCTCGCTGATATCCTGGACACTCATTACAGTTGTTAAAAGTAACTCTTTTGATTTTTCCAGACGGATGGTCGTCAACGCCTGGATCGGAGTTACATGGTATGAGTTTTTCATGCAGCGGATAATATGAACCGGGTGAAAATTAAAGCGGTGAGCCAGATCCTGCATGGTAAAGTTTGTATGATAATTGTTTTGCATATACTGCATGATTTCGGCAGCAAGATCGTCAGGAGCATTGCTGAATTTGGAGTCTGTGTTCAGAAGATTTAGGATATTGAGAAAATGCTGCTGTTGCTGAAGCGGATTCAGTCTGGTCCGGAATTTTTCGGTGTCATTGTTGTATTTATTAATGGAAAACATGAGAAGCGGCTCAATAAAACTTCTGAGAAGTTTTCCTTTTTCTTCTGTAAGTTGAATGTACTTTGGAAGAGTAATATAAAACATGGTATCACGGAATAATGATTTATTGACAGTCTTTTTTGCCGGATGTAAATGTTCGGATTCATAATATGATCCAGCACAGTCCATGTGCAGCCAGTAAAATTTTGTTTCGGTATCGCACAATTTGTATCCCTGATGGGTTTTGTCCGGAGATAAAATAAGAAGTTGATTTTCGTCTATAATATAATGTTCATTTTCTTCCATTACGTAGAGGCGCCCGGAGACAACGAAAAGCATATCAAACACACCTATGGATGAGCGCTTTTTGTGGCGGTCTCCACGGCGGTAAAGTGCTTCTCCGGCTGAAATAAAATGTGGAGTAGGAGGGCTTTCAAAGTGCATATAGATCATAAGATCGCTCCTTTCAGAGAAAATTAAAATGTTAAAAAAATTATATTTTTTACGATATATTTTGTTAAAAATTTTATAGAAACATGTTAATAGTATACATTGAATTCAGGGATTTTTCAATCTATAATCTGAATATATCAATCGTATTTAGCTAAATATTGAAAACTGGAGATCAAGATGAAAAAAGGAGGAAAATTATGAAAAAACGAATGAACAAGATTCTTTCTATCGCTTTATGTGCCGGGATGTGCGTAAGCCTGGCAGCATGTTCGGGAAGCAGTGGCAAGTCTGAGTCAGGTGGAAGTGACGGAGGGAAAACGGAAATTACAATCTGGGTACGGGAACAGATGGAAGCGCCGGTAACTGCGGCAGTGGATCAGTACAATGAGCAGCAGGATAAAGTAAAGGTCAATGCAGTAGTATATCCGGATACGGAGCTGACCGACCAGCTTACTCTTGCAATTTCATCTGGAGAAGTACCGGATATTGTATCTCTGGATGATATTCTTGCACCATATTACAACTCCATTTCTGCACTTGCAGATGTTTCGGATGAGTTTGAAAAGCTGGAATTTAAGGACTCTTTCAGTGAGGGAATGGTAGAGCTTGGACAGCGTGACGGAAAACAGTATGCAATTCCATTTGCGCCGGATGTCTCTGTTATGTTCTATAACAAAGAGCATTTCAAGGAAGCGGGACTGGATCCATCCAAAGGACCGGAAACGTGGAGCGAACTTGTTGACTATGCGCAGAAACTTACGACAGACGACCATTACGGATACACCTATGCCGGAGGCGGAGAGCAGATGTTCACTTTTGTTCCGTTTATCTGGAGTAATGGCGGAGATCTGCTAAGCGAAGATGGCAAGACCTGTCTTCTGGATCAGCCTGAGGCAGTTGAAGCGCTGCAGCTTTATGATGACCTGACAAATGAATACCATGTGACGCCAGAAGGCGTAACAACCTATTCCTGGTCAGAATCCCAGGATGCATTCCTGAGCGGGAAGGCAAGTATGACAATCCTTGGAAATTCTCAGCTTTATACTTTCCTGACAGAATATCCGGATTTTGATTTTGGCGTATCCCTGATTCCAAGGGCTGATGATGGAGAATTTTCTTCCTTTGGTGGAGGAGACCTGATCGCTATTATGGATCAGTCCAAGCATAAAGAGGAAGCATGGAACTTTGTAGAGTATGTATTGAGTGAAGAAGTACAGGTGGAACTGTTCGCAAAGAATGGACTTCTCCCTGCAAGAACAGACCTGTTTGATAATGAATATTTTAATGAAAAAGCAGAATATTATGAGGTCCTCAAAGAAGCACTGGAAGTATCCAGAGCATCTAAGTCTGAGAAATATAATGAAATGAATCAGCCGTTGGTTAATGCAACACAGAGTTGTCTGATGGGAAATGCAACAGCGGATGAAGCATTCCAGAATGCCACAAAAGAGATCAATGATATTATGAACTAGTATAAAAGAGTGCCTTGAAAGCGGGTCGGTCTGGAAAGGCACTCTTTCCTGAAATACAACAAGGGGGTACATCATGAAGAGAAAAAAAGGAAAGCTGCATAAATCAGTGATCCCGTTTTTGTTTATCTGCCCGGCGATTGTGATCAATCTTTTGTTTTTCTGCCTTCCGTTTTTACAGTCTTTGACCATGTCATTTTTTGAATGGCCGCTTTTGGGGGACAAAACCTTTGTCGGGCTGGAAAACTATCAGACTTTGTTGGCAGATGATCAGTTTCGTACATCGCTGCTTTTTACATTGAAATATACATTGTTTGTTACACCTGCCCTGTTTGTAGTGGCGTTTGTCCTGGCACTGCTGATTGATGGAAAATTCAAAGGGGTGACACTGTTTAGGACAATTTATTTCTCACCGGTTGTTATTTCCATGACATCCTGCAGTTTGATCTGGCTCTGGATTTATAACGATTTGTATGGAATCCTGAACTATATTTTACAGGAGCTTCATATTATTGATGATCCGATTCTATGGATGGGAACAGAAAAGACATCACTTCCGGCAATTGTGTTTATGATTACATGGAAAATGGCTGGATTTTCAATGTTGATTATTCTGGCGGCTTTTCAGTCTGTGGATACAGAAGTATATGAATCGGCAAGTATTGATGGAGCATCAAAAGTCCGGCAGTTTTTTCATATTACACTTCCGATTATCCGGCCGCAGGTAGGACTGGCCCTGATTATGTCTGTTATCGGATCCGTGCTTGCATTTGAACAGTTCCTGATTATGACAAAGGGTGGACCGACGGAAACAACGACTACACTGGTACATTATATTTACAATACATCATTCAAATACTATAACTTCGGATACGGATCTGCCATGACAATTATACTGCTGATCATCATGTTACTTTTAAGTTTTGCACAGATGCGGCTTTTGAAAGATCCGACAGAATAAGGAGGGCAGTATGAAAAAGAAACAACATACAGCGAAAATTATCACAAATTCCATACTGGCTCTGATTATGCTGATGCCCCTTTACTGGACATTGATCACTGCCCTGAAGGATAAAAATGAGATTTACGAACAGCCGCCAAGTCTCTTTCCAAGGAGTGTCAGCCTGGAAAACTTTCGGGAAATCCTGACAAGAAATGACGGCGTCTATCTGACCTATCTGAAAAATTCGGTAGTTACGACGGCTTTAACAATGCTTCTCGTAGCTATTGTGAGTCTGCTGGCAGGATACGCATTTTCCAAGTTGAAAGTAATGGGAAAGAAAATCTGGCTCCTGTTGATTATTGCGGCGCTGATGATTCCATTTCAGACATTGATGATTCCTCTTTATTCCATCATGTCGACCCTTCATCTGACAAATACCAGGATTTCCATGATCCTGATTTACGCCACATTCCAGACCCCGTTTGCAATTTATATGATGAAGAATGCCTTTGACATGGTGCCGAACGGCCTGAGAGATGCGGCAAAAATCGATGGAGCGGGAGAAATTACGGTATTTTGGAAAGTTATGATGCCGACGACATGGTCCTCGATTGCTACGATCTTTATCTATTCGGCATACACCACATGGAATGATTACCTGATTGCGGTTGTATTTGCAAATAACGAAGCAATCAAAACATTCAATGTAGGTCTGACAAATATGGCTATCGGGCAGTATGGAACAGAATGGGGACTTATGACCGCAGGGTCACTGATCGGTCTTGCACCGATTATGCTGTTATTCATTTTCCTGCAGAAGTATTTTATCAAAGGAATGCTTGGCGGGGCTATCAAATAGATGACGGAGGGAAAGATGGAAAATAAGAAAATGCAGATGTTAGGGATCCGGGAAGTGGTGCCGGAAGGATGGTTAAAAGAACAGCTTCGGATACAGGCAGACGGGCTTTCCGGAAAACTCCATGAAGTCTGGGAGAGCCTTGGAACTTACAGCGGATGGCTTGGGGGAACCGGAGAAAATTGGGAGAGAGGTCCATATTTTATGGATGGTCTGATTCCACTTGCCTGGTATCTGGGTGATGAAAAGTTAAAAAATATAGTGGAGAAATTTATGGCCTGGACATTGAACAGTCAAGATGAGGATGGAAATTTCGGCCCGCAGGCGAGTAAGACGGACTGGTGGTCCAGAATGGTAATGCTTAAAGCGCTTGCTCAATACTATGAGATTACAGAAAAAGAAGAAATACTGGAATTTATGCATCAGTATTTTCGGTATCAACTTTGTACCCTTCCGGAAAGACCGTTGGAAGGATGGGGAAAAGCACGATGTGCCGATCTTTTATATACGATCAAATGGCTTTATGAAAAAGATCCACAACCATATTTGAAAGAGCTGGCAGATCTGGTGATCAGCCAAGGAGACGATTGGAATGTGTTCTTTAGCAAGCTTCCATTTGTGCAGCCGACAGAAAAGTATTATGACTGGAAGGAGCTGGAATCCTTTTCCAAAGATCTGCTGATGGATTTGATGAAATTTCACCAGACCCATATTGTCAATGTGACAATGGCGTTGAAATATCCGGCTATGACAGCCTGGTTTCAAAATCAGGGAGGTGAAGAAGTACTGCAAAAAGCAATCGAAGATCTTACAAAATTCCATGGCGTAGTGACAGGAGCTGTTAATGGGGATGAGCATTTGGCGGGAAATGATCCGGTCAGGGGAGCAGAGCTTTGCTCTATTGCTGAGTATATGTTCAGTCTGGAATTAATTTTGGAAATTTTGGGAGATCCGAAATATGCAGATCTGCTGGAACGGCTTGCTTACAATGCATATCCGGCGATGTTTTCAGAAGATTATATGGGTCATCAGTACCTGCAGCAGGCAAATCAGATCAGAGCGACGAACGAGCCGCGTCCGTGGTTCAATAATCTGGATGATTCCAATACATACGGTCTGGAGCCTAACTTTGGGTGCTGTACCGCAAATATGCATCAGGCTTGGCCGAAACTGGCGAGGAGCCTCTGGTATAAAGAGGAAGAAACGCTTGTTTCCATGGTTTTCGCACCAAATACACTTCGCACCACTGTTTGGGGAGAAACGGTAGAAATTAGAACAGAAACCGCATATCCGGCAGACCTGACAGTCACGTGGCACATTCAGAAAGTCGGTGAAAAGCCGCTTTCCTGGAGAATCAGGATTCCGGGGTGGTGTGAGAACTATCACTTGACAGTGAATGGAAAAGCGGAAACTGTAAAAACAGAAGGTCAGTTTATTCTGTTGGAAAAAGTGTTCAAAAAAGGAGATGTCATTGAGGTACAGTGGGAAGCAGAGGTCAGGCAATCAACTTGGTATCATAATAGCGTAGCCATTGAGAGAGGCCCTCTTGTCTACGCACTGGATATGAAAGAAGAGTGGAGAGCGTATCGGGAATGCGGCGGAGTCAAGGATTACGAAGTGACGTCAGATACACCATGGAATTACGCATTGTCAGCTGACGATTCTGTGGAAGTGACGGAAAATACACCAGGCAGAATTCCTTTTTTGAAAGAACAGCCGCCGGTTGTACTTAGAGTAAAGGCAAGAAAAGTGAAAGAATGGAAACAGGAGGGCGGAAATACCGGTGAGATTCCGGAAAGCCCGGTACATACCGAAGAACCAGAAGAAGAGATCAGACTGATTCCATTCGGATGTACACATCTGAGGATTGCTCAGTTCCCATATTATAAATAAAGTGAATGAAAAAGTGCTGTCGTACTAAATTTGTGCGGCAGCACTTTTGTTTTCTTCGGAAGAAAAAGATGATATAATCAAAGAATTAGAATAGAAATAAGGAGGAACAGACCATGAGAATATTTTTGTGTGGCGGTGGAGACGGAGATCAGACAAGAGATGCCTGTAGGCGTCTGAATGATGTGATCGATCATACAAAACCGATTTTGTATCTTCCGTTTGCCATGGAAAATGCGAACTATGAAAGCTGCCATGAATGGGTTCGAGGCGAGCTTCAGTGTGTGGATGTGCCGGATATCGAGATGGTTAAAAGCGCAGAGGAACTGGCCGGGACACATGTGGAAAACTACAGCGCGATTTTCATTGGTGGTGGAAACACATATAAATTATTGAATGGTTTGAAAGCAAGCGGAAGTTTTGAGAAAATTCAAGGATATATCGAACAGGACGGAATTGTCTTTGGCGGTAGCGCAGGTGCCATTATCTTCGGATATGATATCGAAAGCTGTGCGCCTATGGACCAGAATGGAGTAGGTCTGAAAGATACGAAAGGATTTAATGTCCTGAACGGATATTCGGTATTTGCGCATTATACGAATGGAAGCTCAAGGCTGACAGAACAGGAAAACCGGGAACGGACAAAAAGGTATACAGAAGAACTACTCCGGTACTCGAAAGAGCATGGACCGGTCATTGCTATGCCAGAAGAAGATACCCTGTTTCTGAATGGAGACCATTTTGAAATGATTGGAAGAAGACCATATTATTGTTTCCAAGAGGGAAAACGAAGGGAACTGACCCCTTAGGCCGGATGTGGTGACCAGACAAGAAATATAATAGCAGGAGGTAACAGCATGGTAAAAGTTCGGTTTTATGATGACGTGGAAGATTCGTTGTTGAAATTTGCCGTAATAATCACGAGACATGTGGATAAATGGGTCTTCTGTAAGCACCGGAAGAGGGAGACATATGAGGTGCCGGGCGGACACAGGGAACCGGGAGAGGTGATAGAGGAGACGGCAAGAAGAGAGCTGTACGAGGAGACAGGAGCACTGGATTATGATCTGGATCCGATCTGTGTATACTCGGTTGCATCTGTAGATGAAAAAGGCATGGAAGGGGAGGAAACCTTCGGAATGCTGTACGTGGCTGAGGTGCGGACGTTTGAGGAAGAGCTTCACAGTGAGATTGAAAAGATTGTGCTGATGGAGGATCTGCCGCAGGACTGGACATACCCTGATATTCAGCCATATCTGATTCGTGAGGCACAAAGGCGTGTAAGGAGGACTTCCCTTGAGTAAGAAGAGAAAGAAAACCGCGGAATTTCGATATTACCGGATTCCTGACAATCAGACTATGATGGCACTTTTGGGGGAAAAGTGGCGTCAGACATACGGCAGAGATATCGATTATCTACATTTTCATAATTATCTGGAAATAGGTTACTGTTATGAGGGAAGAGGAACGATTGTCCTTGGCGAAGATGAATATCCATTTCGGGGCGGAGGGGAATTCACCGCTATACCAAGGAATTATCTTCACACAACGAACAGTGAGCTGGGCAATGTGAGCTACTGGGAGTACTTGTTTGTAGACGTAGAAAAATTATTAAAAAAAATGGTTTCCGGATCGCCAGGATATCTGGAGAATATCAGTCACCAGATTAATCAGCGTGCCATTTTCCTGCGACGGGAGGAAGCATCGGAGCTGTCGGACAGTGTCAGGAAAATTTTAGACATCATGCGCAGAGGCGATGTGTTCTATCAGGAAGAAGCAGAGGGGGAGATGCTTGCATTTCTTATAAAAATAGCCAGAAGAAACGGCATTTACTCTGGACAGTACCGGGAGAATACGCGAGAGGGAGCAAAGATTAACAATCTGATTTCACGTGCTCTGGATTATATCAGTGATCATTACCATGAACGGATCAAGGTCAGTGATATAGCCGGGCTGGTTCACATCAGTGAGACACATTTCCGGAGGATCTTTGTTCAGTACATGGGGATCAGTCCGTTAGAATACATCAATATGGTAAGAATACGTTCGGCGTGTGAATACCTGAAAAAGACCGATGACACGATAGGAAACATCGCAGTAAAATGCGGCTATTTTACAATTTCCACATTCAACCGGAATTTCCAGAAAATCATGGGGATGTCTCCGGAGGAATGGAGAAAGCGGCCGGAAAATTATGAACAGCAGATTCTGAGATTTAACGTACGTTCTGAAGAAGGGTGGTAGATAACGATGCAGGGTTTTAAAATCACAGAACAGGTAATGAGAAAGAAAAAGGCAGGGGCGGGAGCCCTGAAAATACTGATGATCGCTTTTGGAGTCCTCTTTATACTGATGGGGATTGTATTTTCGAGAGGATTTATGCTGCCGGGATTTTTGTTGATCTGCCTTTATCTGGTGTTTGATATGTTCAGCCAGAAAGAGTACGAATACACAATGGAAGGGAATCAGTTTTCAATTGCCGTCATTATTGGAAAGACACGCCGCAGACAGGTGCATGAACTGGATCTGAACAAGCTTGAAGTTGTGGCGCCGAACTGGCATGACAAGGTGGCAAAATACAGGTTAAAAGGCGGAACAGAAAAGCTGCCTAAGTACGACTATACATCCTATGATGACGATATCCCTTATTATACGATGATCATTGGAGAAGGCAGGGAGAAAATCAAGATTCTTCTGGATTTAAATGAAGAAATGTTGAGAGCAATGAAGAATCTTTACCCGGATAAGGTCTTTTTTGCATAATTCCTCGATTGGATAAGAAAAAAGGATAAAATTAATGGTAAAAAAGATAAAGAAAATGTCGAAAAACAGCATAAATTGTGGGATTTTATGATAAATACTGAAGATTGCAGTGGAGATAGTGTACTGATTGGATAAAGAAAAAGACAAAAAAGCCTTAAATGTAGTGCGAACAGCACAAAATGGTTGAAAATGCATAATGCGCGTGCGAATCTGCATACATTTCTTAAAAATGACCTGATATAATTAGCACATAAGATGTTCGGACAACATAAAGTACTAGATGAACGAACGCAAATAGGAGGAGGTATTTACTGTGAAAGAAAGTAGAGGACAGCCAACAAATGGCGTACTTTAA
>CAUWJP010000056.1:0-8280 GCA_963559135.1 uncultured Sellimonas sp.
ACGCTCCGCATTGTGAAGGAGTTGGAATGTTAGGGGATATCACAGCCGCCGATGGTTTCCGATTCAAAATGGATTTGCTCTCTTCTTTTTATCAGTTCCTGCGGTTCAACGTCTATCAATTCTACCTGATCAGCATTATCAAATACATAGTCCGGTATTCGATCCTGTACGGAAATCCCAGTAATAGATGTAACCAGATCATTCAAACTTTCTATGTTTTTTACGTTTACAGTCGTATATACATTGATCCCTGCATTTAAAAGTTCCCTGACATCCTGGTATCTTTTCTGATGTCTGCATCCCTTTGCATTTATATGTGAAAGGTCATCAACCAAAATCAGCTGCGGTTTTCTTCTGATTGCTCCATCAAGATCAAATTCTTTCCTTTTTACTCCGTCTTGTTCCATTTCAATATATGGAAGCCGTTCAAACTCTTTTGTTTTCTTTATAGTTATTGGATAATCCTGTGAATCCACCCAGCCAATCACAACATCCGTCTTATTTTTTCTGGCATCATGTGCTTCCTGAAGCATGGCATAAGTTTTCCCCGCACCTTCCGCATATCCAAAAAAGATTTTTAAAGAGCCTTTATTCTTTTTCTTTACTAAAAAAGAACCCGATAATGTTTCATAATCCTGATTATATGCTGTCATATTCTCACCTTCCTGCAATCAGTATGTACTATACAGCATTTTTTCAAAAGAATCTACCTACAACATTTTCTATTTTCCTATCATTATCCTTCCATAAGACTATTCTTTGACAATTACCCTTACTTAATGGACTTATACTTTGTGCGATACCTTGATACTGAATTATAGGATTTTCTATGAAAACTATTTTGGAATTCATATATTCTTCTGTTGCCAGATCAGAATGAAAAGAACACACGGCAATATCAATCTTTCCTTCTTTAATCATCTTGCTTATTTCACTAATACTTCCGTAAACCAGTTCCAAATTTTCCACTGAAATTTCTGCCTTCATTTCTTCATAAATATCCTTTATTACCAGACAATCTTCCGGGTGTTCATAAGCAATATAAAACTTTCCACTTTTCTTTGATTTAAGAGAGCCGCATCGAATATTTTTAAGAAAGAAATCTATCTCACTTGTAACAATATAGCCTATGACAAGAATCAAAAGCATAACACACACCAGCAAAATCTCTTTCATCCCTCTTCCCCCTTACAGATTATATATGAAAACATTTCTGAATATCTTTCATATTTCCCAGTACAAGCATTGTCTTATCTCCTGGTATAACCGTATCAGCCCGGACATTCAGATCCAGATCTCCTTCTGATTTTAACGCCATGATGTTAATATGATGCTTATTTCTTATATCTAACTGTCCAATTGTTTTTCCAATCCAATTTTTCGGAATTTCAATTTCAAAAATAGCATGGCTATCATCCAGTTCAACATAATCAAGAATATGATTGGCACTATAACGAATTGCAGTCCAAATTGCCAGTTGTTTCTCCGGATATACAACTTCATCTGCACCATTTCTTAGCAGGAATTTGGCATGGACATCTCTGGCAGCTCTTGAAATTACCTTCTGTGCACCCAAATCCTTTAATAAAGAAGTAGTTTCTAAAGAACCCTGAAAATTATCTCCAATAGCAACAATGCAAAAATCATAATTTCTTATTCCCAAAGATTGCAGAAATTCTTCATCCGTACTGTCGCCGATCTGTGCATTTGTCACATAAGGTAATACAGCATTTACTCTTTTTTCATCACGATCAACTGCCATTACCTCATGATGCATTTCTTCCAATTTTAAAGCAATATGTCTTCCAAATCTTCCTAGTCCAATTAATAATACTGATTTCATATGAATTTTCCCCCTGGCTATCCTACTGTAATTTTTTCAAGTGGTAACATAGAATTATTGATTTTATTTTCTGATAACGCCGCAAAAATCAACGTCAATCCTCCAACTCTTCCAAAAAACATTAATCCTATTAATATTAAATGTGACATATCTCCTAATTCCGGAGTAATACCTAAAGAAAGCCCAACTGTTCCTATTGCTGATCCTGTTTCAAACAGGGTCTGAATCAAAGGAAGCCCTTCCCTGTAACTGATAATCATACCTCCACTTAAAAACAAAACTATATACATCAAAAAAATTGTCGCAGCTGTTCTGACAGCATCGTTCGGAACTCTTCTTCCAAAAAAATGCGCAGACTCTTTTTTCTGAAATACTGCTTTCGCTGAAGCACATAATACAGCAAAAGTTGTTGTTTTCATTCCTCCTGCCGTTGATCCCGGCGATCCCCCGATAAGCATCAGAATAATAATAACCATCTGCCCTGTTTCACTTATCATCGTCAAATCAACAGTGTTAAATCCTGCTGTTCTTGGAGTGACAGATTGAAATATCGATGCCCATATTCTTTTCTCCATCGAAAACTCTGAAAACTCGCAAAAGAAAAAATATACTGCAGGAATTACAATCAAACATGCTGTCACTGTAAGAATTACTTTACTTTGCATTCTGTATTTTTTAAAATGCCACTTATTTTTCTCAATATCAGCCCAGGTTATAAAACCAATTCCTCCAATTATAATTAAAAGTATAACTGTGAGGTTGACTACAGGCTGTACGGAATAATTTACCAATGATGAAAATGGCGCTTCTATGCCATTCAAATCAAATCCTGCATTACAAAATGCCGAAACAGAGTGGAATATCGCATACCAGATTCCTTTCCCAATTCCATATTCTTTACAAAAAACACTGGATAATAAAACTGCTCCTATCACTTCAATTAAGATGCTGGTCTTTAAAATAAATTGTGTCATTCTTACAATGCCGCCCAACTGCGGTGCCGAAATTGCCTCCTGCATTGTACTTCGTTGCATCAGTCCTATCTTTCTCCCTGAGGCAGTTGCCACCGCCACAGCAATCGTTACAACTCCCATACCTCCAATTTGAATAAGAAGTAAAATGATTATCTGTCCAAATGTAGACCAATATGTTGCTGTATCATATATGATTAACCCTGTCACACAAACTGCCGATGTGGCTGTGAATAATGCCTCCAAAAACCCAGTACTTTTCCCTTCTTGTGTCGCAAACGGAAGCATTAATAAAAGACTTCCTACCAGAATCACCAGAAAAAAACCAGCTATTATAATCTGAAATGATGTAATATGCCTAGTTTTCCTCTTTTCACTCTCCACCTTGCTGTCCTCCCTTTATCTTGTCTTAGTATGTTCTTTATGCGCCTTTAATCATATATGAAATCGTATTAAATATGCATAAGTAAAATTTCTTCTGTATTAAGATTGCATTAAGAAAAAGGAACGGCAACTCAAAAAAGCTGCCGTCCCAAATCGTATGATGTCCACTTACATTGTTTTTCCTAAATCCAGTAGACTTAATCCCTCTATTAAACTTGTTATAAAGCTTTCCCTGTCAACTCCCATTAAAACGAATACATTTTCCTGATGTTTAGGTAACATTCTCAAGTCAGCAAACGTCTGTCCTCTTGCCGGTCCTTCATCTGTAATCACATCGACATATTTGAATTCTCCAGTAAAAATTTCCGGTGTAATCAGATATTGTACTGCACACAGATCATGTAGCGGACTATCTTTAAATCCGAATTGTTTCCCTGATTCATGATAAAAGCTTAACAGTTCATAAACCAGATTGCTGACTCTTCCTTTTTGCTTCAAAGACAAAATTTCTTTCTCAGTAATCACAGCTTTTTCTGTAACGTCCAGTCCGCTCATAATAATCGGAATATCGGAATGAAAAACGATATGTGCTGCCTCAGGATCTACATAAATATTAAACTCCGCAAGTTCTGTACAGTTTCCATGCTTTATTCCGCCTCCCATCAGGCTGATGCATTCAATTTTCTTTTTCACATCCGGAAAAGTCTTCAGCAAAAGAGCTATATTAGTCAAAGGTGCCAAAGCGACAATAGTCACTTTCTCCGAACATGACATAATCTTTTCATACAGGAACACTACAGCATTTTCAGACACAACCGGATAGTCGTTGCCAGAAAAATACGGTCCGTCCATTCCACTATCTCCGTGTGCTTCTCCAGCTGTTTCCAATGATTTGACAAGCGGTCTCTCCTGTCCTTTTGCAAGGGGAATATCCGCTCTAATAAATGAGAGGATATTCTTTGCGTTCTGCGTCACTTTTTCAACGGTCTGATTCCCACCTACCGTTGTAATTCCTAAAATCTGAAACTTCTCCGGATGTGCAAAAGCTGCCATAATCGCCAACGCATCATCGTGTCCCGGATCGCAGTCAATTACTATATTTCTCATTTTTATCTACCTCTATCATTTCTTGAATTGTCATGATATTTTCATACCCGAGAGCGTTTGCAAGCCTGCAGATATAAGGCTGCTTCAGATTGCTAAGTTTCAAGAGCTCCAGATTCCAGAATATTTCTCTTGGGGAAGCATCCTTTCTTTTTCTCTTTTCTGCCATAACAATGACTCTCTTGAATTCCTTTACGACAAATTCCATATCGTGTGTGATCGTAATTACTGTCTTATTCTGTTCTGTCAGCCGGTTCATAATTTCTCCAAGAAGTTCTGTAGATCTTTTGTCCTGCCCTGCAGTCGGCTCATCCAGAATCAGAACCTGCGGATCCATAGCAACTATCGCCGCGATTGTAATAAATTTTCTTTTTGAATAGGAAAGATTGTAAGGATGCTCGTCCAGACAGGATTCCAGTCCGCACATAGCTGCTGCTTCTCTTACTTTCCGGTCCATTTCTTCTTTAATGAATTTTTTCTTTTTCAACCCAAAAGCAATTTCCTTGTAAATGGAATCCTGAAAAATCTGATCGTCCGGATTCTGAAATACGTATCCGACTTTTCTTGCAATGGATGCAGTTGTTTTTCCTGCGGTAGACTCTCCATCTACCAGAACTTCCCCATTGGAAGGTTTTAGAAGACCGTTCATCAATTTTACGGTAGTTGTTTTTCCTGCTCCGTTTTGACCAATGATTGCAACTTTCTCTCCCTTTTCAAAACTCATACTGATATTTTCGACAGCCCGATATCCATTTGGATAACAAAAGGAAACATCTTTCAATTCCAAATATGCCATTATCCTCTTCCCTCCTTGATCCATTTATACGCTTCATTAACAGTTAACGGGATCTGTTCAGGTATCTGACCATTACGTTTTGCCAGTTCCAGAAAGTAAAGTACGACCTGCGGAAGCTGCCCACCGTATTCAAGCACCTTCGGATCCTGAAGCACTTTTCTTACATCTCCCGACATCACAATCTGTCCTCTGCTCATCAGTACAATCTCATCACAATACTCTGCAACCAGATCAATTTTATGTTCAATCAGAATAATCGTCTTTCCCTGTTCTTTCAGGAAGCTGATAATTTCAAAAATATCTTCTGTACTTTTGGGATCCAGCTGTGATGTTGGCTCATCCAGAATAATAATCTCCGGATTCAGAGCAATCACCGACGCAAGTGCCACTCTCTGCTTTTGTCCACCCGAAAGTTCATACGGATTTTTTTCAACCAGTTTTTCCAGATGGAATAATCTTACAAGTTCATCCGTCCTTCTGATCATTTCATCTCTCGGAAGACCAATATTTTCCATTCCGTATGCTATTTCTTCATATACATTATCTTTCACACCCGAAATCTGAACAAAAGGGTTTTGAAAAGAATAGCCGATGATGGCTGCAAGCTCACCTGGTTTGTATTCTGATACCGGTTTCCCTTTCACAAGCACTTCCCCATTTAGTTCTCCACGATATAATTCCGGTATAAATCCCCTGATGATATTGCATAATGTTGTCTTTCCAGATTCATTTTCGCCGATCAGTCCGTATACTTTCCCCTGCTCGAATTCAAATGTAGCATCTCTTATTACCTGATTTTCTTCCAGCGGATACCGATAGCTGACATTTTTTAGTGAAATAACTGACATTACATTACCCTCCATACGATATATCCAATAAATAACAATACTGTCACCAGAAACAATAGATAATCCATGCCACTCTTTTTCTTGATGTAAATAGATGTTTTCTCTCCTTTTGCCGAAAATGCCCGGGACTCCAACGCCAGAACTCTCTCTTCTGTCTGTTGAATAGATGATAATACAAGTGGTCCGAGCATAGGAATAAATGCTTTCACACGGATAAGTAGATTCCCTTCTGTTTCGATCCCACGAGATTTCTGTGCATCTGTGATCGTCTTCTGGAGTGCTGTCATCTGCGGAATCAACTGAATAGTAGAGGAAATCAGGAATGTAACTTTTCTCGGAACTTTTGCCTTTTCAAGTGCAAAAATAATATCTTTCACTTTTGTTATCTGAAAAAAACACATAATCGCCGAACTGATTGCAATAATTTTGGATGTCATCTCCATACTAGAGATCAGTCCTGTCTGTGAAAAATGAATAAAAGCCCATATCGGTACCTGATCCTCATTTGTAATAATACAAACCTGTATAGCAAAAATAAAAAGTACAATCACAAAAATCGATTTGAAAAAAGTCTTAAGAAACTGTCCTGCCGTACCTGCCAGAATACTGATCACTATAAATACTGGAAGCATTGCATACTGAAGAATATAGCCTGGTGTAAATACACTTACAACAATAACGAGCAGCACAATCATAAATTTTGTTGATGGGTACAAATTTCCGATTCTACTATCCATGAACTTTCACCTCTTTCTTTTTAATATAAGGCATACCATAATTCATTTTCACAAGAAAACGGTCCGGAATTCTTTTTACAATGATCCATGCCACAAGAAAGTTTACAATTGTATTAACCGTTCCGGAAATCACATTAGTTGAGAGTACCGAGCTCCACAAGGCCTGTCCGGAAGCCACAAATGCCGCTGTAATCAAATCAGTTCCTGCACCTGTGACACCGCCAAACATAAATACTGTTACAACAGCTGCTGAAACTGATGAAATCGTATTCAGAAGAGCACATCCAATCACTACCCCCAAAATATTCGTATACCATTTCCACCTGGAAAAAAAGCCTGATGCAAGCCCGATCAACATTGAAACAATCGCATAACCAAAAGCCGTCGGATAAATCATTCCGTTTACTACATTACTGAGCAAGCCGGTAACCATACCTACCCACGGCCCTGCAATCATGGATACAAGTATTGTTCCGATCTGATCCACAAAAATCGGCAGTTTCAGAATCGTAGACATCTGATAACCGACTACACTGATAGAAACGCCGACAGGAACAAGTACCAGCGCCATCAGAGTAAAATCATATTTCAATCCTCTTTTCATATTTCTTCCTCACTTTTTATTTGATATAGTTCTTCCTTATATGGAATCGTCTCTGCTGCTCCTTTCCGGGAAACAGTGATTGTTGCTGCTCTGGCCGCCTCATCCAATGCTTTTTGAATCTCATGTTCTTTTTCCATTACATGAGCAAAAAAGTAACCTGTAAATGTATCTCCTGCAGCCGTTGTATCTTCAACATTACATGAATACGCATTCTGGACATATTCCTTTCCTTCTACAAAACATCTGGATCCTTTTTCGCCTAATGTCAGAACAATTCCGGCTCCCGGGCATATTTCTTTCAGCTTTTTCAACGCCTGCTCAATCATTTTCTCACCTGTCATCTGACATACTTCTACTTCATTCAGAATGATCCATTCTATTTTTTCCAGATCATACGTCATAATCTCCGGTTCAAAAGGAGAGGGATTCAAAACTATTTTCATTCCTCTTTTGGATGCTTCCTGTATCAACAGTTCAATTCCGTTTATCTCATTTTGCAGGAACAGATAGTCGCCTTTAGAAAAATGCTCCAGTACTTTGATAATTTCCTGTTCTGTCTGATCACGATTTGCCCCTGGAAATAAAATAATAGAGTTTCTTCCTTCTGAATCCACCTGAATGATCGCATTTCCTGTAGGAGATTTACTTATCATTAATCCCTCCACATTCACGCCGGCATTCTCACAAACTTGTTTTAACATAGAGCCGTCTTCTCCGATTTTACCCGCAATCCAGATATTGCCGCCTGCTTTCGCCAATGCTATAGCCTGATTAAGCCCTTTTCCTCCCGGATTACACCTTAGACTTCTTGATGAAATTGTTTCTCCCGGATTCACAATATGGTCAAGTTCATAAACATAATCCAGATTCAAAGAACCAAACACCAGACCTTTTTTATGCACTTGCATCATTTTTTCTCACCTCCGCTCTTTCTTCTTGTAGCCATGAGCAAAACTCCACACATCCAGTATTTATGCGGGTTTGCGAGGCATG
>CAUWJP010000057.1:0-7346 GCA_963559135.1 uncultured Sellimonas sp.
CTTGGTATGACAACGAAAACTCTTACACAAGCCAGATGGTAAGAACAATCAAACATTTCGGAACATTATTATAATTTCTGATATTCCGAATCATAAGCGTGGCAGGGTATCCTGCCGGAATAAGACTCAACGCAGGGTCCGGTCTTTTGTGGGGCCGGACCCTTTTTGTCAGAATATAAGGAGGCACAACAATGCTTAACAAAAAATCCGTAGATGATATCAATGTAAAAGGAAAAAGAGTCCTCGTAAGATGCGATTTTAACGTACCGCTGATTGACGGCAAAATTACAGACGAAAACCGTCTTGTAGCGGCACTTCCGACTATCAAAAAGCTCATTGCTGACGGCGGAAAAGTGATTCTTTGCTCCCATCTTGGAAAACCGAAGGGAGAACCGAAACCGGAATTATCCCTTGCACCGGTTGCTGCAAGACTTTCCGAATTACTTGGACAGGAAGTAAAGTTCGCGGCTGATCCGGAAGTAGTAGGACCAAACGCAAAGGCAGCAGTGGAAGCAATGAACGATGGGGATGTAATTCTGCTTGAAAATACACGTTACCGTGTAGAAGAGACAAAGAATGAAGATAAGTTTAGCGAAGAGCTTGCTTCTCTCTGCGATGTATTTGTAAACGATGCATTCGGTACTGCTCACAGAGCTCACTGCTCCAACGTAGGTGTGACAAAATACGTGGATACAGCTGTTGTAGGATACCTGATGCAGAAAGAGATCGATTTCCTTGGAAACGCAGTAGAACATCCGGAGAGACCATTCGTTGCCATCCTTGGCGGTGCAAAAGTATCCAGTAAGATTTCCGTAATCGAAAGACTTCTCGACAAAGTTGACACTTTGATCATCGGTGGCGGTATGGCATATACATTTTCAAAATCCCAAGGTGGAAAAATCGGTATCTCCCTTTGTGAAGATGATTATCTGGAATATGCTGCAAACATGATTAAGAAAGCAGAAGAAAAAGGCGTAAAACTTCTTCTTCCGGTTGACAATGTGATTGGAGATCAGTTCTCAAATGATGCAAATACACAGGTAGTAAAAGCAGGCGAAATTCCGGATGGATGGGAAGGAATGGACATCGGGCCTGAAACAGCAAAACTTTTTTCTGATGCTGTAAAAGATGCTAAAACAGTTGTGTGGAATGGACCAATGGGATGCTTCGAAATGCCAAAATTTGCTAATGGAACAAAAGCAGTTGCAGAAGCACTCGCAAATACAGAAGCTGTAACAATCATTGGAGGAGGAGACTCCGCAGCAGCTGTTAACCAGCTTGGATATGGAGATAAGATGACACATATCTCTACAGGCGGTGGCGCATCTCTGGAATTCCTTGAAGGAAAAGAATTACCGGGCGTAGCAGCAGCGAACGATAAGTAGAATACAGAAAAGAGGGTAATCAAAATGGCAAGAAAGAAAATTATCGCCGGAAACTGGAAAATGAACATGACTCCATCCCAGGCAGTTGCTCTGGTAAACGAGTTAAAACCTCTTGTAGCAACAGAGGAAGCAGATGTTGTATTTTGTGTACCGGCAATCGATATTATTCCGGCTATGGAAGCAGCAAAAGGCAGCAATATTGTAATTGGTGCTGAGAATATGTATTTTGAAGAAAAAGGTGCATATACAGGAGAAATCGCTCCGGAAATGCTGACAGATGCAGGAGTAAAATATGTAATCATCGGACATTCCGAAAGAAGAGAATATTTCGGAGAGACAGATGAAGATGTTAACAAGAAAGTACTGAAAGCATTTGAACACGGCATCACACCGATCATCTGCTGTGGAGAAACTCTTACACAGAGAGAGCAGGGCGTGACAATGGATTTCGTTCGTATGCAGATCAAGATTGCTTTCCAGAACGTGACAGCAGATCAGGCAAAAACTGCGGTGATCGCTTATGAACCGATTTGGGCAATCGGAACAGGTAAAACAGCAACGACAGAGCAGGCACAGGAAGTATGTGCAGGCATTCGTGCATGCATTGCAGAAATCTATGATGAAGCAACTGCAGAAGCAATCCGTATCCAGTATGGCGGCTCTGTAAATCCGGCAACAGCTCCGGAATTATTCGTACAGCCGGATATTGATGGAGGACTTGTTGGAGGAGCTTCTCTCAAAGCTGATTTTGGTAAAATCGTAAACTGGAAATAAGGAAGAGAAACCCTGCGGATTCAGACGTCCGCAGGGTTTTGCTGTTACCCTGCACTTTTCCCGGAAATATTGCAAAATGTGGCTGAAAATAGTACAATAGAAAAAGTCAGAAACGATCTGCGAAGCTTGAAACACAAATGCGGGAAGGAATAAGAGAATGGTAACGATTAAAGATATTGCACAGGCAGCAAATGTAAGCGCCATGACAGTGTCCAATGTTATACATGGAAGAACCAAGAAGGTCTCCAAAGAGACGAAAGAACGGATCGAACGGATCATGGAAGAGATGCAGTACGTCCCAAACATGGGAGCGCGCATGCTCGTTCAGAATCAATCCAGGATAATCGGAGTGATTTCCAATATTCTGGCAGAGTCGGAGCGTGAGACATTGTATCATCCTCTTGCCGCTGAGATGCTTGGAGAGATTGAAAAGGAAGTGCGGTCGAGGGGGTATTATATGATGTTGTATTCGGCATCTTCTGAGAAGGAAATCCGGGATCTGATTCACACATGGAATGTAGACGGGCTTCTGACGATTGGTATTCCGACAGAAATCTGCAGAGAGCTTGGGAAAGATATCAAAATGCCGGCAGTTTTTACCGACTGCTATTTCCGGGAAGATGAAATCTACAGAAATGTTGGAACTGAAGACGAAGAGGGCGCCTATCTGGCTGCCTCCTATTTGATCAAGAAAGGACACCGCAGGATTGCCTATGTTGCTGACGGACCTTACGATCCGGACGGAAATCTGGGCGATGTGTCTGAAAGACGTCTGGCCGGGTATAAACGGGCTCTTACGGAGGCACACATCCCGTTTGCGCAGGAGCATATTTATATGGGAAGTATCTACGAGGATAAGCAGCTCGACATGCTGCAGTCTCTGGCAGGTCATATTTTTGATTATACGGCAGTCATTTTCAGCAGAGATTATTATGCCCTGGAAGCCATGGATTATTTCCGGCACCACGGGATCTGGATTCCGAAAGATATTTCGATCATTGGGTTCGACGATCTCAGTATGTCGAAATTTGCCTACCCGCGGCTTACGACAGTCAGACAGGGTGCGGCGGAAAAAGGGCGTAAAGCAGCAGAATTGTTGTTCCAGGCCTTGGAAGAAAAAGAAGAAAAAAAAGTAGACATCCGGATTCCGGTCCGTCTTATGGAACGGGAAACGGTAAAAGAAATTTATGTATAAACTGACAGTAAACACGGCAGGTTTTCCGGCATTGCTTGAAAGCGGCAGGAAAATCATGTAAAATAGCAAAGTGGAAAAAAGTAAAAAGGAGAGAAAATAATGAGTAAGAAACCAACAGTACTGATGATCTTGGATGGTTATGGGCTGAGCGAGAAGACCAATGGGAATGCGGTTGTAGAGGCCAAAACTCCTGTTATGGATAAATTAATGGCAGAATGTCCGTTTGTCCGCGGAAATGCAAGTGGTATGGCAGTAGGACTGCCGGATGGACAGATGGGAAATTCAGAGGTCGGACATCTGAACATGGGTGCAGGCCGGATCGTATATCAGGATCTGACAAAGATCACAAAATCCATTCAGGATGGAGATTTCTTCGAGAACGAAGCGTTGCTTGCAGCATGTGAAAATGTAAAGAAACATGACAGTGCACTGCATATGTTCGGGCTTGTTTCTGACGGAGGCGTACACAGCCACAATACACATATCTACGGACTTTTGGAGCTTGCGAAGCGCCAGGGAATTTCTAAAGTTTATGTTCACTGTTTCCTGGACGGACGTGACACACCGCCGGAATCCGGAAAAGATTATGTACAGGAACTTTCCGACAAGATGAAAGAGATCGGTGTTGGTGAAATTGCCTCTGTGATGGGACGTTACTACGCAATGGATAGAGATAACCGCTGGGATCGTGTAGAGCTCGCATACAATGCCCTCGTAAAAGGCGAAGGAAACACATGTGAAGATGCTGTAGAAGCAGTACAGAACTCATACAATGACGGAAAATCTGATGAATTCGTTGTTCCGGCTGTCATTACAAAAGATGGAAAACCGGTTGCCACAATTAAGGACAACGATTCTGTTATCTTCTTCAACTTCCGTCCGGACCGTGCAAGAGAGATCACTAGAGTGTTCTGTGCGGATGAATTTGACGGATTTGACAGAGGAGACCGCATCTGCACAACATATGTATGCTTTACAGAATATGACGTGACAATCCCAAATAAGCTGATCGCGTTCCATAAGACAGAGATCACAAATACGTTCGGAGAATTCCTTGCCGCAAACAATATGACACAGGCAAGAATCGCTGAGACAGAGAAATACGCACACGTTACCTTCTTCTTCAATGGCGGCGTGGAAGAGCCGAATCTGGGAGAAGACCGTATTCTTGTAAAATCACCGAAGGTTGCAACTTACGATCTGAAACCGGAAATGAGCGCATACGAAGTGTGTGACAAGTTGGTAGACGCAATTCGCTCTCAGAAATACGATGTTATTATTATCAATTTCGCAAATCCGGATATGGTAGGTCATACAGGAGTAGAAGCGGCGGCAGTAAAAGCAATTGAGGCGGTTGACGAGTGTGTAGGAAAAGCAGTAGACGCAGTCAAAGAAGTAGACGGACAGATGTTTATCTGCGCAGACCATGGAAACGCAGAGCAGCTCATCGATGAGACAACAGGCGAGCCGTTTACAGCCCACACAACCAATCAGGTGCCGTTCATTATCGTCAATGCAGATCCAGCATACGGACTGAGAGAAGGAGGATGTCTGGCAGATATCGCCCCGACTCTGATTGAGATGATGGGAATGAAACAGCCGGAAGAGATGACAGGAACATCCCTTCTTGTACGAAAATAGAATATCAAAAGCGGGACAGTTCTCGTAATGTAAGATAAGAAAGTCTTTATGCAGGGTACGGTGTAATTCAATAAAATGGATTGCACCGTTTCCTTTTGCCCTTCTATATCTATCATTCCTGCCGTTGTAAAGTAAATATGAGTAGTTGGATATGGGACAACTTCTGCGTCATTGAACTGTAATTAATTTACAGTCTGATGGTCATGTTAGATAGGGGTAAAAATGAATAAAATCAACATAAAAAATTCATTTTCAAACGGATTTCCCGTGAAAATTAGAAAAATAAAGAGAAAATTGCAAGAAACAGTTGACGGAAAGTCAAAAGCCCGATACAATAGAAACCAGTGAAAATGAAGAAGGGCGGTAAAACCATGACAGCATATAAAGATCTGAGCAAAAATGAGTTAAAAGCTTTAAAAAAAGAACTCACAAAGAAATTTGAAGATGTAAAGGCGAAGGGACTGAAACTTGATATGTCCCGTGGAAAGCCTTCTACAGAGCAGCTGAATCTTTCTATGGGAATGATGGATGTTCTGACCAGCAGTTCCGACCTCGTATGTGAAGAGGGCGTTGACTGCAGAAACTATGGAGTATTGGACGGGATCAAAGAGGCAAAACAGCTTCTGGCAGATATGATGGAGGTGCCGAAGGACAATATCGTTATTTTCGGAAACTCCAGTTTGAATATAATGTACGATACGGTAGCGCGTTCCATGATTCACGGTGTTATGGGAAGTATGCCATGGTGTAAACTTGACAAGGTGAAGTTCTTATGTCCGGTTCCGGGATATGACCGTCATTTTGCGATTACAGAGCATTTTGGAATCGAGATGATCAATATTCCAATGACTCCGACGGGACCGGATATGGATATGGTAGAAGAGCTTGTAAGTACAGATCCGGCAGTAAAAGGAATCTGGTGTGTACCGAAATATTCCAATCCACAGGGAATTACCTATTCTGACGAGACAGTACACCGATTCGCAAAACTGAATCCTGCAGCAGAAGATTTCCGAATCTACTGGGATAATGCTTATGGAATCCACCATCTCTATGAAGATAAACAGGACTACCTGATTGAGATTCTGATGGAATGTAAGAAGGAAGGCCATCCGGATATGGTTTACAAGTTTTCTTCTACATCCAAGATCAGTTTCCCGGGATCCGGTATTGCAGCGATTGCCGCTTCTGATGCAAACTTAAAAGATATTCGTGAGCAGATGAAGATTCAGACAATCGGACATGATAAGTTGAATCAGCTCCGCCATGCAAGATACTTTAAAGATATCCACGGAATGGTAGAGCATATGAAGAAACATGCGGCAAGCATGAGACCGAAATTTGACGCGGTGCTTGCATCTCTGGAAAAGGAGCTTGGCGGACTGGAAATCGGAAGCTGGCTGTCTCCACGAGGAGGATACTTTATCTCCTTTGATTCCATGGATGGATGCGCGAAGGCGATCGTCGCAAAGGCGAAAGAAGCCGGACTTGTGATGACAAATGCAGGAGCTACCTACCCATACGGAAAAGACCCGCATGACAGCAATATTCGTATTGCGCCGTCTTATCCGACACTGGATGAAATCAAACTGGCAATGGAAGTATTTACACTGAGTGTCAGACTTGTAAGTATTGACAAACTTCTTGAACAGGCTAAATAATCAGGCCCCTTCTTAAAAATTATTATATATGCCCTATGTGAAATACTGTATGCAGGATACAAAGCGTATCAGGCATACAGTATTTTGCGTTAAAAAAGAACCGCCCGGTAGTGGGAAGGGTGTGACCAAAGGCAATGATAAACAAAAAAGATCATAATCATTATTTCTGTTGGAAAAATAATGATAAAATTAAAAAAAGTCACAATATTAAGAAATATAAGATTAAATAATTGCAAAAACAAACGGTAATAGGTATTATAAATATAATATATCAAATAGAAGAGAGGTGGGGATTCCAATGGGGGAGAAGTAATAGGAAAAAGTCGAGTTGTGGTGTACCAAACAGAGAGCAGACGTTGTTATTCGGGATAAAGGTGGAACGGTACAGTATGTCAAGGATAATCAAAAAAATCGTTTATTAGGAACATCAAGGTATTAGAATAAATGAAGATATTAATTTTAATAGCTGTGATTCTGCTAGGATGCAATGGATGTGCATCAAAAGAAGAGCATATCGACAATAACGAAACGAATCACGCAGTATTATTAAAACTTTGTTCGGACGAAGAAGGAATTACTTCTTCAAGTTCACGAATAGAAGTAAAAATGATAAACAAAGGGGAACGGGACATCGTAACTAGTGCACTGTATTGTTGATATTTAACTAAATATTTATAGCTATTATAGCCG
>CAUWJP010000058.1:0-5124 GCA_963559135.1 uncultured Sellimonas sp.
TTTATTTTGCCTGAAAAGTGGAAGATCAGTTTGTTATAGTGTGCCCGATAACACTTTGAAAAGAACTCCGATTAATTTTTTCCATATACTTCTTGATTGGAATATCCCGCTTCTCTTTGGTAAATTTAAAATTCATTTTTTCACCCCAAGTAATAAAATATTTCGCGTCTAATTCTTTGAAACTTTTATCATTGTAAAATATGTTTATTCTTTTAATGATATTTCATATTCATGCCATATCTGATCCGCTAGATTAGAAGCATATTTTTCCCAGCCTTGGGCCGGTTCCACACCATATTCTACAGTTTTTCGAATGTTTGAAAGCAAATTTTTTTCTACATTAGTGATAAAATAGGCACCATCAAGCTCTTTAAAGCTTTCTTCAACTTGTAAAATTTCTTTTTCTGATCTATCGAATAACCAATCTGAAATTTTATTTTGTTGCACGGTCATTCCCACGCTTTCCTTAAATATCTCTGTCACCCCTTTATTCTCCTGCATTTCGCTATTTAGAAATAGCATTAAAAAACGATATGCCTCTTTCTTATGTTCACTGTTCATCCCAACAGCCCCATAGGTCATAACTGATGCCATCTTTCTCCCCTCTAAATCTGGCATTACGTGAGCAAATGCGATATTACTTCCGTGATATGATCGTATTGCACCAAATTGATATGAACTATCAGTTAAATCTACATCTTCTTGCATCGTTTCCTGACAAAACTGTAAATAAGAACCAGCAAATGTTTTCCATTTTTCCTTATCAAACTTTACAGTTTTCTTTTTATAGTCCACTGCTGGTTGGAACCATCGTCCAGCAGCTAAATACATTGCCCTCCCTAAAGTGGCTCTTATCCTTGGATCTGAAGATGTCTTCGCATACGCCATCCACTCTTCTAAATTATTTCCCATTTCATCCCCTAACAATGTTTCTCCCGAAAATACATAATAATAGCAAGAAAGTGGAAGAATATACTGTTTGCCTTCATACTGACCAGCAGTAAGAAGTGAAGTATTATAAGTACTGTCTTTCCAATAAGAATCTTTATCCATATATTTATCCAATGATGCAAATACACCACTTTGCATAGATTTATAAGGATTTTCAAATAGTTCTGTCTTTATTTCAGCAGCATCCTCATTTGTATCCATTAAATAAACATCCGCTCCCTTTCCGGACATAATTTTCGTTCGTAGTTTTTGTATTTCAGCATCTCGTTCACTTTGCATAGAAGGAAGGACATTCAGTTTTATTTTTACTTCTGATATTTCCTCCATAAAGTTTGCAACATCTTCGACTTCTTTACGGATTGAAGGATCAGTAATCACGGTCAATGAAATGCTATTTGATTTGTTTTTGTTTGACTGGCAACTGCTAGATGTCACGCATAAGACAGACAAAAATCCTATTACAATTAAACATCTCCATTTTTTTTTCATGATGTCTTTTCCTTTCTTGAATTTTTACAAAAGCCACACATCGGAAAATGCATGGCTTTTGTAATTCATTTCACTCTAAATACAATTTCTTAATTATATATAGAAATATTTAATTATGTCCCGTACATTCGACTTTATACTCATGTTCTTTACTTGAAATGTATCCATTTTCACAGCGATTACATTTCATTGTAGTAGTTACCATTCTCCGTTTATACTGATCAGTTCCATACGCGTAACCATGGGTACATTTTTTGCTGTCATAGGTTGTCCAAGCTGTATAAGATTTACTTGGAACCATTGTCCCTCCACAAGGACACAACGGTAACCTTGGCTGAACCTCAGCTGCATTAACGGATACCATACCCATCGATAAAACCATAATTGTTGCCGCAACTACTGCAAACATTTTTTTCGCCTTTTTCATATTGTTCTCTCCTTCCTTTGAAAAGAATTCCAATTAACTTTTTCCGATTACTTCCTTCCCATTAGAATCCACCCCTTTCCAAAACTTCCATTTAGATTTTTCTTTCATTTTCTTCCTGCTCTACTTTTTTAACAAGTTCGGCAAAATTCTCCGGTTTTTTCACTTTGTGCATGCTAAACGGAATACTCTTTCCCACGCTTCGTTTTGCCACATCAAGTATCAGTTTCTCGGCATAACAGGTAATTTTCTCTCTCATTTTAAATTCCTCCTTCTTATTAACGTTATTCCCTCTGCCAATATTGCACCTATTCCAATAGCCACCCAATACCAACTTATCATAAAAAGAAATAGTAATAGTATGTTAATTAAAATCATGATTTTGCATTTAACTATACAATATTTTTTTTGATCTAATTGGTCAAAATACTCGTCATAAGGAGCGAAAACAAGGTATAAAGTATTGATGATTAAGAAAAGAAGCACCCTTATTTTTATATTATCTCCCATGATCTGAGGAGCAGATATAGACATCGCAATAGCAATTCCTGTTAAGATAAAACACCCTGTCCCAGTCTTTACATGAATTCCTCCTGCGTATTTTCGGATACTCCCAAATACAAATACTGCAAATAAAACTTCGTAAAACTTATCAATAACTATTCCGATCATCAAATAAACCAAAAACTTAATCGCAGAATCTAAAATCAATTCTATTCCATAACCTATAAGTTCTTTTTTTCTTGGCTATATGCTTTTTCATAATCCAAAATATTTATCAATTTATTTAATACTTTATTTTCTTTAATCATTCATTTTTCGCCTTTACATTTTGTTTTCTGTTAATTTCAGATTATACAGATAGATCCAATAAATTCAATATAGTTTGCATGAACGTCACGATTTCTTGCATAAACGTTAAAAAAAGATCTGTAAATCGATTGTTTCACAAGCAAATTTACAAATCTTTTTATAAGATTAGATATATTCTATTTCCAGTTTTTGAATTACATTTCCATTTTCTATTTGAATTTCATGATACATATCAGAGTGTTTTCCTATGAGTTCCTGTGCCCAGTAAAGTCCGTTTCCATGATGTTCCCCTTTTGTCGAATAATGTTTCTCAAACATTTGTACCAGATCCGGCACTTTCAAACAGGTATTTTCAATCCTGAAAATCATTCTTCCCTCCGTATTCCGCACAGAAATCCAAACCTTTTTCGTTGTACATTCTTTTGCCGCTTCCATTGCGTTATCAAGAAAAATCCCTAAAATTTGTATCACGTCTTCTATCGAATGGTATTCTATATGAAGTTCTTTGGGAACATCAATAGAGATTTCGATCCCTTCTGCCATTGCAGCTACAACCTTTTCATAAAAGAACCCCTTCATTTCTATCGGATATATATGGCGTAAGGCAGTCCATACTTGGGTTTTTGCTTCTTCTTTTACCAAGGGATTCTGAAATTTTTCTTTGAAAAAATCCTTTAATTCCTCCATACGATCTTCTTTTATATATCCTGACATTGTAAGTAAAAGGTTTTTGTAATTGTGGCGGAATCTTGACATGTCATCCAGCATATACTCCAGGCCATTAATATAGTTTTCCATATCTTTTTGCTTCCGGGCCTTTTCTTTGTGTTTTTCTTCTTCCAGGATATTTTTTGTATTCTGAATCATCAGCCCGCTGCTGATCAAAAGGCAGCAGGCAAAAATAATACAATTTAACATTAACGCTGCGGGATCATACCCGACACTTCGTCCCAACATTATTGTTATCAGAAAAACAGCCAGAAACAAGAGACAATTCCCTGCAAGCGCTATCCATACAGGGCTATCCAATTCCAACAGTTTTACTAATGAAAGCTTTTTATACAAGATGTATCTCAAGGCAACGATCAATAGAGCGAACAAAACAAGATAACTAATTGAAAATAACAGCCAGTACTTCTCTGCAATGAATTCTGGCGTGACGTTGGCAGCTTTCGCAACGATTACCAGAAGTATATTATTGCAAAAGATTCCCAGCATATAACCTACACATGCCAACGCCAGATTTGCAGCTTTGTTTTTTTGAGCCATACAGATCAAAAAAAATAACAATAGTGTTATCATCAAAAAATTGGAATGAAAGCTGATATATTCCCCCAGCATTCCTGCACCGGTCATATAGATGGCTAAAACCAGGTATTGCCATATTTTTAATGGCTGCATCAATAAGCCGCATGTTCCTAACAGAACACATACCGTATTACAAAGCCAATAAAAAAAGCTCATTCTACTCGCCCTCTTTCATTTTCCAATATACTTCCGTTACTTCTTTTATCTTTCGAAAGGAAATATCATATTGTTTCCCGTTTTTCATAAAAACGAATCGGTTCTTTTTATCAAACATTTCTATTTGATGCACAGCTATAATGCAGCCTTTATTAACCGCAAGAAATTCTTCACCTAGTTGCGCTTCCAGTTCTTTCAATGACATGCTGGAGGTGATGACCCTATCTTTAGCATAAATCATAACTTTCCGGTGGACGGTATCTGTTTCAATACAAATGATCTCACTTTCGAGAACTCGATTATTTCCACTTCTATCCAGATAAATAACTTTTTGTTTTTGTCTACTTTGTTTTTCTTGCATTACCTTGAATATTCTGTTTAAACGAAGCCATGTTTTTTCGCTCAATTCTGTCGATAGATACTCTGCCGTATCCTTTACAACATAGTCAATGACATCCATCTCTTCTTCAAACACTCGATACGCTAAATCTGATCTGGATGTAAGAAAAACATAGCAAAAATTTTCGTTGATTTTTTTTAACCGGTTGACCAATTCAAATCCATCCATCTCAAATCCATCCAACTGAATATCGACAAAAAACAATGCTTTTTCTTCCTTTTCTCTTTTTGAATCAGCAATAGTGTCTTCCGGATTATTTCTAACAGAGACAATTTGAGCTTCTATTCTTGTCTTATCTATATAATTTTCGAGGATCTTTTGAAATAAATGCAATTGTTCATCGTGATCATCACACAAATATATTGAGATCATCCTAAAGTCTCCTTATCCCTCTTAGTATATCATATTTTATTCATGATTCACAATCACTCATTATATAGACGCACGAGATCGAAAAATCTTTCGCTTTTTTCTTTTACACAAAAAAAAGAGAGAGAAAATCTCTCTTCTTTTCTGAAACGTCTTTTTCCAGCAAACCGTTTACCCTGCCATTTCAAGTGACAATACAGAATTGGATGGATCA
>CAUWJP010000059.1:0-4987 GCA_963559135.1 uncultured Sellimonas sp.
CTGTTTTTTACACGTTTTTTCTGCGTATTTCGGTACTATCCGGCAAAACAAAATCAGCTAAAGTGATGACATTCAGCGGATATTTTCACATCAACCGACCTTGACGGGTATCCCCCCTGTTTAATTCTGTGAAAATTCGCACGAAGGGGGCCATCGGCCTTCAGACAAAAAGGTTGTAGAGATTTGGATACCCCCTCCAACCGCTAATAAATTACTATTCCAAATATATCTTGCTACAATATTTACTCTTAATCAAATTTCAAAACCTGTTGTTCTCCATCCAGATTCTTTTTTCCTCGCAATTCTCTGTCAAGCTCACCAGCTGCCTTTATCTCTATTTTTTCATCAGGTATTTCAAGTCCCCAGTTATCCCATCCTACATAATTATTACGTGCAAAAAGTTCAATTTTATCCTGCAAAGGGAACATTTTTGTTATACCTTCAATAACATCAACAGGCTTGACACTATGTTCTCCCCTATGTATAGCCACCATCTGACGTACATTTCTTGCACCTCTTGGCTGTGGAAACTTCCCCTTTTTGAAAGCAAGTACAAATTCAGTTTGACTTAATGTGTATCTTCCCGGATTATGTACCATTTTATCCCATACAAACGCAACAGTCTTGTATTCAAATCCCCACGCTTTACCCAACTCTATTGAATTCGCCATCTGTGGTCCAGTTGTCCACATAAACAGAATACAATCATCGTCAGCAATAGATTTTACATCTAGTTCTTTTAATTGTTTAAGTTTTACTGTAGGATATTTAAAAGATGCTGAACTAAGAAATATTTTCTTTTCAAACCCTACGTTCTCATCTTTTATCGTTGTTTTATCATATTGCATTTTTCCACCATAATCCCAAGGTGGATCTGCATAAATAACTTGATATTTCTTTTCAGGCAATTTGGGATAAATCTCCTCCAACGGGTTTATCTTTGTTCGTTTCTTCTGTTCAACATTATATATTGAATATGCCGTTATATCTTCCTTCTTTTCTTGAAGCATTTATATCATCCTTTCTTCTAAAATATAACTATAGGATAATCGAAACCGAACTTAAAGTCAACATTTTTGTGACTCATAATCCGTTGTTTTATATGCAACACGGCAATACAATGTAGAAATGAGGTGATTACATGGTCATAAATGATTTTGCAAACCGAATCAAAGAACTTCGACAGAAACAAGGGCTTAGCCAAGAAAAATTTGCTCTTAAAATTGATATGGATAGGACTTATTATGCTTCTGTCGAAGCCGGAAAGCGAAATATATCTATAAAAAATATCAAAAAAATAGCGGATGGTTTTGAGCTATCGCTTGAAGAACTATTCAAAGGCATGTGAGGTGTAATTTATGGCAAGAAAAGATTTACAAGGAAGAGATAACTGGCAAACAGAGTCTGGTCCGGGTGGAAAAGCAGGTGTTGCAGAACAAAATTTAATCGCTGTATTTAAAGAGGCATTTAAAGGAACAGATTATGTTATATCTGATCATCCTAATAACTTAAAACATTTATACGAAAATGTTCAGCTTTCACCGGAAACATTATCTCAGATTTTCAATCCAGATGCTACAACAATGAAAAATGCCCAACGCAGAGGATGGGGTGTATCTCCAGACTTTTCAATTACCAACAAAAAAACCGGTAAAATTTTGTTTGGTGAAATCAAAAGACAAGACGGATGGGTAGAAGGAAAAGATCCTAGTGCAGGGCGTGGAAATGCTCATGAACGTATGTGTAAACTCTTTACTCCCGGGTTAATGAAAGCGTATCGTAAAATTGGTAAAATTGACGATACATCCATTCTCCCATTTTGGGTGGTTCTTGAAGGGGACATTACCCGAGACCCAAAACGGAATCGAGAAATCGCTTTCTGGTTTGATGAATATGAAAAAAACTTTTTCATGTGGAGACCTAACGAGGGTGGACAAGTTTTAATTGATCACTTCAATAAATATCTTAAAAAATATTTAGATTAAATACACCGAGCAGTTCATTCTTCTTTAACAATGGACTGCTCTTTGTATTCAATTACCCAACTATATTCTTGCCCAACAAAATATTACGGATTTATGAATAACATGTAGTTGTGCAACTGACCACAGATACCTTAAATGTTCATGTTTAGAAATGGAACTTTTCTTTATTTAATTTCTTTTCATCTGTTTTATATAATAATTGGAGTATACATCCTCTGAGTATAACGGATCACTCTCGGAATATCCTTCTTTATAATTAATTTCACTGAACTCCGAATATAATTCATTCTCCTGAATCAATGATTTCATTTGATTAACAGCATTTTCCCATGTATTCCAAGCTCCTTTTATTCCACAAAGTTGACTTGATTCTCGTTCTTCATATAAAATATATACCGTATCCATAGTCGTTCCCCCTATCTTTCTATTTTATTTGTTTCTTCAGTCTCTATCGGCAATGCATTTATAGCGTCTCTAATTGCTTGAGATTTTAACACTCCCATTTTTTTGCAATACAGTTCTAACCTTTTCAATGTTGTTTCATCCATTCTAACAGTATATCCGCATTCTTTATTATTATCCCCTTTTGGTCTTCCCATTTTTTTCAAGTTCACCACCTCCTACAAACACAATTATACTTTTTGCGTTACAAAAAGTCAAGAATTTCAAGAACATATGTTTGTTTATAACAACCAGCCTATGTAGATTTTCAAAGTTGCTCTTTGAAACTAACCTTTAAATGTCAATGTTTGTTCAAATCTATATATTCTCTCCTTAACGAAAAAAAGCTGAGCACACGACTCAGCTTGGTCCCCAATGTCAAAAGAACACCGGGCAACTCTGTTGCATCCAGTATATCCAACCCTCAATAAACATGCAATAGTTTTTACATTTTTTTGGAATTTTCATCGGTACAAGCTCTACTACATTGCCTGTAAGTAGTCCCTTACTACTAATAAATTCTCCCAACACCTTTGCCTTTATCCCACTTCCAGCCATGAGCCTTAGTAGTCGAAACCGTAGTAATTCCAAGGCTTTCCGCCATATTCTGCCGTACTCTGCCCCAGTCTGCGAAGGTATGCTTTATCATAAAACTGGAGTGCCGTGGCAGATGAATAGTATTTTTTTCATCCTCTTATTTCTCCTTATTTCTTCTTAAACCCTTGATTTTACGGGCTTTTTTCAAAATGTCAATTTTCTTCGATTCCTTATTTTTCTTTAAAACTCTTTATATTTCTTTAAATATGTGGCATAAAAATTGGCATAAAATCCAAAATTGTATGCCACATGTTTTTCTTATGGCAGACAAACAACCTGCCGTGCCAGTTTCTGCCTGGAAGTTCCCGCTAAATTCAGCCTTTCCAGCTCTTCTCTTGCATCTTTTGCGCCCAAATGGGTATATGTGTTCATTGTCACACTGATGTCGCTATGTCCCATTAAATACTGTAAAGTTTTCGGATTCATACCGGCTCTTGCCATGTTGCTGCAATAGGTATGCCGGCAGACATGAGGAGTTACTTTCGGCATCTGTACTTTGTAAGTATCGTTGTACTTTTTATGAATCCGCTTAAAGTATTGTTCCCAGTGTTGTGCAACCATAGGCATCCCGTTTTTATCAAAAAACAAAAATCCGGTGTATCCATCAATAATCGGCTCAACTTTTGGAGTTTTCCGGTTATCAACAATGCGTTTTAAGCATTCCCTTACTTCTCTCGTTAATGGAATACCCCTTGTTCCGGCGGATGTTTTTGTCTCTTCGATCAGATACCGCATATTTCTTTCACGTTGCAGCTGATGTGTAATATGAAGGATATTATGATCAAAATCAATATCATCGACGGTCAAACCGCAAAATTCACTGATCCTTAGACCGGTCTTAAAAAGCAGAAAAATTCCTTCATAATATTTTTATAATGACTGTCTTCCTGAACAAACTTTAAAAACTTCCGCTCATCCTCCTGGGTAATGGCTTCTCTTGTTACCGAATCATTCACAACAACGGTTGCCAGCTGAATTTCAAACGGATTTCTCAGTATCATCTCATCATCTACTGCCATTTGAAAGGCCGGACGGAGTACTCCCCGAATCGCATGAATAGAACTGTATCCCCGACCGTCTTCTTTTTGAAGCTTGATTAGAAAGAGTTTTTCATCTGTGAGTTTCACTTTATCAATCTTTCTTGTTCCAAATGTTTCTTTCGCAAAAATATTACGGACAAAATTGTAATTGGCCTGTGTATTATGACGCACCCCTTGTTTCAATCTTAAATATCGATCCACAAGTTCTAAAACCGTAATATCCCCACTGCAAATTTCCTGACTCAACTCTTTCTGTATCATTTTTTCTTTTTCTCTTAGGGGAATATCTGCTTTTTCCCTGGAAGAACCGGATCAGCACTGGTTAAACGCGTACTGTGAATAGTTTTCCGTTTCCCAAATGCATCCATATATCGAAAGGAATATCTCCCGTTCTTATCCTGGCTTTCTCCAGTTTGGAGAATTCTATTTTTACTGTCATGCCTCTTTTCACTCATACTGCTCCTTTCCAAGAACCATGACATAGCTTAATGTAAGTATATCATAAGGTCCTTGATTTGTACTAATTTTAAATAAAATGAATCGCTTATTTATTTCACAAAGATTTACCCACACCATTCTGCTTTTATGAATTCCGAAAGAATAATGCGGGGATTTACTAATTGTTCTGCTTTCTTAGACTGCATCCAATTGATCTGAGAAATGTTTAAACTTCACTCGTTTTATCAAAGCGCGACTTCCAGACCATAGCAGATTTTCTGCATTTCTGTTTTGATTGATTAAAATTCTTATTTTGTTCGCCCCTATCCGGAAATATACAGCGGCTTCTTCCACCGATAGTACATATTTTCTCCAAATAGGAATTTCTCGTTCTTTACTCATTTGCCATCCTCCTTTCATCTTTAATATGGATTAGGCATTTGCGAAATGCCAGAATCCGCATAAATGCGGGATTCTTTTTGTTAT
>CAUWJP010000060.1:0-4426 GCA_963559135.1 uncultured Sellimonas sp.
CCGTATGTCCGGTGCTGTGAGAGGACGGGAGTTAGCCACTCCCTCCTACTCGATCTTTTTTTATAATCGTTTTTCAAAGTTTCCTTCCACGGAACATCCTTCCGTAAAGATCATAAATGCGTTCGGATCGATATTATGAACGATCCTTCTGATCTGGTTTACTTCGTATTTGGAAATCATGACGAAGAGAATGTAGGAAGTCTCATTCGTATAGGCTCCGGCGCCGTCCCAGTTGGTCACGCCTCGTCCCATTTCATTCATAATAGCCTTGGAAATTCCGAGCTTCTTTGTAAAGATCATGACACTCATATTGATGTTCTGGATGTGGATCCGGTCGCATGCTACAGAAGAAATAACTCCGTAGATCAGAGAGTAGATCACGGTTTCCAGATTGAACATCAAAAGACAGATGCCATATACGAAGACATTGATGATGGTTGCCATTTTACCAACACTGAAATTGCGGAACTTCTTTGTAAAGTAAAGACCAAGTATGTCCTGTCCGCCGCCGGAACTGCCTCCACGAAGTACCAGTCCGGTTCCAAATCCGGCAACAATACCTCCGATGACACAGGATGTCAGACGGTCATCGATGAGAGAACGTTCTGGAATCGGGATGAAAGTAAGGGCTGCGGTCTGCACAATGACGGTGACGACAGTACGAAAAAAGAATCCTCGTCCCATCTTACTCCATGCAAGATATAAAAGAGGCAGATTTACCATAAAATAAATAATACCTGCGATATCAGTCTGCCCAAAAGAAAGATGCAGGGCTGAAGTTAAAAAGGTACGGATTAACTGTGCGATTCCCATGAAACCGCCGTTATATAGGTCAAGCGGTGTAATGAACAGATTGACGCCGACTGCAAAGAGTACTCCGCCGCATATGGAGTAGAGCAGGCCGGTAATCTGTTTTTTCTGATCTGGTTTTACTGACATTTCTTTTCCCCTTCCTGATAAAAAATCCACACATTCCCTATAAATTAAGGAAGTGTTACAACACATTTTGCACTTATTCTATCATTCTGCTATCAGAGTGGCAAGCATTGTTTGAAATATAACAATGAAATCTATGTTAAATATCGGAACGAAAAATTGGGATTTTACATTTTCTTGATTTTCAGATTAAAATTGGCATGCCCGGAATGAAATGTAAAAAAGAGGGAATAAATATTTTACATAGATTTAACCATATGCTTTAAACAGATTTAACATTCGTGCTTTATGATAAGCACTGTCGACAAGGAAACTAGAAAAAATGTAAAATATGAAATCAGGGAGAGAAATAATATGAAATTCAGAAAAGTTACAGCAGTTATTGGAGCAGCAGTTATGATGATGTCACTTGCAGCATGTGGAGGAAGTGATAACAGTGATGGAGGAAGCAGCGACGGCGGTTCTTCTTCAGGAGCAAGTATCAATGTTATTTCCCGTGAAGACGGTTCAGGAACAAGAGGAGCTTTCGTAGAACTCTTCGGTGTAGAAGAAGAAGTTGACGGAGAGAAAGTTGATAATACAACAACAGATGCAACAGTTACAAACAATACATCTGTTATGCTTTCCACAGTAGCACAGGATCCAAACGCAATTGGATATGTATCCCTCGGATCTCTGAGCGATGATGTAAAAGCAGTGAAAATTGATGGGGCAGAAGCAACAGCAGAGAACATCGAAAACGGTACTTACAAAGTGTCCCGTCCATTCAACATCGTAACAAAAGACGGACTTAGTGATGTAGCACAGGATTTCATCAACTTCATCATGAGTACACAGGGACAGGAAGTAGTTGCTGATGAAGGATATATTCCGGTAGATACAACAACAGAGTATGCCGCTTCCGGATTAAGCGGAACAGTTACAGTATCTGGTTCTTCTTCCGTATCTCCGGTAATGGAAAAACTTTCTGAAAGCTACCAGGAACTGAACCCAGATGTAAAAGTTGAACTTCAGACAAGTGATTCTACAACAGGTGTATCCAATGCTGTAGAAGGAATCAGCGACATTGGTATGGCATCCCGTGAACTGAAAGATTCTGAAACATCTCAGGGTGTAACAGCAACAGTTATCGCAACAGATGGTATCGCAGTAATCGTAAGCAATGACAACAGCGTAGAAGATCTTACAACAGATCAGGTAAAACAGATTTTCACAGGTGAAATCACTTCTTGGGATGAGGTAACAGAGTAATTATGAAAGATTGGAAGGAAAAAGGCATGCAGGGAGTATTCTTCCTTGCTGCCTGTGCTTCCGTTTTAGCGGTTGCACTGATTTGTATTTTCTTGTTTGCAAATGGTCTCCCGGCCATGACAGAGATCGGTATTTTCAACTTCCTGTTTGGGGAAGAGTGGAGACCGAGTAATGACGTATACGGAATTCTTCCGATGATTCTGGGAAGTATTTACGTGACAGCAGGGGCCATCGCAATAGGTGTGCCGATTGGTATTTTCACATCTGTATTTATGGCACACTATTGTCCGAAAAAGATTTATCCATTTCTGAAATCAGCGACAGAACTTCTGGCAGGAATTCCATCCGTTGTGTACGGTTTCTTTGGTCTGGTTGTAATTGTGCCGCTGGTAAGAAGCTATACGGCAACCCGCGGGGGCGGAAATGGACAGACGATGTTGACAGCATCTATTATTCTTGGAATTATGATTCTGCCGACCATCATCGGTGTGACAGAATCTGCAATGCGCAGTGTTCCGGATCAGTATTATGAAGGCTCTCTCGCACTTGGAGCAACAAAGGAAAGAACGATCTTCCGTATCGTGATCCCGGCGGCAAAATCCGGTGTGATCGCAGGAATCGTCCTTGGTATCGGACGTGCGATCGGTGAAACAATGGCGGTTATCATGGTAGCTGGAAATCAGCCGAGAATGCCACAAGGTATTCTGGAAGGTGTGCGTACAATGACGACAAACATCGTAATGGAAATGGGATATGCAGCGGATCTTCACAGAGAAGCATTGATTGCGACAGCGGTGGTGCTGTTTGTATTCATTCTTATCATTAACGCGTGTGTATCATTATTGAACAGGAGGAGCGAACATGACTAAAGGCAGAAAAATAGAAAGTATCCTTTTAAAGGTGCTGATTTATGCGGCAGCTGCAATTACATTTGCGGTACTTCTGTTCCTCCTTGCATATATTCTGATCAATGGAGTTCCAAATCTGAAGCCGTCACTGTTTTCACTGGAATATAATACAGAAAATGCATCTCTGATGCCGGCGCTGATTAATACGGTGATCATGACATTTCTGTCTTTGATCATTGCTATTCCGTTTGGAATTTTTTCCGCGATCTTTCTTGTGGAATATGCAAAAAAAGGAAATAAGTTTGTCGGAATCATTCGTCTGACAACTGAGACATTACAGGGGATTCCATCCATCGTATACGGACTTTTTGGTATGCTGTTCTTTGTCACAGCTCTTGGATGGGGATATTCCATTCTGGCAGGTGCGTTCACTATGTCCATTATGATTCTCCCACTGATTATGAGAACAACAGAGGAAGCATTAAAAGCAGTACCTGATACATACAGGGAAGGAAGCTTTGGACTTGGAGCAGGGAAGTTACGTACCATTTTCAAGATTGTACTTCCGGCAGCGGTTCCGGGAATCATGGCAGGAGTTATCCTTGCAATCGGAAGAATTATGGGAGAGACTGCGGCACTCATGTACACAGCAGGAACGGTACCGGATATCGCAACATCACCGATGTCTTCCGGACGTACGCTGGCAGTTCACATGTACAATCTGTCAAGTGAGGGGCTTTACATGGATCAGGCATACGCGACGGCAGTTATCTTATTGGTAGTGGTAGTAGCAATGAATGCATTATCTGCATTTGCGGCCAGAAAACTTACAAAGGGGACACGGTAATGGGTAAAATAGATATTAAAGATATGGATTTGTTTTACGGTTCTTTCCAGGCACTGAAAAACGTCAATCTGGAAATTGAGCCGAATAAGATTACAGCGTTCATCGGACCAAGCGGATGTGGAAAATCTACACTCCTGAAGTCGCTGAACAGAATGAATGATCTGGTAGAAGGATGCCGCATCGACGGAAAGATTCTTCTGGATGGTCAGGATATTTATGCAAAATCAATGGATGTAAACACACTTCGGAAGCGTGTCGGAATGGTATTCCAGAAGCCAAACCCGTTCCCGATGAGCATCTATGACAACGTAGCTTACGGTCCACGTACACATGGAATCCGTTCCAAAGCAAAACTTGATGAGATCGTAGAGCGTTCTTTAAGAAATGCTGCGATCTGGGATGAAGTAAAAGACAGACTGAAAAAGAGCGTCCTTGGCATGTCCGGTGGACAGCAGCAGAGACTTTGTATCGCAAGAGCGCTGGCAGTAGAACCGGAAGTGCTTCTGATGGATGAAAATTATAGTACACTTAGGGCATGTGCATA
>CAUWJP010000061.1:0-3908 GCA_963559135.1 uncultured Sellimonas sp.
ATTTTGGTGCAAGCGTGATTCATGGGCAGCGTAGCAATATTTTGCGCTTACGTTTACTACATGATATAGGTAGACAGGCGGAATGCGAGAATCCGAATCTTAGCCATGCTGTAGAAGGCTCAAATCTTGCTTATAGGTTTATGAAAAAATTAGGGTGGGAAGAAGAAAAATGTCAACACATCAAAGAGTGTATTAAAACACATAGTTACAGGATTGAGGATCGGTCTATTTCTATGGAAGCGAAAATTTTATTTGATGCGGATAAACTGGATGTGACTGGAGCGGTAGGAATTGCCCGCACTTTAATATATAAAGGAGAAATTGGTGAACCGATTTATACAACGAAAAATGGAAAAATACAGGATGGTTCAGAACCGGATTCGCCAGATTCTTTTCTGAAAGAGTGTCAAAAGAAATTACTTCGAATATATGATCGGTTTTATACCGAGGAAGCATCGAGAATTGCACTAGAACGAAAGAAGATAACAGAAACGTTTTATGGTGAACTTTTAAAGGAACTTAATTCTGCAAGTTTGAAAGGATACGAAAGTGAAATTTAACACTGAATTATTAAAAGAATACAGAAATATATTGCAGACGACTAATTTGCAGTTATGCTTGGTGTCATGGCAAATGGAAATACGATTGTTCCACTGGATATTCAGCTGGATGTTGATTCACTGTCTGACCATCTGGACAGATCAGACGTGGATATCCTGTTTTATGACTGGGAACACCATCCATTGGTGGAAGGCGTGAAAGACCGCTGCTCGAGAGTTCGTTCTTACATATCACTTCAACATGGAAGACATGTCCCGTGTTCTGACAACATTTTAAAAGAATTTGCAGGACGCACTGCTGCACCAAATGTTTCAGAAAATGACTGTGCCATGATCCTGTTTACATCCGGTACTACCGGAAAAGGCAAAGGAGTCATGCTTTCTAATCGCAATCTGATTGATAATACATTTTCATCTACAGTTACGAATCATCCCGAGAAAGAAATATATTTGAATATTTTACCTATCCATCACGTATTTTGCATCAACAGTGATGTACTTGTTGCTATGCGTTACGGTGTATTATTATGCTTAAACCGTGAGATGAATAAACTGACGGACCACCTGCTTTTGTTTGAACCAACATCTTTCAGGGTAGTTCCGATGGTGGCAAAAGCGCTCTATAATCGCTATCTCTTACTTCAGAAGCAGAATCCGGAACTTAGTATGGAAGAGTTGAAAGCACAGGTGTTTGGTAGAAGACTGCATAAGATTGTCTGTGGAGGTGGATATCTGACGCCGGAACTGGCAAGAAACTACCAGGAACTTGGTATATCTATCGGGCAGGGGTATGGAATGTCAGAATGTTCGCCTGTCATATCTTCACCTGATTGGAATCGCCCGGATAAGGTGGCTTCTGTGGGAAGGATTGTGGATCGGTGCGAGGTGCGTATTGTGGATGGTGAGATTCAGGTAAAGAGTCCTTCTGTTATGATGGGATATTATAAAGATCCGGAGAATACAGCTGAGGCAATCACATCCGATGGCTGGTTACGTACTGGAGATTTGGGCTATCTGGATGAAGAAGGCTTTTTATATCTGACCGGACGTAAGAAAAATCTCATTATATTAAGTAACGGGGAGAATGTTGCACCGGAGCAGATTGAAAATATGTTTGCAGATGAAAGGATTGTGGAAGATATCCTGGTGTTTGAGGAAAATGATACAATCACGGCAGAAATCTATCCAAATTATAAATATGCCGAAGCGAATGATATTACAAATATTGAAGAAGCCGTAGGAGAGAGTATCGCAAAAATTAATCAAAATCTTGCCACATTTAAAAGGATTCTGAACTTCCGAGTACGTAAAGAAACATTTACGCTTTTTGAATATGTATTAGATGAAAAAGCGCGAGATGCAAAAGGAAAACGGGAACAGGATATTCTGTACTACAGGGATCTGATGAAAGACTTCCGGATTAAGAAGAGTATTCTGACACGGCGAGATTTCCACGATCTGGATCATGGAGAGAATGCGTCCTTACGAGATAGATTTACGATCAGCCCGAATCAGCTGAATGCATTCTGTAGAAAGTATAAGGTATCAGAGAATGTGATGTTTCTGACGGCATATAATTATTGTATCAGCATTTTCAGTGATGAGAAGGATGTAATAAGTACGAGTATCCACAGTGGTCGTACCGACAGCCGTTGGACAAGGCTGGCCGGACCACTCTTCCTGAGTTATTTGTTCCGTTACACCAATGTACCGCATGAGACCGTACCGGAGTTATTAGGTAAATCCGCACGCCAGATCATGGAAACTATGCGCTGTCATATTTCTGCACTTCATGCAGACGAAATGTTTTTCCAGTATCAGGGAGATATTCTGAATCTAGATGAAATCGGAGGAGCACCTGCAAAACGGGAACCGATCCAATTGGATTCACTTCCGTTCCATCTGCAGGTGATGTCAAATTCAAAGGGATTTTATTTCTATGAATTAAGATACTGGAAGAATCGATTCGATGAACAGCAGCTGAAGATCTTTATGGAATGCATGGATAGTATTCTTAATGCCATGTTGACGGAACCTTCTGTTCGTCGTTTGAAAAAGCATCTTCCGGAGCATCTGTTCCCGAAACATTTTATGCTGAAAGCAGGACAAGTGAATGATGCGGCCGGCTATGAACTGATCCATGACATATCACGTAATACCATTGTAAAAGCATATGTTTTTAATGAAACCTGCAGGAAACAGCCATTTGGAGCATGGGGAAGCCTGTATATTATGGATCACCCTACAAAAGGGTGGACTGACAAGATTACGAATCCTTACGGACCTGGGGTGCTTTATCAAACGGGACTGCATGCAAGAATTCTGCCTGATCATTCGTTAGATATACTGGAGAGATGCGGTCGGACTATAATGGTAGAAAATCTGACAGGACGGGAGTTCCTGGATCTTGGAAGATTAGAAGCATTATTACTGGAGTATGAGGGCATCACAGGTGCAGAAGCTTATACATGCTGGGGAGAAGATCACAGACTGATGCTTTGTGCTGATATCACCGGAACCAAAGAACCGAATCCGGAGAATTTGAATGAATATCTGAGAGAAAAACTGGATGAAAAACTAATTCCGAAAAAAATCTCTTTTACTGCTGTTCTGGAATAAGGATTCCATATGGTTTAGAAATAGTAATTGAGAAAGCAAAAAGAAGTGAAAAGGCGGTACGGCACTCCTACACGAAGTGCGTACCGTTTTTTACGTTCAGGCTATAGATAGATCAAAGTAGCTACATACTATGTCCTTTGTCATATAATTCCTGTATTTCAGAAGGAAGATGATTCGGAAGCATGGATGTAATACGATCTTCGTTTCCATCTGTCATAGCAGTTTCGTAATACCAGCATTTAAATTTGAGCATAGCAAGGATCTTTTCAAGCTGTTTTATTTCTTCTTCAACAGCAGATTTGCGATTTTCAAATAATTTTTTTCGCTTGGAATAACTGGATGATCCTTCCGTAACCCAGATAAAAAACTGTTTGATATCTTTAATCTCTAGACCTGATTTTTTCAGACATTCAATTACACGAAGTGCTTCGATCTCATTGTCACTGAAATAACGGATATTACCTTTTCGTTTCAGATCAGGGAAAAATCCTTCTTTATCATAATATCTTAAAGTGGAGATTGGAAGATGAAACATTTCTGATACTTCTTGATCGTTTAAATCCACTATTTTCTACCGATTACAAATTCAGAGATATCTATATGATTGCAACAGCAGCCGAAAATGACGAGAGTGCATTTGAAAAAGCATACAATGGTCTTCAGGGATGGGTTGATTGTAAGCGCAAAATATTGCTACGCTGCCCATGAATCACGCTTGCACCAAAATGA
>CAUWJP010000062.1:0-3299 GCA_963559135.1 uncultured Sellimonas sp.
CCCTCCCACCCACTTATTTATTCGTGGGCCGTCGTTTTTTTTTTTTTTTGGGGGCCGTTGTGCGGGTCCCCCCAAACACGTCCCCGATAATAGTCAAACTTTAAAACTGTATCCATTTTTTGAGTTCTTGATAGATTCGGGCGATAGGCAGGCCGACGATGGTGTTGTAGTCTCCGTGTATGCCGCGGACGTAAATGGCGAATGCGCCCTGGATTCCGTATGCGCCGGCTTTATCGTATGGTTGGCCGGTGGCGAGATAGGAATCAATTTCGTTGTCTGTCATTGGATAGACGTCCACATCGCTTTTTTCAAAAAAGGTGTTTGTTTTTGTGTCTGTTCCGTCGTGGAAGATGAGGCTGACGCCGGTATAGACCTGGTGGGTATGGTCCTGCAGGGACCGAATCATGTGTCGTGCTTCTTCTTCGCCGGATGGTTTTCCGAGAATTTTTCCGTTATTTGATACGACGGTATCGGAGCCGATCACAAGAAATGGTTCTCCTGAATGAGAGGAAAGCCAGTCTGCGTAAACGTTCTGTGCCTTCTGTTCAGAGAGTTCCTGTACAACGTCTTCCGGGCGGGAACTGGTGATGTGCTCTTCGCAGGAGGAAGGACAGACCACATGCTGGATTCCGGCCTGGGTCAGAAGCTCGGTGCGCCTTGGAGATGCGGATCCAAGGACGACAGTAAGGTCAGAAAGGGACAGAGTTGTGTTTCGCGCTGTGCAATCGTCAGAAGCAGCAGGTTCGGCTGTTATGCACTTGTCGTTTTTTTCTTCCCTTGTTTGGGCCACTTCGTTCTGAAACGTTGTATCATATTCTGGGTGGGAATCTGGATCAAATACGAGAATCTGTACGCTGTATGGTTTCATGGTAAGCTGTCCATTCATTGTAAAGCGTGTTCCGCTTACGATATCCCGGACCTCGCCATGCAGTTCGCCGTGATTTGCCGTAAACTCGGTTTCTTCTGCATTGATGGCAACAAAAATCTGTTCCCGGTCAGTTCTGCGCTCGAAAATAAGTTGACGATTGGTAATCATTACATTTCGATAGGAACCGTTGCAGAGTGCATCGCTTTTTTGGCGGAACGAAATCAGCTTTCTAATATAGGAAGTCAGTTCGTTTGGTTTTGGAGCGTCAAAGCAAGGACGGAGCGCGTAATCATTGTCCGGCGCTTTTATACCTTCCTCCCCCCACTCGCTTCCATAATAAATGCATGGAATTCCCGGCATAGTCATTAAAGTACCATAGACCGGATACAGATGTTTTTTCTGCTTTAAAATGCTGGCAATTCGTGTGACATCGTGATTGTCTACAAAAGTCATGAGATGCTTGCCGCGGTAAATGCACCATTGTTCCGGGCCGAACTGCCGATTCAGAGAATGGGCAATTTCAAATAGATTCATATCATTGAAACTGGAAAAAAGCCCCTTGTAACATTCGTAATTGGTGCAACTGTGTAGCATGTTATCGTTGACGATCTGATTGTAGTCTCCGAATAAAACTTCGCCGATCAATGCGAAATCCGGTTTGATTTCGGCAACAAAGCTCCGGAGCCGCCGCATAAAATTGTGATCCAGGCTATAAGCCACATCCAGGCGTAGCCCGTCGATATCAAAGGAGTCAATCCAGTATTTGACACAGTCCAGAAGGTAGTCTACGACAGCTGGATTCTGAAGATTTAGTTTAACCAGTTCGTAGTGCCCTTCCCAGCCTTCGTACCAGAAGCCGTCGTGATATCCGCTGTCACCATCAAAATTAATATAGAACCAGTCTTTATAAGGAGAATCCCATTTCTTTTCCTGTACATCGCGAAATGCCCAGAAACCGCGGCCGACATGATTGAATACACCGTCTAGCACAACGCGGATCCCGTGGCTGTGGAGTGCCTGGCAGACTTCAGCAAAATCATCGTTGGTGCCAAGCCGGCAGTCAAGTTTACGGAAATCTCTTGTATCATATCCATGATTATCTGACTCAAAAATCGGGTTCAGAAGAATGGAGTCCACTCCAAGATCCGAAAGATAATCTGTCCAGTCGAGCAGTTTGCGGATCCGGGAAACGGTCTGGCCATCGTTGTGCACGGGTGCGCCGCAAAAACCGATCGGATAGATCTGATAAAAAATACTATGATAAGCCCACATAAAAAGCCTCCTTATTCTGTTAGTTTGTGCTATTCTATTTTAAAAAGGAATAGTAAAAGAATAGCATCAGTTTAGCACGACAAAAAATAAGATTCAACGGGTCTATGTTCAGAAAAACAAATGAGGACTGAAACTACTGAAAAAGCAGTAAAAAAGTGAAAAAAAGGTTGACACAAAAGAGAAGGCATAATATAATAAAGCAGTATGGCGTGAGAAGAAAACAGTTTGCACCAAAGCCCCGGAGCGGACTGATTTCCCAATAGATACATGAGTTTATAGAAGAAAATAAAGAATGTAAGCAGGAGGTCAACCAATGAAAACTTATATGGCTAATCCAGATAAGATTGAAAGAAAATGGTATGTAGTTGATGCAGAAGGACAGACATTAGGTCGTCTTTGCTCTGGAATTGCAAATGTTTTAAGAGGAAAAAATAAACCGGTTTTCACACCGAACGTTGATACAGGAGATTATGTAATCGTAATCAACGCTGACAAAGTCAAAGTAACAGGAAAGAAAATGGATCAGAAGATCTACTACAACCACTCTGACTATGTTGGTGGTATGAAAGAAACTACACTGAAAGAAATGATGGCTAAGAAACCGGAAAAGGTTATCGAGCTTGCTGTAAAAGGAATGCTTCCGAAGGGACCTTTAGGAAGAGCAATGATTAAGAAACTTCACGTTTATGCTGGAGCAGAACATGCTCATGCAGCTCAGAAACCAGAAGTGCTGACATTTTAAGGAAAGGTTGAGAGGAGGAAAATACAGTGGCTAGTGCAAAATTCTATGGAACAGGAAGAAGAAAAAAATCCATCGCAAGAGTATATTTAGTACCAGGAACAGGTAAAATCACAATCAATAAAAGAGATATCGACGAGTATTTCGGACTTGAGACATTAAAAGTTGTAGTTCGTCAGCCGCTCGTTGCTACAGAAACAGTAGACAAATTCGACGTTTTAGTAAACGTACACGGAGGCGGATATACAGGACAGGCTGGTGCAATCCGTCACGGTATCTCAAGAGCATTACTTGAGGCAGACGCTGAATACAGACCAGTATTAAAAGCAAACGGATTCCTTACACGTGATCCACGTATGAAAGAACGTAAGAAATACGGTCTCAAGGCAGCACGTCGTGCACCTCAGTTCAGCAAGAGAT
>CAUWJP010000063.1:0-3263 GCA_963559135.1 uncultured Sellimonas sp.
ATTACTATTTGTGCCGCCGACTTGGCGGCGGAATGGAGATTATTATGAAAAGAAAGTTACTTTCAGTATTACTGGTTGGAGCTATGACACTTTCCCTTGCAGCATGCGGCGGCAGCGGATCTTCTGACGAGGGAGATTCCGGTTCCTCAAGTGACAGCCACAAATTGACAGTATATGCATGGGACCCGGCATTTAATATTCCGGCGATTGAGGCAGCAGCGGCAGATTATAAGGAAAATGTAGATTCTGAATTTGAATTGGAGATTATTGAACAGTCTTCTTCTGAAGATGTTGAGACAGCAATTACAACAGCAGGATCTTCAGGAGACTACTCCAACCTTCCTGATATCGTGCTTTTCCAGGATCACTACATTCAGAGATATGTAGCAGACTATCCGGATGCATGGACACCGCTTGGAGATGTTGACATCAACTGGGATGATTTCGCAGCTGAGAAAATCGCTTACTCCACAATCGACGGCGAACATTACGGAGTACCGGTAGATAATGGTACTGTTGTTGCAGCATACCGTACAGACCTTCTGGAACAGGCAGGATACACAATCGATGACCTGACAGGATGTACATGGGACAAGTTCATTGAAATTGGTAAAGCTGTATACGATGCAACAGGAAAATATCTCCTTTGCATGAACAGTGATGGAAATGACCTTGTATACATCATGCTTCAGGCAGAAGGTGTTTCACAGTTCAAAGATGGAAAACCTTACATTACAGAAAATGAAAAACTTGTAACAATCGTTGAGAAGCTCGTTGAGATGGCAAAAGAGAACGTTCTCCTTATGCCAAACAGCTGGTCTGACTACACAGACAAAGCAATCCAGGGCGACCAGGTTGCTGGTGTTATGAACGGAAACTGGATCATTCCTACAATCGAAAAAGTTGAAGCAAACAGCGGTAAATGGGAAATTACAACTATGCCGACACTGGAAGGTGGCGAGGGATATGCAAGTAACGGAGGATCTTCTCTGTACATCACATCCAACTGCAAGAATGCTGATCTTGCAAAAGACTTCCTTTCCTACACATTCGGTGGAAGCACAACAACATATGACAACGCACTGAAAGATGGTGGTGTTATTTCTACATATGCACCTGCAGGTGAAACAGAAGTTTACAATGAAGGCGTAGAATACTTCAACAACCAGCCGATCTATGCTGATATCGTTGAAATGGGAACTCATGTACAGACAATCGAACAGAGCGACTATCACTATTCAGCACGTAACTACATCGGATCTGCAATTGTAAATATCATCAATGGTGCAGATACAATGGACGCATTGAAAGAAGCAGAAGACCAGCTGAACTTCGAAATGGGCAACTAATCTGCTGATCAGACAGAGAAAATGAATGATAACGAGGAACGAATTTTCGTTCCTCGTTATTCAAACTAACGTAAGGGAGGGGCTCAAGTGAAACAGAAAAAAAAGATGAGCTTACTTGCCAAGCAATCAGCGGCCGGATGGGTATTTTTGACTCCCGCCACGATACTGATTGCAGTTATGGCATTCTGGCCGATGATTCAGGCCTTTATTATGTCACTGCAGACCGGTTCCAGTGCAAATATGCAGTGGTCTGAACCGATCTTTAATAACTATACCAGAATGTTTCAGGATAAGCTGTTCCTGACATCAGTCGGAAATACATTTCTGTATCTGATTATCCAGGTACCGATCATGTTGATCCTTGCAATTTTGCTGGCACAGCTTTTGAATAACAAGCATCTGAAATTAAAGGGATTTTTCCGTACATGTATCTTTCTTCCTTGTGCAACATCCCTGGTATCTTATTCTTTGATTTTCAAATCCTTATTTGCAACGGATGGTCTTATTAACTCGATTCTGGTTAATCTTGGAATTCTGGAATCCAATTACAATTTCCTCGGAAATGCAGCCAGTGCAAAGGCGGTTATTATCATCGCCCTGATCTGGAGATGGACAGGATACAACATGGTATTCTATCTTGCAGGTTTACAGAATATTGAATATTCCGTTTACGAGGCAGCAAAGATCGACGGTGCAAACGGATGGAAAACATTCTGGAACATTACAGTTCCACTGCTGAAACCAACGATTATCATGACATTCATCATGTCAATCAACGGAACACTGCAGTTGTTCGACGAGTCGGTCAACCTGACAAACGGTGGTCCGGCCAATGCGACAATCACAATGTCACATTATATTTACAATAACTCACTGGGAAAAGGCGTTGCAAACTTTGGATACGCGACAGCAATGTCATTCTTCGTATTCATCATCGTTGCAATCCTTGCATTTATCAATATGAAGGTAGGTGATACGCGTGACTAAGAAAAAGAATAGAAGTATGATTCAGCGTCGGTTAATTCCTACGTACATATTCCTGATTATTGTATCGTTCCTTTCAGTTTTTCCGTTCTACTGGATGATTTCAGCAGCTACAAACGAGTCATTTGATGTAGCAAACGGTAAGATCACGCTCGGCAGCCACTTTATGGAAAACTTCCAGAATCTGGTTTCGAACAATGATCTCTGGGGGGCAATGGGGAACTCATTTGTGTACTCCATTTTGCAGACAGTGCTTGCAATTCTGATCTGTTCCCTCGCCGGATTTGGATTTGAGCTTTATCATGATAAGAGAAAGGACGTTTTGTTTTCCATTATTCTTCTTGCCATGATGATTCCTCAGGTAGCAACAATGATTCCTCTGTTCAGACTGCTTTCCTCAGCAAAGCTTTTGAACTCGGCGGTAGGTTTCATCCTTCCATCTCTTTCGACGCCGTTTTTGATCATGATGTTCCGCCAGAATTCGCGTAACTTCCCTGTTGACGTTATGGAAGCAGCACGTATTGACGGACTGAGTGAAATCGGAATCTTCGTCAGAATGTATATGCCGATGATGAAAGCGACCTACGCTGCCGCAGCGGTTATTACATTCATGAATGCATGGAATTCATACCTGTGGCCGAAAGTTATCATGACACTGCCAGAATCACAGACAATGCCAATGTTGATTGCGAACCTGGCAGGTGGATATACAACCGACTATGGTGTGTTAATGGTGGGAGTTCTCTTCTGTTCTATTCCTACTATGATCGTCTTCTTCGTACTTCAGAAACAGTTTGCAGAAGGTATTACAGGAGCCGTAAAATAATAGACAGAGAGCCCGCATAAGAGCAGGAGTCTGCCGCAAATGCGGCGGACTCCTTTTGTTTGCGCGCCATGGGCGCGCTCTAGCGGGTGAAAGTCCCGAACACG
>CAUWJP010000064.1:0-3235 GCA_963559135.1 uncultured Sellimonas sp.
CGGATCTTGACCTTGCTGGAATCAAGCCTGCAAAACTGTTTCGCAATTACCTAAATTTGTTACATATGTTATCCTTTCAGTCCGGTCGTCTTGATTCCTCCAACCAAAAACTTATTTCCAAATATATATAATAACATAGGCGGAATAATCATTAAAGTGGAAACCGCCATGATAGAAGGCCAGTTAATAACGAACGCATTTCCCGATGTATACATATAACTTGTCATTAACGCTATAGTAAGTGTTCTCCACTGATCACTGTTGATATAAAATACCGGCTGTGTCAGTTCATTCCACCAGAATACGCATGACAATACCCCGATGGTAGCATACGTAGGCTTTGATAACGGTGCGAGAACCTTAAAAAAGATCTGTACCTTGTTGCATCCGTCGATTGTTGCAGATTCATCCAGTTCTTTTGGTATAGAACGGAAATACTGTCTGAACAAAAATACATTGTACGGATAGGCAAAAAATGCAGGAACAATCATCGGAAGCAAAGAATCCAGCCATCCGATCTTTCCAAACATGATGTACTGCGGAATAATCAGGGCAATATTAGGAATCATCATAGTCATGATAATCACCGTAAAAATAATATTTTTGCCTCTGAAGTCCATTCTCGCCAGAGGATATGCCACTAATGATGAAGAAAGCAATGTACCTGCCGTAGTTCCGATCATAAGCAGAACTGTATTTCTCACATACAAAAATATATTGGAATTATTAAAAATATATTGAAAGTTTTCCAATGTGGTTTTTTTCGGCAGGATATCCGATGACGTCGTAAATTCAGTTAAAGTCTTGAACCCTCCTGTAATAATCCAGATAATCGGCAGGAACATGATGATTGCTACAAGAATTTTGATAATATAAAGAACGATATTAGTCACTCTTTTTTTAGTTTTCATATTGTTTTTCATAACTTACCTCCTAATTCTCATAGTAAACAAGCTTTTTGGACAATCCGAAAATCAATGCCCCAAATGCTGCTGCAATGATAAACAGCAGAACAGACAATGCACAGGAATATCCCACCTTCATGTTACTGAATGCTTCTTTATAAATCAGCAAGCTCAATACCTGAGTCATTCCGTCCGGATCCCCGGTTTCTCCTGTCAGTGGGTAGAGTAATGCAAAAGATCCGTTTAATGCACTCACACATCCATTGACCGCATTGAAAAGAACCAACGGAGAAATCATCGGCAACGTAATATTGAAAAACTTTGTGAATGCACCTGCTCCGTCCAGATCACTTGCTTCGTATAATTCCATAGGTACATCATTAAGTCCTGATCTGAATATCAACATCATCTGTCCTGTGTTGTAGGTAAAAAGTGTGATGAAAAATACCACCATATATACCGTTGTGTGATCATACAGCCAGTTCACCGCAACATTCTTTCCCGAAACAGCCGAAAGAAGTGCATTAAAAAGACCTGCCTCTTTTCCAAAGATTGTTCTGAACGCATATGCCAGTGCAACGGAAGGGATTACTGATGGAAGGAAATAGAAAAACTGAAAAATCCCGTTTAACTTCTGCTTCTGATTAAGAAGGAGCGCCATAATAACTGCCCAGATTGTTGTCACAAGCACCATGATTATCGTAAAAAACAAGGTGACTTTGATGGAATTCCACACTGCATCACTTTGAAACATATTTTCATAATTTGCAAATCCAACAAACTCAGAGACACCATTTAGCTTTCTGTTTGTCAAGCTGACAGAAAACATGAAAATAATAGGAAACAATGTGAAGCAGATAAACCCGATAAACCATGGAGCAACAAACGCATATGCAACTCTGTTCTGTCTTCTGTGCCATCCACTTTTCTTTCTCACAGTTCCTTTACCCATTGTTCAACCTCCTTTTCTTTTATAAAAGGGTAATTTCCATGTGGAAACTACCCTTAAGAAATTACCGTATTAGTATCCTATCGTCTCCGCTGCATAATCGCTTGATTCTTTAACAGCTTCTGCCGGAGTTTTTTCTCCAAGTGTTGCTGAGTTAAAATTACTTACTGCATTACTTGTAACACCGGATGGCAGACAAGTATATCCAAAAACTCCAGCTTCCAGTGAATCTGTCATAGCTTCCCAGTTCTCGATAGTTGTTGCACTTTCCACTTTCCATGCTTCTTCTGCTGCGATAGTCTTTAAAGCTGACATATTTCCACTTGCTTTTGAGTTAATTGTCTGTCCTTCTTCTCCCATAAGGTATTCGATTACTTCCCATGCTGCGTCTTTGTTCTTACTGTTTGCATTGATAGTATAGAAACCTGTATGTAAAGTATTATATTTCACTTTATTTGTCGGAAGAGTAGCAATATCCCAATTGAAATCCAGTTTATCTCCGTATGTTGCAATATTCCAGCTTCCTGCCCAGGACATTGCAGCTTTTCCTGATCCGAACAAATCTGCAGTATCAGATGATGGTTCCGGCATGATTCCTTTACTTACCATATCCGCACAATCGCTGACAAACTGCTCTGTTCCATCTCCAATCACCATTTCACCTGTTGAAGGATCATAAACCTGATCACCGGCTCCGCCTATACCAGCCCACCATGTCTGAATATCCGGCAGCATACATCCGTATACACTTGTTGAATCTCCGTCTTTCTGTGTTAATTTTTCGGCTGCATCAAGGAAATCCGCATATGTCCAGTCATTTGTCGGATATTCAATACCTGCCGCATCAAACATATCCTGATTGTAGAATAAGATCTCTGTAGCCGCACACCATGGAAGTCCGTATGTTCCTCCCAGTCCGTCTGAAAGTTTTGAAACCGCATCAATAAAATCATCTGTATTAATATCCGAATCTTTCAGATAATCATCCAGAGAATCAATTCCGCCCGCTTCAGCAAAATTTGCGATATCGTTCTCCCATACGATATAAATATCCGCTGAATCATCTCCGGTCGATACCATCTGATTTAATTTTGACGAATAGTCCGTTTCCGGAATTACCGTAACTTCCAAATCGATTCCTGTTGCTTCTTCACATTGTTTGTACATATTCAGTTCATCATTGGAATTAGGCTCATTCCATGTTGTGATCGTAACTTTTTTTGAGCTTCCGGACCCGCCATCACCAGAAGAATCATCTGAAGAGCCACCACAACCAACAGCCAACGTGCCTACCATTGCCGCTGCCAACATCACAGCCAGAACTTTTTTCTTTTTCATAATAATCTCCATTCCGCCGCCAAGTCGGCGGCACAAATAGTAA
>CAUWJP010000065.1:0-2161 GCA_963559135.1 uncultured Sellimonas sp.
TATGGAATGATTTTTAGGGCAACACAATCCGTCGAATTATTTTGCGCTTACTCTTTATCTAACATCATTAGAAACAAATCAACGTAGATATTACACTCAGGTTTCAATGCCATTAGTCACAGACGAACAGAAAGAGTTATTGACCAGACGAATCCAAACGCGCCTTAGACATGACGAAGAGGAACAGATTATGTGTAGTATAGCATTTGCCGAAAAAAAGAACGGGAAAAAAGTATTTGATGCTCTTGGAAATGCAGATGTAAGAAAAAATGATACAATCTACGAGCTTAAATTTGTTTCGCAGCTTAAACATGAACATTATCTTCAGTGTGCATGTTATATGATTGCTCAAAATTTAGATAATGGTATCTTGTGGAATATAAGGACAAATGAAATGTGGGAAATTTCGATTCCTGATAAACAGAAGTTTATGGATTCAGTAGTAAAAGCTATTACTAAAAGAAAATTAACTAAATATTATAGGCCGAAAGGAAAATAGAATGAAAGAATACATTGCGGTAATAGATACAGAAACGACATGGAACGGTACTGTAATGACAGTGGGAATAGTGATTGCTGATGCGAGTAATTATAAGGCTGTTGGGTATAAGTACTATGTAATCAAAGAAGCTATGCAGGAAGGAGGAATGTTTGATTATGCTGTTCACTTAAAAGGAATAAATGAGGAGAAGGTTTCTCGGAAAAAAATGGAGAATCAGATTCTAGCATTCCTGATTGAACACGATGTTTCTTCTATTTTTGCTTATAATGCAGGATTTGATAAAAATTGCCTAGTGTTTATGAAAGATTTTATTTGGCATGATATTATGCGTATTGCAGCTTACATACAGTATAATCCAATGATCCCGAAATCAGCAGATTGTTGCAAAACAGGCAGATTAAAACGAGGATATGGAGTTGAGAATATTATGAGAATGCTTGGCAATAAGGAATACATAGAAACACATAATGCCCTGTTAGATGCAAGAGATGAATTGGAAATAATGAGACTTCTTGGACATCCATGCAATATTTATCCACCAATTTAAAGAAAAAACCAAGCCGTTTAAGATTTTGGTGTTTCTACTAATTATTCAAGGCGTGGAATTGTGCCTTTTCGCATCGGTGATGAGAAAGTAATGGGAGATATGAATCTAAAGTAGTTCCTTCATTTTGGAGCTTAAGAACAAAAAATAAATAAGTTTTGGACTATATGATAGCAAAAGCGGGTTAAAGGGATATCAAAATATAGGAGTAGAATTCGTTCTTGTGCAGAAATGCATTTGAAGAACAAGAAAATTAGGATATTCGTGGACTGCATCATTGGAAGGAGATTATTATTTCCGGTTTGGGTTTGAGAATGGCATTACGGTATCAGATAATGGTTTCGACGATGAGCACTTGCAGATTTTATTTTTGGATGAATTGGTAGCAAATTAGGTTGCCGGAAAACTGATTTACCGTGATGCGTTTCATGATGGGGATGAAAATTCATTATAGTAAATCAGCCAATAATTATTAAATCGATCCTCATTGTGTTTACTGAAAAGGAGGGACATGAATGTATGGTCAATTAATCATTAGCATAGAGGCGATGATAGAATATAATGAAAGTCATCTGGACGGCAGGATAGAATTGGAAACTGTTGCGGAGGTTGTTCATTATTAAAAATATCACTTGAATTGTCTGTTTACTGAAACTGTAGGAATGACAATTCATGATTATATGTATCGCTGTCTGCTCACAGAGGTGACAAAGCTGCTGGCTTTTTTTGACAAACCAATTCTTGAGTAGGCATTTCTGCGGAATTATGTGTATGATAAGTTTGGCAGAGGAGATGGTTTCGGAAATCCTGAAGGAGTCGTTGGAAATCCCGGAGGTGGAACGGGCAGAATTTACGGAAGATAATACGAAAATACTGGTTCTTACGCAGGAGGAGCAGTATCCCGTAGTCATGACGAGAATTGTCAGCATCTTCAGCCGTGTTGGACACGGGTGCGAATTATCATTTGCCGGATTTACACATTAGGAAGAGAACGTCTAACACAAAGGCAGAATAGACAGTAAAAAACAGGGAATCGATGAAAATGGATCGATTCCCTGTTTTTCGTAAGCGCAAAATAATTCGACGGATTGTGTTGCCCTAAAAATCATTCCATA
>CAUWJP010000066.1:0-1793 GCA_963559135.1 uncultured Sellimonas sp.
CATTTTGGTGCAAGCGTGATTCATGGGCAGCGTAGCAATATTTTGCGCTTACAGATGATGACCCTAGCCTTTTGCCGCCGAAGAAGGCGGGAGAGGATAAGAGTAAAATATGGAGAAAGGGAAGATAAGAGAATAGGATATCTCTTACAGAGAAATGCAATGAAGAGCTTATTGATTTTAGGTGCCGGTGGATTTGGGCACATGATTCAGGAGACAGCATGGCTTTTAGGCTATGAGGATGTTGTATTTTTGGACGACGCTCTGAAAGATAAGGACGTGATCGGAAAATGCTGTGATTACAAGAGTTTTCTTGAAAAATATGACACGGCAGTAGCTGCACTTGGAGACAATAATATGCGGCTTTTCTGGACAGAAAAGCTGATGGAAGCAGGATACAAGGTGCCGGCAATCATTCATCCGACAGCATTTGTAAGCCAGAGTGCTGTCATTGGAAATGGTACATTTATTATGCAGAAGGCAGTGATTAATACGCATACGGTTATCGAACACGGAGTTCTGATCAACAGTGGTGCAGTAGTAGATCATGATTCCCATGTGGCAAAGGGCGCTCATATCAGCCTGAACAGTGTGGTAAAGGCAAATTGTAATATTGGAATCAAACAGAAGGTAGAGGCGGGAGAGGTGATCTTCTCTACCCGTCGGAAGATAGATGGTGTCAATGACCGGGATCTGGAGGATGCTATTTATGCTTTTGGATTTGGAAATCGTTGCAGCTATGTAAAACCGTTTGGAGCAGGTCATATCAATGAGACATATGCTGTATATATGCCGGGAGAAGATGGAGATGAGCTTTCCTATGTATTACAGCGTGTAAACAGCAATGTATTTAAAGATCCGGCAGGTGTTATGGAAAATATCTTCGGTGTAACGGAATATCTTAGAAATGTGATTCGAGAGGAAGGCGGAGATCCGGATCGGGAGACTCTCGCCTATATTAAGACGAAGAGCGGAGCCAACTATTTCGAGGACAGTGAAGGTGAGCCATGGAGATGCTATAACTTTATTGCTGATTCCGAGTGTTATCAGCTGGTAGAGGAGCCGGAACAGTTCTATCAATCCGGCAGCAGTTTTGGGCATTTTCTGAAACAGCTTGGCGATTATCCGGCATCCAAACTGCATGAGACGATTCCGGATTTTCACAATACGGTGAAGCGTTTCGAGGCATTTGAAGTGGCAATGAAGCGGGATCTGAAAAACCGCAAATCAAGCTGTATACCGGAAGTGGATTTTGTACTTGCAAGAAAGGATGACTGTGCAGTGCTTGTGAAACAGCAGGATGACGGAACGCTTCCACTTCGTGTGACTCATAATGATACGAAGTTGAATAACATTCTTTTTGATTCCAAGACTGGAAAAGGACTGTGCATTATCGATCTGGACACGATTATGCCGGGACTTGCAGCAAATGATTTTGGTGATTCTATCCGGTTTGGTGCAGCTACTGCAGCTGAAGATGAGAAAAACCTTGATCTGGTGCATTTTGACATCTCGTTGTATGAGCTGTATGTGAAAGGTTATCTGGAGGAGACAAAGGATGTCCTTACGAAAGAGGAAATCGAAAGCCTTCCGTGGGGAGCAAGACTGATGACACTGGAGTGTGGTATCCGTTTCCTGACAGATTATCTTCAGGGAGACACTTACTTTAAAACAGAGTATCCGGAACACAATCTGGTTCGTGCAAGGACACAGTTCCGACTGGTGGACGAGATGGAGCAGTGTTTTGATAAAATGCAGGAGATCGTCCGGAAATACGCATAAACAATCACATAAGA